>WHTF01000046.1 GCA_009379725.1 Deltaproteobacteria bacterium
GAGAGGGAAATCAAGAAATGGCGGCGAGAGAAAAAGGATAACTTGGTGGTCGGCGTCAATCCTGATTGGCACGATTTGAGTGAACACTTATAAGGACGGTGGGAATGAAGAAGGATTTCTCCCTCCGGTCGAAATGACACATTAGGGGCACCATCGAAGACTGAGATTATGTAGGAGGTTTAAATGTATATCGACGGCGATACTCATTATTGGCCGCTGCGATTCATCGACAAGGTTTCCCATCCGGGAAAGGGCCATATCGAAGTGACACCGGATACGGGCGATTATCTTCGTTACGGTAAGGCGGTGCCGGGTAAGGTGGCCACCTACTACCGCGACGGCAAAAAAGTTCATTCATTCAAAGAAGGGCGCTGGAGCCTTCCTGTGCGCGCCGAGTTCATGAAGAAGGACGGCTTCGATATCCAGGTACTGATACCCGACAACCGCCCGTTGATTTACGAGTGCGATGCCGAGCTCGGCCGCCAGTTGGCGCGTGCGTATAACGATACCGTGGCCGAAGACATTGCCGGCGACGATCGCTTTATCGGTGTCGCGTGGATCTATCTACCGGATGTCAAAGAGGCGGTGCGTGAACTTCGTCGCGCGGTCAAAGATCTTGGTCTGAAGGCGGTAAAGCTCAACGGCGGTTGGGGCGACGGCGATCTCGACAACGAAGTCTTATGGCCGCTTTACGAAGAGATCGCCGAGCTCAATATACCTATTTTGCTTCACCCCGCCGCTCGGGTCTTCGAGTTACAGCACAGCCATCCGTGGCTCGTCGGCAGCGAGCGATTTCAGGGCTTTCAGCATTTTCCCACTGCGCTGGGATTTTCCTTAACCTATATGGTCAGCGCTTCCCGTTTGATCTTCAGTGGCGTACTGGATCGCTTTCCGACACTGAAGTTCGCGTTCTTCGAAGGCGGCATCGGCTGGGTGCCGTGGTTGATGCATACCCTCAATGCTCATACCCCCAACGAAGCTGGAGTCTCGGTCGCTGTGCAACAGTTCTTCGAAGGCAAGCAAGCTATCAAGAAACTGCCGGGCGAGTATTTCAATCAGTTCTACATCGCCGCGGTGTCGTGGGAATCGTATCTGGCCGAAACGATTAAAGGCTGGTCCAACCACAACATCATTATCGGTAGCGACTTCGATCATGGCGACGCGGTCGCCACCTGGCCACGAACCGTGGAGGTTGTAAAGGCCATGAAGAATGTGTCGGAAGCGGATAAAGAACGAGTGCTGGGCGGCAACGCAATGCGTTTGTTTGGAATGGACGGCAACGGTGCTGCTAAACATTAAGACCTTTTGTGGTTAGGGCTTGATCAGCCCCGACATAAGCCCGCCGTAATATTAACTTTGAACGCCAACACTTTAGCCGGTTCATCGATTAGGGGTCCGGATCAGAACCTTTGACGATCGACGTTCGCCGAACAAGCTGCTCTTGAACCGCTTCAATTGACATTGAAGACCGCATTGGATAAAGATTTTTGCATAAAATCTTGCATACACGTTTGTTAGGAGGAATCGATGGCAAAGGATCTCAGGACCTTTATTGCAGATTGCCAGCGCGAGCTGCCAGGTGAAGTTATTCACATCACTAAAGAAGTGGATCCGGCAAATTACGACGTCACCGCGATCATCAAACATCTCGGCGCGCAAAAGAAATTTCCGATTATCGTTTTTGATAAGCCGTTAAACCTTAACGGTAAGGTGGGACCCATCAAGCTGACGATGAATTGCGAAATTTCCCAGGGCAAGACGCAGATTGCTTTAGGAATGCCGAAGGCCGCGAGCCGTCCGCAGATGGCGGAGAAGTGCCTGGAGATGGAAGAGCATCGCGTCGCTCCCAGCATTGTCAGCAAAAAGGAAGCTCCGGTTAAAGAAAACATCATGGTCGGGAAAGATGTCGATCTTTATCAGATTCCGATCATGCGCCATCACGAAATGGACGGCGGTCCGTACATCGTTCTTTCGACGATCACAAAAGATCGCAAATCAGGCATTTATAACTGCTCGTACCATCGCATGGAGGTGAAATCGAAAAACTCCACCGCGCTTTATGCATCGCCACGTCACTTGTGGAAGATCTTTAAGGACTACGAGGAGAACAACCTGGAGATGCCGGTCGCCACGGTTCTGGGCCACCACCCGGCGTATCACATGGGCGCGTGTTACAGCGGTCCTTTCGAGGTGAGCGAGTACGACGTCATCGGCGGTTATCTCGGCGAGCCGTTGCGGCTTGTCCCTTCGGAAAGCTTCGGCGACGACCTGCTTATTCCGGCTGATGCGGAAATTGTCATCGAAGGAGTGCTGAAACCGGGACACCGAGTCGTTGAGGGACCGTTTGGCGAAGCACCGGGCTACCTTGGCCCGCAGCGTTATACCACCTGTGTCGAATATGAAGTCCGCGCCATCAATTATCGCAACGGCGCCATGTATCAGTCGGTTATCACACCGGAAGGCGACAAGCCGTGGATGGATCTGCCGCGGGAAGGCGCCTATCTGCGCCGCTGCCGCGAGGCGATTCCCAGCGTGACGGCGGTTTGCAAACAAGGACGCCACGCGCACTACAACGTCTTTATTTCCATGAAGAAAATGTCTGAAGGCGATCCAGGGCGTGCCGCGGCCGCTGCATTGACCTTCGATCACACCAAGAACGTCTTTGTCTTTGACGAAGACATCGATGTGTTTAACCCCACCGACATTCTCTGGGCTATTGCGACCCGTGTGCAACCGCACAAGCAGGTCAGTATCCTGCAGCCTTTGTTCCGCGGCAATTTTTTGGATCCGTCGTTGCTGGACGAGATCAAGACCTCCGGCATGATCGTCGATGCAACCCGGCCGTTGGATCGGCCTTTTTCGCCGGTATCGAAATGTCCCGACGAAGCCATGGCGAGAATCAAGCTGGAAGATTACGTGCCCGGCGAAGTTCTCCAGCATATTCCAATGGACCGGACGACCTATTGGGCGTAACCGGCGGCAAATTAATTCATTCATACGAGTTTATTGAGGAGGAACCATGGGTCAGGCCGTTGAAGTGACTTGTCCGACGTGTAAAAAAACTTTCGTCGTTAATCCGCACATGCTGGGGTCCGGTATGGATTTCCATTGCCCGTATTGCAATCTCTATTTTCCGGAGAAAGATAGTCCTAAAATTCGCAAGTAATCTTTCCGGCCACGGTGCGATCGCACCATGGCCCGTCGATTGACCCCCATCTATCATGAAGACTAGGCAAACTTTTGATGTCGCGGGCACAAACGCGCACCGCGTCGACGGTATCGAAAAAGTCACCGGCAAGGCGGTCTATACGGGAGACATCGAGCTTCCGGGAATGGGCTACGCAAAAATACTTCGAAGTCCGGTTCCTCACGCCCGCTTGTTGAAAGTCGACGCCTCGAAAGCGAAGGAGTTGCCGGGTGTCATCACGACCCTGACCCGCGACGATATCAAGGACTTCAATTACAAATATGGCGCGACCTACAAAGATCAATCCATTGTCGCCGTCGACAAAGTCAGATACGTCGGCGATCCGATTGCGGCGGTGATGGCCGAGGATCCGGCGATTGCCGAAGCAGCTTTGGATCTTATCGAAGTGGATTACGAAGAACTGCCAATGGTGACGACGATTGAAGCAGCGACAGCGCCGGGAGCCATTCAGGTGCACGAAGGCGACGTGGCGCGGGCGGAGTTGCGCGGCTCCACTTACGGAGCGCCGGCGCGCTTTAACGGCACGAATATCTGTTACTATCTCGGCTTCGGCCGCGGCGATGTAGAAAAAGCATTTGCTAAAGCCGATCACATTTACGAAGACACCTTTCGTTTTCAAAAAGTGCAACACTATTCGCTCGAAGCGCACATCAATATCGCTTCTTTTGACGGCGAGAAGCTGATTGTTTGGGCGTCCTGCCAGGACCCTTTCACGTTGCGTGATCATTTGTCGGGGATTTTCCGGCTGCCGCTTAGCCGCGTGAGAGTCATCGTTCCGTATGTGGGCGGCGGCTATGGCGGGAAATTGTACGTCAAGGCGGAGCCCATTGCGGCGGCATTGTCGTGGAAGACTCGCCGTCCGGTAAAACTGGCGCTGTCCGTCAACGAAAGTTTTAAAACCGTGACGCGCCATCCGGCGCGCGTCACGCTCAAGACGGCGGTGACCCAAGACGGCCGCTTGCTCGCAAGGGAATGCCAGATCTATATGGACACCGGCGCTTATGCCGACGCCGGACCACGCGTAACGCAGAAAGCCGGCTATCGTTCGCTGGGTCCCTACAAGATCCCACACGCCAAAGTCGAGGCTCACGGCGTATATACCAACACGGTTCCGGCGGGCGCCTTCCGCGGCTTCGGTGCGCTCCAAGTGACCTGGGCCTATGAGTCGCAAATGGATATGATCGCCGATCGACTGGGGATCGATCCGCTCGACTTTCGCTTGAAGAATCTGCTCAAAAAAGGCGACCTCTATACGGCAGGCGATACGCCGGTGGATTGCGACTTGGAAGACGGGTTGCTCAAGGTCGCGGATACAATTAACTGGAGACAAAAAAGCGATGCGCCGAACCGCGCCAAAGGTCTAAGCTGTTGCATAAAGGACGGCGGCGGCACATACAAAGTGGCCGGCGCCACGGTGAAAATGTCTTCCGACGGCAGCGTGGTGCTTTTGACGGGAACGGTGGAAATCGGGCAGGGGCCGCGCACCGCTTTGAGCCAGGTCGTGGCGGAAGAGCTCGGCCTGAGTATCGACCAGATCACGGTTGCGCAACTCGACACCGACGTCACTCCTTATGATATTTCCACCAGCGCCAGTAGTTCGATGGTGGTCATGGGACTTGCCGTGCAGCGCGCGGCTCAGGATGCCAAGCAACAGCTAATCCAGTGCGCCGCTAAAGTACTCAAGCAAAAGCCCGACAGTCTCATTCTGAAGAACGGCGAAGTTCATGCCCAAAATGGCCAAAGCCTCAGCTACAGCAAAGTCATTGTGGATTTCTTCGGCAGCAAGGCGGGTGAAATCATTGCTAAAGGACTCTACAAAGACAAGCGAAGTCCAAAAGCGGTATTGGGGTCCACCGCGACGTTTTGGGAAATCGGTTGGGGCGGTGTCGAAGTCGAGGTCGATCGCGAAACCGGCATGGTCCGCCTGCTCAACTACGTTTCCATCTGCGATACCGGCAAGGCGATTAATCCGCAGCAGTGTATCGGCCAGGACGAAGGCGCGGTGATGTTCGGCATCGGCCACTCGCTCATGGAAGAGATGGTTTACGAAGACGGCCAACTGTTAAATGCCAATCTCGTCGATTATCGCGTGCCGACGTTTCGCGATCTGCCGGACAGTTTCCATACCATCTTGATCGAGAACGGCAATGGCCCGGGGCCCTTCGGATCGAAGGGGATTGGCGAGGGAGGTTTGCTGCCGGTGGCATCGGCCATCGCCAACGCGGTTTCCCGCGCCGTCGGCGTGAGAATCCAAGACCTGCCTTTGACGCCGCCAAAGATCTGGCGTGCATTGCAAGCCCAATCGCAAACTGAAGGATGAAAGCGGAAAGCTGAATGCAAGACTGGGTAAGTTGCCTTTCAGATTTTAATTCCGTTATCTCCTACAACAAGCAGTTAAATAGGCTTTCGCAGCTGATACATTAATGCTGGATTACAGCTCGAGGACAGCATCGCAACTTTCACAGGTAGCGAGATTTTTATCGCGACGCATCGCCTCGCTCGCTTTTCTCACCGCGTCGGACGGATCATCGAAGCGAATGTCGGTCTCGTAAAGTTTCGTCTGGCATTGTTCACAAAGCCAGATAAAGCGGTCGATTTCGTCCTGGCGGCGTATTCTTTCCACGACAAAAGTCCAGGAGCCTTCGCTGCGCCGCGGCGAATGGGGTACTTTGCCGGGCATGAGAAACAGATCGCCGGCTTTTAGCATCGCCAATTCGGGCTTGCCGTTCGACAAGTAGTGGAGATTGAGTTCGCCTTCGAGTTGATAAAAAATTTCGTCGCCGGGATTGATGTGAAAGTCTTTGCGCCGGTTCGGCCCGCGGGTCACAAATGCAATGAAGTCCGAATCCTCCCATATGACCCGGCGCTGTCCCCAGTTGTTCCGGTTATCGTTGATCCATTGATGTAAGTTAAAACCTTTCAGGTGGGGAAACATAGAACCTCCTTCGCCTCAAACTGAATATAGAATCGAGCCCACCGGAGAATCAAGAGCGAAATTCGATGTCCGTCCGAAAGCAGCAGACATTCGCGCTAAAAACGGGCCGCATCGGCTTAATTTCCGATACCCATGGGTTGATTCGCCCGCAAGCTCTCGTCGCGCTGAACGACGTCGAACTCATCGTTCACGCCGGCGATATCGGCAAGCCTGAAGTGATCGAGGCATTGCGAGCCATCGCACCGGTGGCAGCCATCAAGGGCAACAACGATATCGGGCCATGGGCGCGGCACATCCCAGACATTCTCGACCTACACGTTAAAGACAGAACCGTGCGCGTGATTCACAACGTCCATGATGTTGAAAGGAATCTGGCTTCCGCAGGCGTTCACGTCGTCATCAGTGGACATTCGCATAAGCCCTCGGTGGAAATGCGAGACGATGTGCTGTTGGTCAACCCCGGTAGCGCCGGGCCGCGGCGGTTCAAACTGCCCGTAACTGTAGGGCTGTTACTCTTGCAAAAAGCTGACGCAAAGGCAGAAATTATTCCGCTGCTCTGACTTTGAACCTTGAACTGTTGAACGTTGAACCCGTTTTCTTCAAACTGTGTTTTCGCCGTTGACTTTATCTCCGTCTCAGGCGATAAATAAAATCATCCTTTTAAACCGGTCCTGTGAGATTGGTAAGGGAACATATGCAATCGCTCCGTCGTCATAAGTTCTTATTATCGTTAAGACCTCCTCATGGCCCCGAGGGGGTCTTTTTTTGTCTATGACTACAGAAAAGCAACTTCTGCTGGGCAAGGACGATCTCGCCAAAGCCATGACCCGGATGGCGCACGAGCTGATCGAGAAGGCTGGGAAAGTCGACGACTTGGCTCTGATCGGCATCCGTTCTCGCGGTGTGCACATTGCCCGGCGTCTGGCGCGCAAGATCGAGGAACTGACCAAGCAAACCCCACCCGTGGGAATCATCGACGTCACGCTCTTCCGCGACGACAGACCACGCGATCAGACCTCTGCCCCGGCCGTTGCCGGGGAAATTTCGGTGACCGTGGAAAATAAAATAGCGGTGCTGGTGGACGACGTGATTTTTCGCGGGCGGACCATCCGCGCGGCGATGGAAGCGGTAGAGCGGCTTGGACATTCGAATCGGATCCTGTTGGTGGTTTTGATCGATAGAGGGTCTCGCGAGTTGCCTATTCGCGCAGATATCATCGGCAGGAATGTCGAAGCGTCGGATACTCAGCGGGTCAATGTCTTGCTCGAAGAATCCGACGGCATCGATCAAGTGGTGGTGACACCGTGGGACAGTCGCAACGTAAACTAAAGGAAGCCGAATTTTGGGCACGCGTAATTTAGTTTCCATAGCAGACCTGAGCAACGACGACATCGAAGAGATCTTCGAATACGCCGACTCTTGTGACAAGTTACGCAGCGATAAAGTCGGCAGTTGTAAAATCATGGCCACGCTCTTCTACGAACCCAGCACCCGCACCCGTTTGTCGTTTGAATCTGCCATGCAGCGCCTTGGTGGGACGGTCATCAGCTGTTCGGACATGCAGTCGTCATCAGCCGCCAAAGGGGAAAGCGTCGCTGATACCGCCAAGGTAGTTTCCAGCTACGCCGACGTTCTTGTCGTGCGCCATTATTGGGACGGCGCGGTGCAGGCCATGGCCGAGCACGCCGATGTGCAGGTCATCAATGCCGGCGACGGCGGCCATGAGCATCCGACACAAACACTCTGCGATCTCTATACGCTGCGGAAAGAAAAAGGCGCTCTCAAAGGACTTAACGTAGTCATCTGCGGCGATCTTAAAAACGGCCGGACTATTCACTCTCTGGTTTATGCCTTGGCCCGCTTCGGTGCCAATGTGGTGACTCTGGCAGCCAACGGCATGGAACTGCCGCAATATGTCCTGGAGCGGCTGGAGCGTGAATATCAATACACGCTTGCGCCGGTTGCCGGCGACGACTTGAGCGCCGTCGTTACAGAAAGCGATGCTTTATATCTCACTCCTAAGCAACCCCATCAACTTGCTTTATTTACTCAGGTTGACAGCACGATACAGACCCGGCTGACGAGCATGGTATCGGGGCTGCGCTATGACGCGTTCTATATGACCCGTAAACAGAAAGAGCGTATCAAGAACGGCGCTGCCGGCGGCAGCTATCCGAGCATCGGTTCAAAGTTTCTCACGGAGCAGCGTTTCAAAGATACCGTTGTGATGCACCCATTGCCGCGCATCGATGAGCTTTCCTCCGAGGTGGATAAAGATCGCCGCGGCGTTTATTTCAAGCAGGCGGCCTACGGCGTGCCGATTCGCATGGCGCTGCTGCACTTTCTATTTGAAAAGCAGCGCCAGCACCAATTTATCAAATCCGGCAAGGGCGCGGCGATATTCGAAAGCCCGCACAAAACGGGTCCGCATTGCCCAAATAGCAAATGTATTGCCGTCAACGAGCCCGGTTCGACGCGGCTTCGCTACGAGATTCTCGCCGGCGGACCCGCCGCTGCGTTGGTTCTGCGTTGTCTTTACTGCGACCACCGATTTAAGGCTCACCTGGTCGGCCAGACGACATCGAAAAAATATTGTGCCTATGATATCGCGCTTGCCGAGACCGTGAAGCAATGGCTCAAGAAGAGCGAATTAGCGATCTTCGATTCAATCAAACAAGCCGAAGAGCTTGGTTACGAACCCTATAAGAGTGGCCCGCAGCGCGCCATCATGGATGATCGCGAAATTCAATCGGCAGTGCGGCAAATGAGCGAACAGATTCTGAAAGATTGCGAGGATCCGGATCGCCTGCTGGTATTAGGCATCAGAACCAATGGGTCCCTCATCGGACAACGTATCACAGCGCAGATGGAGCAGCTGCAAAAGCGCAAGTTTGAAGTGGGCGAGGTGGAAATTTACGGTACGGGAGATGATCTCCGCAGGATCTTTCCCGACGAGCCGGAACTGGGGCCGGTCTCGTTGCGCGACCGATCGATTATCCTGGTCGATGATGTCATTCATACCGGACGAACGGTAAGAACCGCTCTGAATATTATCTTTCGATCGGGAAGGCCGCGGTCGGTGCGCCTGGCGGTTTTGATAGACCGAGGCCATCGCGAAATTCCGATCAAGCCCAATTATGTCGGCAAGCATATACCCAGCGCGGAACACGAGCGGGTGCGCGTTCATCTTGGCGAAGTAGAGCCGGACGAGAAAGACAAAGTGGTCATTTATTCGATCACGAGTCCCAGTGAGAGCTAGAATGGAAATGCAATGGTCATGAAACGAGCAATACTGGCCCTGGCTGACGGTCGATGCTTCGAGGGCAGTCCCTTTGGCGCCGAGGGAGAAGTAGCGGGGGAGGTCGTGTTCAACACCAGCATGACCGGGTATCAGGAGATTCTCACCGACCCGTCATACGAAGGACAGCTCGTCGCCATGACTTATCCGCAGATCGGGAACGTCGGTATCAACCCGGAGGACGTGGAATCCCGCCGGCCTTTCGTAAAAGGGTTTATCGTCAAAGAGTACACGGCGGCGCCGAGCAACTGGCGCGCGACCCGGCCGCTGCACGATTACATGCGGCAGCATGGCATCGTCGGCATCGAGGGGATCGATACCCGGTCGCTGGTGCGCCATCTACGCGATTGCGGCGCGCAGGTGGGCGTGATCACAACCCTCTCACAGAACGCAGACGAGGCCATTGCCAAAGCCAAGGCAGCTCCAGGACTCGAGGGGCGCGATCTAGTGCGCAATGTGAGCTGCGCGGATCCCTACGAATGGAATGAAGGCTTGTGGCGATTAGGCGCAGGCTATCGGACACGCAAAGCCGGCGCGCGCGAGCAAGAAAGACGCAGCCGCCGCAAAGCGGATAACTTCACGTCTCCGCTTTATTCGGTCGTCGCCTATGACTTCGGCGTCAAATTCAACATTCTGCGAAACCTCGCCGAGATCGGTTGTCGAGTGAAAGTCGTTCCCGCCGGTACTTCCGCGGAAGATGTTTTGGGCTTAAAGCCGGATGGCATCTTTCTGTCCAATGGGCCCGGCGACCCGGACGCGGTGCCCTACGCGAAAGAGAACATTCGCAAACTGATCGGTAAGAAACCGATTTTTGGTATTTGCCTGGGCCATCAGATTTTGGGTTTGGCGCTAGGCGGCAAGACCTACAAACTGAAATTCGGCCACCATGGCGGCAATCAGCCGGTGATGGACCTGGCCACGCGCAAAGTAGAAATCACTGCCCAAAACCACGGTTTTGCGGTGGACGCGGATTCTCTTAAAGGCGCGGCTGAAGTTACCCACTTGAATCTTAACGACAACACGGTGGAGGGCTTGGTGCATCGGGATCTGCCGATCTTCTCAGTGCAGTATCATCCGGAATCCTCGCCGGGCCCACACGATGCCGGTTATCTTTTCCGGCGCTTTATAGAACTGATGGATCAACACCGAGGCTAGCGACGCTCCATGCCAAAGCGAACTGACATCAAATCGATCCTGCTGATAGGTTCGGGTCCGATCATCATCGGCCAGGCTTGTGAATTCGATTACTCCGGCACCCAGGCGGTGAAGGCTCTCAAGGAGGAAGGCTACCGGGTCATCCTCGTCAACTCCAACCCGGCGACCATCATGACCGACCCCGGTTTTGCCGATCGGACTTATATCGAGCCCATCACCACCGACATCGTCGAAAAAGTGATTGCGAAGGAACGACCGGACGCGCTTCTGCCGACGTTGGGAGGACAAACGGCGCTCAATCTGGCCATCGATTTGGCGGAACGGGGAATCCTTGAGCATTACGGCGTCGAAATGATCGGCGCCAAACTCGAATCCATCAAAAAAGCCGAAGATCGCGATCTCTTCAAGGAGGCCATGAAAAGAGCCGGGCTCGATTTGCCGCGCAGCGGCTACGCCCGCAATATGCGCGATGCCATGCGCATTCAAAAGCGCCTCGATTTTCCGGTCATCATCCGCGCCTCGCGCACCCTCGGGGGCAGCGGCGGCAGCTTTGCATTCGGGCCCGAAGAGTTCAAGGAAGTTGTCCAAGCAGGCTTGAGCATCTCGCCGGTTCACGAGGTTTTGATCGAAGAATCGATTATCGGTTGGAAAGAGTTCGAGCTGGAAGTCATGCGCGATCATAAAGACAACGTGGTGATCATTTGTTCCATCGAAAACTTCGACCCCATGGGCGTTCATACCGGCGACTCCATCACGGTCGCGCCGGCGCAAACCTTGACGGACAAAGAATATCAGATCATGCGCAATGCTTCGTTGCGCGTGATCCGCGAGATCGGCGTCGAAACCGGCGGGTCGAATATTCAGTTCGCCGTTAATCCACAAGATGGGCGCATGGTCGTGATCGAGATGAACCCGCGCGTATCACGAAGCTCGGCATTGGCAAGCAAAGCAACCGGCTTCCCGATCGCCAAGATCGCCGCGAAGTTGGCGGTCGGCTACACTCTCGATGAGATCCGTAACGACATCACCCGGGAAACACCGGCCTGTTTTGAACCGACCATCGACTATGTGGTGGTCAAGATTCCACGCTTCACTTTTGAGAAATTCCCGCAAGCCAAAGATCTACTCACGCCCCAGATGAAATCGGTGGGTGAAGCCATGGCGATCGGACGCACCTTTAAAGAGTCGCTGCAGAAAGCGATGCGCTCCCTCGAGATCGGTTCATTCGGATTTGAACCGCGGCTGGATCTCTCTGCCGAGCGCCGCGATGAAGCTCTGAATATCGTCCGTGAGAAGCTGCAGAATCCCAACGCGCAACGTTTGTGGTATTTGGCCGATGCCATCCGGCTCGGCATTTCCGCCGAGGAGATCAACCAACTTTCGCACTTCGATCCCTGGTTCGTGGAAAAGGTTCGCGAGATTATCGCTACGGACGAAGAGATTCCAAACTTCCGCGGCCAACTCAATGAAGTGAGCGCGGAGGTCATGCGGGATTGGAAACAGATGGGATTCGCCGATGCGCGGATTGCGAGTCTTACCGGCAGCAGTGAAACCGACGTGCGCCGGCTGCGAAAATCGCAAGGCGTCGAGGCGGTATTTTGTTCAGTGGATACCTGCGGCGCCGAGTTCAAAGCGTATACGCCCTATCTCTATTCCACTTACGAGGGGGAAGACGAGTCCAAGCGCACGCCGCGCAAAAAGATCATTATTCTCGGTGGCGGCCCCAATCGGATCGGTCAAGGTATCGAGTTCGATTACTGCTGCGTTCATGCGGCGTTCGCTCTTAAGGAAGACGGCTATGAGACCATTATGGTCAATTGCAATCCGGAGACCGTCAGCACCGATTACGACACCTCGGATAAGCTCTACTTCGAACCGCTCACCATGGAAGAGGTGATGAACATCATCGATCGGGAAAATCCCGACGGCGTGATCGTCCAGTTCGGCGGCCAGACACCGCTCAAGTTGGCTTTGCCGCTGGAACGGGCCGGCGTCAAGATCATCGGCACCTCGCCCGATAGCATCGACCTGGCGGAAGACCGCGAACGGTTTTCCGCACTGCTGGACCGCATCGGTATCAGGCAACCGGATAACGGTATCGCGCGTTCCTACGAAGAGGCCTTCAAGATCGCCGAGAGATTGGCATATCCGGTCCTGGTTCGTCCGTCCTATGTGCTCGGCGGAAGGGCGATGGAAATCGTTTACGATGACGATGCATTGCGTCGTTACATGACCCACGCGGTCTCGGCATCGCCGGAGCACCCGGTGCTGATCGACAAGTTTCTCGATGATGCCATCGAAGTGGATGTGGATGCCTTAAGCGACGGCGATGACGTCGTCATCGGCGGCATCATGGAACATATCGAACGGGCCGGAGTGCACTCGGGCGACAGCGCGTGCAGTTTACCGCCCAAATCCATCAGCCCGGCGATTCAAGATGTCATACGGCAACATACCGTCGCGCTAGCCCAGGCACTTAATGTCCGCGGCCTGATGAATGTTCAATTTGCCGTGCAAGGCGGGAGTGTTTTCGTTCTCGAGGTCAATCCTCGGGCTTCGCGCACGGTTCCTTTCGTGAGCAAGGCGATTGGCGTGCCTTTGGCAAAGATCGCCGCCCGCATTATGGTCGGAAGGAAACTGCGGGATATCGGTTTCACCACGGAGGTAACGCCAAAACATGTCTCGGTCAAGGAAGCTGTTTTCCCGTTTAACAAATTTCCCGGTGTCGACACCTTGCTCGGGCCGGAAATGAAATCCACCGGTGAAGTTATGGGAATCGACGCGAATTTCGGCATCGCGTTTGCGAAAGCTCAATTAGGCGGCGGCATGCGGCTTCCGCGCGACGGCAATGTCTTCATCAGCGTGCCGGATGGCGATAAGGAAGCGACAATCGCGATTGCGCAAAAGCTTCATAACTGCGGATTTAAAATCATCGCGACCCGAGGCACCGCAGCTTATTTTGAAGCTCAGGGAATCCCCACGCAGTTGGTGAACAAAGTTCAAGAAGGCAGCCCGCACATCGCCGACAAGGTCAAAGAGGGAAAGATCGCCATGGTGATCAACACGCCGACCGACGCCCACTCGCACGCCGATTCTTACTATATTCGCCGCTGCGCCCTGGATTTTCAAGTACCCTATTTTACCACGATTGCCGGAGCGGAGGCGGCCGCCGAAGGCATCGAGTATCTGCAAAAACACGAGTTCGAAGTTCAGGCGTTACAGGATTATGTCAGTCATTTTCAACGCTAGGGGTCATGGACCTTCCACGCCGCCGTTCGTTGCCGCCAGCCGCTGAAGATCATCGTTCAGCGCCGCACACCGCCGCCGGCGCGCTCCAAACACCGCTGCGATTTATAAAAGGTATCGGGCCGAAGCGCGCCGAGCAGTTGGCGGCTTTTGGGCTGAAAACCGTAGAGGATCTTTTCTATCACCTGCCGTTTCGTTACGAGGACCGGCGCCGCGTTAAAACGATAGGCGAAGCGGTCGTCGGTCAAGAGGACACTTTCATCGGCACGCTGGCGGCCATTCAAAAGAAGTATAATCCGCGCCGGCGTTGGCAAATTCTCATCGGCCAACTCACTGATCAGAGCGCTGGCATCGGCCTTATCTGGTATCGCGCGCCGGCGTATCTCGTGAACAGTCTGGTCGCCGGGCAGCGGTTGCTTGTTCACGGTAAAATCGAAGCCGGCATGGGCGGGCAAAGACAAATGATTCATCCAGAGTTTGAGTTACTTGGAGACGACGACTCTCGCAGCCTGCAAAGGATCCTTCCTGTTTACGAGCATCCCGCGGCAGTGCCGCTATCGGCAATGCGCAAGTGGCTTGCCGAAGCGATCGCCACCCATGGCGGCAATCTGGCGAGTCATCTGCCGGCGGCGACGATGCAGCGCCATAGACTGCTCGACCCGGCCGAAGCTTTGATTCAGTTGCATCAGCCGTCAACCGAACTGAACGTATCGACATTGAATAGTTTCTCCTCGCCGGCGCATCGCTCGATTATCTTCGACGAACTGTTTTACCTTCAACTTGGCCTGGGCATCCGAAAGCAGAAAAATATTCACAGCCGCGGCGTCACCGTGCCGGGACAGGTCAACATGCTGACGCGGAAAATGACGTCGCTGTTGTCATTTCGACTGACCGGTGCTCAAACCCGGGTACTGGAAGAGATCGCCCGAAATATGGAGTCTTCCCAAGTGATGCACCGGCTGATTCAAGGCGATGTCGGCGCCGGCAAGACCATGGTTGCCTGGTTTAGTTCGCTGCGGGTCATCGACAACGGATTTCAAGTGGTGTGGATGGCTCCCACCGAACTGCTTGCCGAACAGCATTTTCGCAATCTGCAACCTTATGCGGAAAAGCTGGCAATCAAGACCAGGCTGGTTACCGGTGCTCTGCCGGCTAAAGAACGCAAGACGGTCCTTGCCGACGTCGCCAAAGGAACGATTCCGTTTATCGTCGGCACCCACGCGCTGATTCAAGAAGGCGTGCACGTGCCGCGCATGGCGCTGGGAGTGATCGACGAACAGCATCGATTCGGTGTCGCTCAGCGCTTGTCCCTGCAGCAGATTACCCGGCAGACCACGGGCGCTGCATCGATCACCGGACAACCGCATATGCTCTTGATGAGCGCGACGCCGATTCCGCGCAGTTTGGCGATGGTGCTCTACGGCGACATGGATGTGTCGATGCTCGATGAAATGCCGCCGGGACGTCTGCCGGTGAAAACCAGGGTTTTCACCGAATCCCAACGTAAAACCGTTTACAACTTAGTTCTTGATCAACTGCGACGCGGCCATCAGGCCTTCGTGGTCTACCCGCTGGTGCAAGCTTCGGAACAACTCCAGCATATCCGGGATGCCACGCAGATGGC
Organism: Deltaproteobacteria bacterium; assembly: GCA_009379725.1. Lineage (GTDB taxonomy): Bacteria > Desulfobacterota > Binatia > UBA9968 > UBA9968 > WHTF01. Next base: position 15,467 of record WHTF01000046.1, read on the forward strand.
GGACAAGATGCGCCAATCAGTTTTCAAAGAGTTCGGCGTCGGCTTGGTCCATGGCCGCATGTCGTCCGCCGAACGCGACGAAGCGATGCGCGCGTTCAGAGACGGAATCGTCGGTGTTTTGGTTTCGACCACCGTGATCGAAGTCGGCATCGATATTCCCAACGCCACCGTTATGGTGATCGAGCACGCAGAGCGATTCGGGCTGTCACAGCTGCATCAATTACGGGGAAGAGTAGGGCGCGGTAGCGCCGCGGCGTACTGTCTGCTGGTGAACCGCGCGCCGGGCAACCCGGTGGCGCAACAACGGCTGCGCGTGATGGAACGAGAAACCGACGGTTTTAAGATCGCGGAAGCGGACCTGGCGCTGCGCGGCCCGGGGGAATTTTTGGGCACAAGGCAATCGGGGCTGGGAGACTTCCGGCTGGCCAATCTCGCCCGGGACAGCCGGTTATTGGTCGATGCTCGAGCGGAGGCACAGGCCTGGCTACAAAATGATCCCGAGCTCACGAGTTCGGAGTCGCAAGCGATGCGGCGAATTCTACTCCAGCGCTGGGGGCAACGGTTGCAATTAGGCGCGGTCGGTTAGGCGGTCGGACGAAGCGAAAATAGAGTGTATTTATCGCGGGCTTGGGCGTCGAGACCGATCGTTCTCAAGTTGCACCGAATTGGCCGATAGCTTATAAAAAGCAGTTAAGACCTTCTTGCGGAAAGAATGAGGTAGAATCGAGTGGAATTTCAGCGCATCAAGCGGCTGCCGCCCTACGTATTCAGCATCATCGACGGCATGAAGATGGAAGCGCGTCACCGGGGCGAGGACATTGTCGACTTCGGCATGGGGAATCCCGATCTGCCGACGCCGCCCCATGTCGTGGCTAAGCTCATCGAGGCCGCCAGCAAACCGCAAAATCACCGCTATTCGGTTTCCCGCGGCATTTACAAGTTGCGGGTGGCGATCTCGGACTGGTACAAGCGGCGCTACCAGGTGGACATCGACGCGGATGCCGAAGCCATCGTCACCATCGGCGCCAAAGAAGGATTGTCCCATTTGGCCTGGGCGACAATCGATCCCGGCGATGTGGTGCTGTGCCCAAGCCCCACTTATCCGATTCATCAGTTCGCAGTCGTTCTCGCGGGCGGCGATCTGCGCTGTATTCCACTGATTACCAGCGAAGAGTTTTTCGTCCATCTGGAAGAAGCCATCAAGCAGACCTGGCCAAAGCCGAAGATGCTGATTATCAGCTTCCCGCATAATCCGACCACTGAAGTGGTTGAATTGGAGTTCTTCGAGAAGATCGTCAAGTTCGCCAAGGAGTACGAACTTATCGTCGTCCATGATCTGGCTTATGCCGATATAACTTTCGACGGCTATCAAGCGCCCAGTTTCCTGCAGGTGCCGGGGGCGAAGGACGTCGGCGTGGAATTCTTTTCGCTGTCAAAAAGTTACAACATGCCCGGATGGCGCGTCGGTTTTGCCGTGGGCAATAAGGATATCATTCACGCATTAGCGCGCATCAAGAGTTATCTCGACTATGGGATCTTTCAACCGGTTCAGATCGCCGCGATACAAGCTTTAAACGGACCGCAGGATTGCGTCGAAGATATTCGCTTGATGTATCAAAGACGCCGCGATTCTCTGGTGGATGGTCTCGGCCGCGCCGGTTGGCCGATCAAAAAACCCAAGGGGACGATGTTCGTTTGGGCGGAGATTCCGCAGGCGGCGAAAAAAATGGGTTCCATCGAGTTTGCTAAATTCATCTTGCAGGAGGCCAAAGTCGCGGTCTCTCCCGGTATCGGTTTCGGACAGTACGGCGACGACCATGTTCGTTTCGCGTTGATCGAGAACGAGCATCGGACCAAGCAAGCCGTTCGCAATATCAAGCGCGCCCTCGGAAAGCTCCTGGATTAAGGCGCGCCTGAAAGCGATCTTTCAACTAACGGTCTAGAATGTTGACGATGTCATCAAGGATTACACGGCACAAAGTCGGTGTGGGTTTGCTGGGCTCCGGCGTCGTCGGCGAAGCCATCCAGGACCTCATCTTCGAAGGTCTCCAGGGTCACGTGGGCGCCGACTTGGAACTGGAAATCCGTAAAATCTATACCCGCAATCCGAGCGCTAAAAAATGGTTTGCCCATCGTCCGGAACTTTTCACCGCGCAAGCCATGGAAGTTATCGACGACTCCCAGGTGGAAATCGTTATCGAGGCCTTAGGTCTTCAAGATGCGGCAGATCTGCCTATTTTCCGCGACTACATTCTGCGCGCTTTCGAAAAAGGCAAGTCGGTCGTCACATCCGACAAAGCCGTACTCGCACGCTACGGCAAGGAGATCTGGGCCGCGGCGCAACAAAGCGGCCGGCAGTTGCGTTTCGAAGCTTGCGTCGGCGGCGGTATTCCGGTTATCCGCTCGCTCACTGAAAGCTTCGCGGTTGAAGAACCGGAAGCGGTCTTCGGCATCGTTAACGGCACGTGCAATTATATTTTGTCGCAGATGGAGAAGAGCGGCAAACCCTATGCCGAAGCGCTCAACGAGGCGCAGCAAAAAGGCTACGCCGAAACCAATCCCACCGCCGACGTGAGCGGCAGCGATGCGGAAGCCAAGTTATTGCTGTTGACCGCGGTAGCCTTCGGGCTCCAATTACAACCCGGCACGACATGGCGCAAGGGGATCGAAGACATTCACGCGGTAGACTTTCGCTATGCCGGGCGAACCGGTTCAAGCACGATTAAACATCTCGCCGTCGCCAAACGCAGCGATTCAGCGGTCCAAGTGTTTGTCTCTCCGGTATTGATGCCGCAGGACAATCTCCTTGCTGGAATCGACGGCGCGACCAACGCAATTTGTTTTAAGGGCAGAAAAAGCGCCGGGCCGCGCTGCGACCGCGACTGCGACTATGTGCTGGTCGGTCCCGGCGCGGGTGGAGGTCCGACGGCCATGGCCGTGCTCGGCGATGTTTGTGAACTCGCGCGCGCAAAAGAGCGCCGGTTTGCCGGTCTGCCGAGTTTGGTGGAACCGGGAATTTTGACGGCACAACCGGAAAACGACATCGACGGCTCTTTTTATGTCCGCTTCATCGTCAAAGATCGCGCCGGCATTGTCGGCGATATCGGCCAAACCTTCGGCGGTCTCGGCGTAAATATTTCTGAAATTTGGCAGCTTAGACACAGCGGGGAGGAGTTGCAGACGCTGGCTCGAAGTTACCATCTTAAAGAAAACCCCGAAGACATCTTGCCGTTTGTGATCACGCTGGAGCGCGCCACTCTACGCCAGGTGCGTGATGCTCTGGATTCAATGCGCAATCGGGATTATATCCTAGTCGATCCCGTATGGTTTCCGATATGGAGCGCCAGATGAGCTGGAGCAAAATTCGCCGGGATTAAAATTGAGAGAGCCTCTTAAGGCGAATTAAAAAAATGAAATACATTATCCTTCAAGGCGACGGCATGGCGGATTACCCGCTTGACGTTCTCGGCGGAAAGACTCCTCTCGAAGCGGCCAAGACAATCCACATGGACTGGCTCGCGAGGCGCGGAGTATTCGGCTTGGCTCATGTTATTCCAGAAGGCTTTCCGCCGGGTAGCGATGTCGGCAACATGAGCATCATGGGATATGACCCGGCAATCTATCATACCGGCCGGTCGCCTTTGGAAGCCGCCAGCATGGGAGTCGCGCTCGGCGCCAAAGACATCGCCTTCCGCTGCAATCTGGTGACCCTCGGCAGCAGCGCCGGCGATACCATCATGGAGGACTTTACGTCCGGTCATATAAGTACTGAAGAAGCTAAAGAAATCATTCATGATATCGGACGCGCACTGGGCCGAGATGGGATCGAGTTCTTTGCCGGCGTCAGCTATCGACACCTGATGGTCTGGCGCGACGGCAAAGAAAAGATGGCAACCACGCCGCCGCACGATATCACCGACCGGAAAATATCGAGCTATGTGCCCAGCGGCGACGGCGCCGACCGGTTGCTCCGGCTCATGGAAGCTTCGCAAGCGATTCTCGCCGATCATCCGGTGAACAAGAAGCGCCAATTGGAAGGACAACGTCGCGCGACCAGTATCTGGTTATGGGGACAAGGGCGCGCGCCGGCGCTGCCGCCTCTGACGACACGCTTCGGCATAAAAGGCGGCGTGATCTCGGCGGTGGATATCATCCATGGTCTTGGCGTATACGCCGGCCTGGAACGAATCGATGTGCCGGGAATCACCGGCTTTTTGGATACCAATTATCGCGGCAAAGGCGAGTACGGTATCGCTTCGTTGGAGAAGAACGATTTCGTTTTCATCCACGTCGAAGCCACCGACGAAGCCGGCCATATGGGCGATGTCGAAAAAAAAATCCAGGCCCTCGAGGATTTCGACGAGAAGGTTGTCGGAACCGTGCTCAACGGCATGGCGCACAGGAAGGACTGGCGCGTTTTATTGATGCCGGATCATCCCACCTCGATCGCGTTAAAGACGCATGTCTCCGAGCCGGTGCCGTTTGTGCTTTATTCTCCACAGGAACCTCGCAATAATGGCACTGTCGGTTACAATGAGAAAGACGCCGCTCAGACCGGCGTGGTCGCCAGGCAAGCCTTCAAACTCATGGAGGCATTAATCGAGGGGAGGCAAACGTGGACCGAAATTTAGCTTTGGAAGCGATCCGAGTCACTGAAGCGGCGGCGTTGAATTGTGCCCGGCTCACCGGGCGCGGTGATGAAAAGGCCGCTGATCAGGCGGCGGTCGATGCCATGCGAAAGGCATTCGATGCGCTGGCCATCGACGGCACCGTCGTCATTGGCGAAGGCGAGCGTGACGAAGCGCCGATGCTTTATATCGGCGAGAAGGTCGGCTCCGGCGGTCCGAAAGTGGATATCGCCCTCGACCCGCTGGAAGGTACCACGATCTGCGCCACGGGGGCGCCCAATGCACTGGCTGTAATCGCCATGGCCGACGGCGGCAATTTACTTCACTGCCCGGATACCTACATGGAAAAGCTCGCCGCCGGACCGGCCGGCAGAGGAGTCGTCGATCTGGACAAGACCCCGACGCAAAATCTCCAGGCTCTGGCAGGAGCCAAAGGTTGCAACATCGAGGATCTCACGGTGATTATTCTGGCCCGGCCTCGACATGAGGCGCTGATCAAGGAAGTACGCCAGGCCAGCGCCCGTATTCGTTTGATCGGCGACGGCGATGTCTCCGCCGCCATAGCGACGACTAAACCGGAAACGGGCATCGATTTACTGCTCGGCATCGGCGGCGCGCCCGAAGGCGTATTGGCAGCGGCTGCGCTGCGCTGCGTCGGCGGCGAATTTCAGGGCCGTCTGGCGCCGCGCAATAATGAAGAAATCGAACGCGCCAAGAAGATGGGCGTGGCCGACATCAAGAAGAAATTCACGATCGAAGAACTGGCCGCCGGCGACGTTATGTTCGCCGCCACCGGGGTTACCGACGGCGACTACCTCCAAGGCGTGCACTTCTTTCCCGGCGGCGCCACCACCCAGTCGGTGGTGATGCGCTCGAAAACTCGAACTATTCGCATCATCAACGCGACGCATTACTTCGATCATAAGCCGAATTACTAACCGCTCGATTTCCACGCGATTCTCAAGTGGCCAAAAAGAAAAGAAGGAAGAGAAGCTGGCTCAGAACCATCTTTCTTTTCGTGCTTACGCCATTGATCGTCTGGTCTGGGGCTTTTATTATTTGGCTTTTCTGGAACGATATCGCGGCGAATTTTACTCCTGGCAAAGAACAACCCAAGCCTGCCGCCAAGGCTCCCCGCGAAATAGAAAAAAATGAAATGCCTGCCCGCACTGATGATAAACAGCCAAAAGAAAAAATCCTTGAAGAGGATAGAAAAAAGCTGGGTGAAATCATCAAAAAAGAAAACCGTTGATTGTCTGGAAATAGTAAAGACGAGTCAGAGGTTGGCTGTCATTTCTTTTGCGATAGGATATTGTCGAACAGCGGAGCAAACACGTAGGTGAAGATTCAAGTTCTTTCGGCGGAAATGGCGAGCCGCATCGCAGCGGGAGAAGTCGTCGAGCGACCGGCGTCCGTAGTTAAGGAACTGGTGGAAAACTCCATCGATGCCGGGGCAACCGAAATTACCGTTGAGCTTGAGAAGAGCGGAACCTCGCTGATCCGCGTCATCGACAATGGCGAAGGCATGGCGGCTGAGGATCTGGCGCTGGCCGTGGAGCGGCATTGTACCAGCAAGCTGCGCAGCGATGAGGAGCTGTTCCGTATTTCGACCCTGGGGTTTCGCGGTGAGGCTTTGCCCAGCATGGCATCGGTTTCGCGATTGGAGATCACTTCGCGGCAAACCGGTTCCGAAGCGGCATATCGATTACGCGTCGAGAGCGGCAATAAAACCGCTCCGAGCATCGCCGCCGCTGCCCTCGGCACGACGGTCGAATTGAAAGATCTTTTTTACAACGTTCCGGCGCGTCGAAAGTTTTTGAAATCATTGACCACCGAGTTTAGCCACGTTTGCGACGTCGTTAACCGGATGGCGCTGGCCTACCCACAGATTCATTTCCGGCTCACGCATAACGACAGGACTATGACGGATTTCGTAGCTGTCACTGAATTACGGGACCGCTTGGACCAGGTCCTGGGAGGCGACGTCGCCAAATCTTTGAGGCCATTGGAGTCGCGGCAGGGTACCGTATCCCTCACGGGTTACTTGAGCGCGGCTCCGACTTCTTTTCCAAACTCGCGTCATCTGATCACGTTCGTGAACCGCCGTTACGTTCGAGATAAGATACTCATCCATGCAGTCATGCACGGCTACGAAACCTTGCTGATGAAAGGACAGTACCCGGCGGTCGTGCTTTTATTAAAAATTCCCTTCGAAGAGGTCGACGTGAACGTTCATCCGGCCAAATACGAAGTGAGATTTCGTCGCCAATCAGAGATGCACGAGGCGGTTGCCCATGCGATACGCCGGGCACTGAAAGTCGAGGCTCAACAACCCGCACCGCGCAACTTTGCGCCGTGGCCGCAAGCTCCTGCTGCCGTCATGGAGTCGTCTCTGCCGTACGCAAATTCCTTCTTCGGTTCCGCAGAGCCGGTTCATCCGGCGCCGAACCGGGAAGTGTTTGTTTTTCCGAACCCGAGTCAACCGCAAGCAGGATTTTTTTCTTCGCTGAATGTGCTCGGGCAAATTCTCGGCTGCTACCTGGTTTGTTCTTCATCTCAGGGCTTGGCGGTCATCGACCAACACGCCGCCCACGAGCGAGTCGCATTTGAACGGCTGCGACGGCAGATGCGCGCCAACGAAGTAGAAAAACAGGGACTCTTGATTCACCAGGTTCTCGAATTGTCCGCCGGTGAGATGATGCTGTTGGAAACGCAGCTTGCGGTGTTGGAACGTTACGGCTTTACGCTCGAGCCGTTCGGTCCGGTTTCGTACGCCATCATTGCGGTGCCCGCGTTATTGCCTGAGGGAGATTATCGGCCGGTCGTGCGGCAGATGGTCGCCGAATTAGCCGAGGTCGATGAGTCCGAGAAACTGGGCCAGCACTTGGAAGAGCGTTTGGCGACTATCGCCTGCCACAGCGTCATACGAGCCAATCGTAAACTGGAAGTGCATGAGATGCGCGCTCTTCTTTGGGACCTCGACCAAACCGACTTTGCCACCCAATGTCCGCACGGCCGGCCGGTGCTTCTCGAGTTCAGCCGCGAGGAGCTAGAACGGCTATTCAAACGAGTCGTATAGCTTGCCGCGCGATCGAACACATCGCTCGCACGAAAACTCTAAAGCTTCCATGAAACCAAAATTGGTCGTTGTGCTTGGTCCTACAGCCGTGGGCAAAAGCGATGTGGTCCAGGATCTCGCGGCGCAGATCGATGCCGAAATCATCAGCGCGGATTCGCAACAAGTTTATCGCCACATGAATATCGGCACGGCAAAGCCATCGACCGAGCAAAGAAAAACCATTGCGCATCATTTAATCGATATCGTCGAACCCGACGAGGAATTCAATGCCGCCATGTTTCGCCGGTTTGCCACCGACAGCGCGAAGCAAATAGCCCGGCGCGGCAAACAGATTATCGTGTGCGGCGGCACGGGACTGTACATCAAGGCGCTCACCCGGGGACTGTTTGTCGGACCGGGACGAGATTCGCAGATCAGAAGAGCGCTTCAGTCCGAGATAGTTGAGAAGGGAATCGGCGCGCTTTACCTGCGCCTCGAGCAGGTCGATCCAGCCTCGGCCTTTTCAATTCATCCCAACGACCGCCAGCGCATTACCCGCGCTCTGGAAGTTTACCAGTTAAGCGGCAGAAAGATCAGCGAATGGCAGAAGGAACATGGGTTTCGCGAAGGCGCCTTCGACGTGCTTAAGATCGGCCTCAATCGTCCTAGGCCGGAGCTCTACGACTTAATCGACCGGCGTTGCGAGCGCATGATCACGGCTGGTCTGGTGGATGAAGTCAAAGGGCTGGTTGCCAAAGGTTACAGTCTGAATCTAAAAGCGATGCAAAGTGTCGGATACCGGCACGCCGGATTGTTTCTTCAGGGCGAGATGGGGCTGGACGATGCCGTAGCATTGATGAAGAGAGATACGCGGCGCCTGGCCAAACGCCAGCTCACCTGGTTTCGCGGCGACAAGGAGATTCGCTGGTTTCATCCGGAAGCTGAACGGAAAAACATCGAAGCTACAACCAGGGAGTTTCTAGATTAAGGCTCGGTAAGGATCGTAGAAGCGCCTTTTCGGAATTGAAGGAGATTTCGTGAATTACCTCGGATATCACAGGTTATGCAGGATGCTTCTGCTGGCTGTGCTGTTTGTAGTCATCAATGGAACCGTCACGGGCGCAGCGCAGAAGACTGCGTCTATGGATAACCTCGAAGAGGAAGCAGTTTCCCTTCTCAGTCGCTACATTCAGATCAACACTACCAACCCGCCCGGCGATGAGATTAAGGCAGCTCGTTTCTTCAAGGAGATTTTCGACAGGGAAGGGATAGAAGCCCGAATTATCGAGTCCGCGCCCGGGCGCGGCAACATTTACGCGAGGCTGCGCGGTAGCGGCGCAAAAAAAGCAGTGATGTTGCTCAATCACCTGGACGTCGTTCCGGCGGATGCAAAGCTTTGGAAAGAACCCCCCTTCAGCGGAGCCGTCAAAGATGGCTACATCTGGGGACGGGGCGCACTCGACATGAAAGGACCGGCCATCGTCGAATTGATGACGATCCTGGCGCTCAAGCGCAATCACATCCCGCTACAAGGAGACGTGATTTTTCTCGGAACCGCGGACGAAGAGGCAGGCGGCGCATTAGGGGCCGGATACTTACTCGAAAAGCATCCCGAGTTATTTAAAAACGTGGGACTGGTCTTGAACGAAGGCGGTGGGGTACGGCTGAGCAAGGACGGCAAGGTGCTGAATTACAGCGTCAGTGTCGCGGAAAAGACACCTTTGTGGCTGCGCCTTACCGCGAGCGGTACTCCGGGACATGGCTCAACTCCCGGAGTCTACACAGCCGTCAGCAAGCTGGTGGCTGCATTGGGCCGGGTCATGGCTTATCAGGCGCCGATCAAAGTTGTGCCGGAGGTACAAAAATTTTTTGCCGATATGGCCGATGCCGAGCCGGAAGCACGCGGTAAATTGTACCGCGACTTACAAACATCGTTGGAAGATCCGGCTTTCGCCGCGGAGTTTACGAAGAATCCGCGCAACAACGCCAGCGTGAGAAATACCATCGCGATCACCGGCCTGAGAGGCTCGGATAAGATCAACGTCGTTCCCGCGCAGGCATCGGCGGAGATCGATGTGCGCCTGCTGCCCGGCGAAGATCCTCAGGAGTTTATTGCCGGACTGCGCCGGCTGATCGCCGACGAGACCATGAAGATCGAAGTTCTGCTGTCGTTTCCCGCGGCCATTTCTCCACCTCATCCGGAGGCGATGAAGGTAATACAGGACCTGGCCAAAACGCAAGACTCCGGCGCACCGGTCGTGGCGCCGCTAGTCCGTGGTTTCACCGACTGCCACTTCTTTCGCGAGAAAGGCATTCCGTGTCTCGGCTTTATGCCGCTCCGCAATCTTCCTTCCGAACAGGGAATCGTGCACGGCGTCAATGAAAGAATATCTTTAGACAGTCTGCGCTCGGGAAT
>WHTF01000047.1:0-14257 GCA_009379725.1 Deltaproteobacteria bacterium
CTCGTCGCGCGCCGTAGGCGGCAGGAACCCAAGAAGAACCTCGGCAATGAGAATGACCAAAAGGGCGGCCCAAATCCACCGTCCAACCCAGTTCGTTGCGAACGGCAGTGCAAAAAAATGAACTAAGAAAAACAACGCGCTGGCGGCAAGAACGATGACGACAACGAGGTTCGCAAACGGGCTGTGCACGTAACCAGCAAGCCCGGCCAAAAAATAGAGCGTCGCGACTGTGCCCATAAGGCAGCCGACCAAACAGATTCGACATAAGAGGGCGGATAACCGCTTTTCAAACATAACGCCAAACACCCATAGAACGCGCTCCCAGAGACGTCATGTCGTCACAGCCCTTACCCGCTCCCCGATCACGCGATCTTTCGTTTAAATGCAAATTAAAAATCGAGACTTCGGATGAAGCGCGCTCACCGGAACGGATATTCTGGTGAGCGCATAAACATAGCAGGGAAGCAAATCAGGTTTGAGAGCGCTAAGGCTCCACCGGCTCAGTTACCATGCTCGATGACCGCAACAACCGAGCCGAATTTCACGAATTCGCCTTCCTAAGCATTGATTACTCGCAGCAGCCCATCAACAGGAGACTCTATCTCGACATTCACTTTATTCGTCTCGACCTCTGAGGAGGGCTTCGCCTTTTTGCACGTTCGCGTCTTTTCTTTCAGCGAATGTAAGATTCTGACTTCTTTGCTTTCGTCGCTCGATCCCAGGCCCGGGATGACCACGTCTTTTGTCATCGGATGAACCTTAGATCGACTGAGCCTCGAAGCTGTCCTCCAAAGAATTCAATTTCAAAGTCTGGCGCATGTTTTCCATGAAGGCATGGACGTTCTTATAGTTCGCTGGAATGTCATACTTCACTGTCGTATAGAGGTAGTGAAGCTGGGAGAAAATCGAAATATCGGCGATCGTCATGCGATCAAAGATAAATTTCTTTCCGGAATACATTTGATCCAACGTATTGAAATGGCCCGCCCATTCCTTTTCCGCGTTCTTACGAGCTTCCGGTGTTTCGGCGCGGCGCATAGCGTGGTTGGCATGAATGAGAACTTCGTCCGACCAGTCTTCTAATGCCGAGCAAAGTCCCTGATTCGCCGGTCCCTCCGGATAGATGCTGGGCCCCGAGTGTTTTTCATCCAACAAAGCAGAAATGACAGTAGAGTCGATGACACATTGGCCGTTGTAATCCATGGACGGAACTTTTCTTTGACCGGTGTACTCGACGAGCGACTTGCGCTCATCTTTGCGCACGTCAATGATTTCATAAGGAACTTTCTTCATAGCGAAAACAACCCGTACTTTCTCGCAAAACATTGACGTCTGTGATTGAAAAAGTCTGATCCCCATAATCTATTCTCCTTCTTACTTATATTGTTATTGTATTTTGCAGCTCCGGATCGTTGGCTCTAACCGACGCCGATTCTAGAAGTCTTTTCCACGCCATGCAACAGAATTCACAACTTCTCAACAGCTTCACCTACAGTTGACCTAGTAGGTATTCATGAGTATGCTTTTTGATGCGTCAAAAGGGGGCCGTTATGAGCGCCATCGAGCCAGGTCCGAACGAACTCGAAAGCTTCTACGAAGAAGCGGACACAAAATATCTAATCCCGCTGTGGAAGGTCACGGCCAAGCTGCTGCCGCCGGAGCCGCAAACCAAAGTTATGCCTTACGTTTGGAGGTGGTCAGATTTGCGCCGGCTGGCTTATCGTGCCGGTGACCTCGTACCCATTGAACGTGGCGGGGAAAGGCGAGTTCTGGCGTTCGTGAATCCCGGCTTGGGTGGCAAGTACGCTGCCACGCATACCCTGTGGGGCGCGGTGCAAATCGTGCTTCCGGGAGAAATTGCGCCGTGCCATCGCCATTCCGCATCGGCGATCCGCTTTATTGTCGAGGGCAGTCGCTCATTTACCAATGTCGATGGAGATAAATGCGTTATGAGCCGTGGGGACTTGGTTCTCACTCCGAACTGGACCTGGCATGATCACGGCAATGAATCTGACCAGGCGATGATCTGGATGGACGGTCTGGATCTTCCTTTGGTCAATGATCTGGACGGGATTTTTTTTGAGCCTTTCCCGCGGCACAAACATCCCGTTAACCAGGTAAATGGCTCCGAGCAAAGGTATAGCGGAGGCCACTTAAAGCCAACCTGGGCCAAACCACCAACCAATCACTCTCCGTTATTGAATTACAAATGGGCGCCGACCTATGAAGCACTTCAACGAATCGGCGAAGGTCCGGCCAGCCCATTCGACGATGTCTGCTTTGAATATTTAAATCCCAACACCGGCGGGCCGACCTTACCGACCATGAGCTGTTATATTCAGCTAATCCGCCCGGGCGTTCATACCCAGGCCCATCGGCAGGTCAACAGCGCGGTGTATCATGTCTTCGATGGGCGCGGCCATTGCGTCATCAATGGCCAGCGGTTTGATTGGGAACGCGGCGATTTTTTCGTTGTGCCACCTTGGGCATGGCATGAATTCGCAAACGAAAGCAAAGAAGAAGTAATCCTATTTTCCGTCCAAGATACACCTGTGATGCAAGCCCTAGGGCTTTATAGAGAAGAACCTTACAGCGAAAACGGCGGCCGCCAGCAGGTTACCGGGACGTTCGGCAGCTAAGTGATAAGGAATGCAGATGGCAAAATATCTACAATGCAGCGAGTGCGGCAAACTAGCCTTTTATTACGACGATTACGTCGGCACGGAAAAACCTTTCTACAAGCGTTTCATGCGCTATCCCGAGGGCGAAACAAAGGCCGAACCGCCTCGATGCTTTAGCTGCGGCGGCGTACCTCGCATGATCCATGATCTCATCAAAGAAGAAAAAGCCGGCGCAAAACACTAAGCGACTTGTCAGCAGCTGCGAACCGGCGCAAGCCGAGACATTTGCTGTCACGGGATTGCGGGCGACACCCGAACGAAAAAAAAGGGGCGGGTTATGTTACCCGCCCCTAAAAAAATGTGGAGCCGATGGGGGTCGAACCCACGACCTCTAGAGTGCGATTCTAGCGCTCTCCCAACTGAGCTACGGCCCCGTATTACCTGTTTAGAATTTTTAAATACTCGGCTACCTTATCTTTTAGATCCGGTCGTTTCAATGCGTAGGCAACAGTCGCTCGAACAAAGCCGAATTTGTCGCCGATATCGTACCGGTCGCCCAGGAATTCGCAACCGAATATTTTTCGCTCCTGAACCAGCCGGGAGAGTCCATCAGTGAGCTGGATTTCGCCTCCCCTTCCGGCAGGAAGATTCTGTAAAATAGCAAAAATCTCAGGGCGAAGAACATAACGGCCAATAATAGCCATCCGGGAGGGCGCATCTTTGGCCGCCGGCTTTTCCACTGTGGCTTCGATCTGATAAAGACCGCTCTTCAGTTCTTTGCCCTTAATGACACCGTATTGGTTAACTTCCTCAAGCGGAACCTCCAGAAGTGCGATAACGGACTCCTGTGTCTCAGTGAATATATCCACCAGCTGCCGGATACACGGAGTCTCCGCATCGATGAGATCATCCGCCAGCATGACCGCAAAAGGCTCATCTCCCACCAGGTCCCGAGCACAAAGAACCGCGTGGCCCAGACCAAGCGGCTTCTTTTGGCGAACGGATACCACTTCGGTCATCTCCGCGATCCGCCGAAGCATCGCAACCATTTCCTTGTGCCCACGGTCTGCGAGAATTTGCTCCAACTCGGGTGCCTCATCGAAGTGATCCTCGATGGCGTCCTTTCCCCGACCGGTCACGAAAATAATTTCTTGGATGCCGGCCTCGACCGCTTCTTGAACTACGTACTGAATCGATGGGATATCCACGATCGGCAAAAGTTCTTTCGGCACGGTTTTGGTCGCAGGTAGAAAACGGGTCCCCAGGCCGGCAACAGGAATAACTGCTTTCCTAATCTTCATTGGATCAAGTAGAACGAATCTATACGAAGCGTTTTGCTTTCCTTTCCTCGATTTCTTGACTGGCCTTACACTCGATACAGAGAGTCGTCACGGGACGGGCTTTGAGACGCTCAATACCGATCTTCTCGCCGCATTCTTCACAGATGCCAAATTCGCCGGCTTCGAGCCGTTGCAAGGCTTCCTGGATTTTGAAAATCAGCTTTCGTTCGCGATCGCGAATTCTTAGAATCGAATTACGGTTGGACTCCATGGAAGCCCGATCACTTGGGTCCGGAAAGTTTTCGTCTTCATCCATGTCCTCGACTGTTTTGCCGGCCTCGGAGCGTAACTCTTGTATCCGTTGGTTCAGCAATCCACGGAAAAATTCAACTTCTTTTTTGTTCACGGAATTTCAGCCTAAAGAATGAATCATATTATAGGGAACTGTAGTAAAAACAACAACGGGTGGGAAAGCCTTCGTGACTCAAAGATCGGACCCAACAGCGGTCATCAGTCCCCTAACGAAATGGCACGCGGATGCGCAAGCACGAAAATCTCGGTTGACTTGGGTAGCATGGCACGGCTTAGAACCACCTGCGAGCCGGGGAGTTTTCTCACGGTATAGTGCTCTTGTGCAAAAGCGGCAAAAAGCTCCCCCTGCCTGACGACGTCGAAATGCATCGGTATGACGATAGGGGGTTTCACCTGGTCGATCACTTTTATGATGTCTTCAAATCCAAGGTTAGTCATCGCGTCGATCGGAATCATCATGACATCGATTCGTTGCATTACCTTTTCCTGCTCAGCGGTAAGGAGATGACCGATATTGCCAAGATGGGCAAGGCACAGGCTTCCCATTTCGTAAATAAAAATGGAGTTAGCCGCTCCACCCCAACTTTGCCCTCGCCGGCTCGGGATATTCACGATCGTGATATCTTTGACGCTCGTTCTTATTGGATTCCAGGTCTGCCGGAAGGTTATGCCGCGCAGGATTACCGGATTTCCCGTGACTGCTCCCGTGTTGTTATGGGTGAAGTGGTCATTGCTCACCGTCACGGCGTCTGCTTGAATCCCTGGAGTCACGTCGAAGTTAGGATCCACGACGACTTTGGTCTGACTGCCGGAATGGATTAAAAAGCTTGAATGGCCGTACCATTGAATGAAATAATGGCCCAGTTGAGGACTCTTGCCGGAACGAACCTGCACGAGACCGCGGCCTTTTTTCTGCAAACGAACAAGTGCCGGATTGCAAAGCGCCAGTGCGACACTACGAAGCGGTTGAAGAAACAACGCTACGACTAGAGCGACAAAGCCACGCCTTTTCATGGCTCCTCCCTCAATACTTTCCGCCGTTAAACCTGGATACCCTGCCGGGCAAGCGCCAATCGTATAAAATCAACTTGCCTAAGACATGCGACAAACCGGAGTCACTTTAACGCTGCGGCTAAGGCATTACAAGGATTGTAAAATCGGAATAAAAGTCAGGAAGAGCAATTTTTGCATGTTCCATACAAAGCTAACTGGTGGGAACTTACTTTAAAGACCTGGTCTGGAAGGGTTGCTGAATCTATCGCGCCTGGGGTCTCAAAAAAGATATCGTACACTCGGTCGCAATTCTCGCAAATAAAATGCTGATGGCGCTCGAGAAGAGGATCGAAATGTTGGGAACGCCCATGCATCAACACCTGGAGCCTGTCGTCGGCAACTAGCTTTTGCAGGTTGCGATAAACCGTACCCAAGCTGATTTTCGGTATCAGCTTTCTAACTCGATCATAAATCTGGTCGGCAGTCGGATGTGACTTATCGTCTTTAATCACATTCCAGATGACTTCGAGTTGTCTCGTGTTTCTTGCGTTTTTGCGCGTGCTCGACATTATGTAGTTAAATCCTCGGCAAGCGATCTCTGCGTCTCGGGTTGCAGCACAACTGCCGCTTTGTATTCTTCATGATCGATAACCAGTTCAGTTCTTTCGCCCCTGACAATTGCCTGCAGCGCCTGCGGATCAAATCGAAATCTGACATACTGTACGGCGCTAATCTTGTCTTCCTTGCTCCGTCCCGCTTCGAAAAGGGCGGATACCGCATGTGTTCCGATTTTAAGAGAAACCGCTTTATCGATGCCTAAAAATTTAAGCAGTTCATCGCGCAAATGGGTTTGGTCCTCAATTTCGAGAAACAACGTCGCGCTCAGTTCTCCCGGCTCGGGAATAAGTTCGTTATAGGTCTCAATTTCTTCGCGAATCTTCTCTAAATCAGTAATTCGCTCTGCTCGCAACATTTCCTGGATCTGAAATATAACTGTATCACGGTTTTCGAAAACAACAGAGACCCTGTCCCCCACCGAAACACGCCGCTTTTGCTTGAGCTCGATGATTCGCTGGCGAAAATCCTGCCGCACTTTTTCGTAGGCGGCAAGACCCAGAATATCTTCCAGAACTACTTTTCTCATTCGCCTATCCCCTTATCAACTAAACGCTTAGCGGATAGGCGGGGGATTCCGACCTATCCGCTAAGATCATTTCATCCGAATCTCAACTGCCGAGGCCATCAAGCCCCTTATTGAATCTTCCAGCGTGGGATTTTTCTGCCTTGGCCAAAGTTTCGAACCATTCGGCCAACTCAGACAACCCTTCTTCACGCGCGGTTTTAGCGAAGCCTGGATACATCTCGGTGTACTCGTAAGTCTCACCTTCCACGGCGGACTTCAGATTTTTGTCGGTGCTTCCGATGGGTACTCCGGTGCATGGATCGCCGACTTCTTTGAGGAAATCGAGATGACCAAAGGCATGCCCGGTTTCAGCCTCAGAGGTATCCCTGAAAAGCCCTCCGACGTCCGGATAACCTTCAATGTCTGCTACCCGTGCAAAATATAGGTAGCGCCGGTTTGCCTGGGACTCACCGGCAAACGCCTCCTTTAGATTCTGGTGACTCTTCGTGCCTGATAAACTTTTTGCCATAAAATCTTCCTCCTATATATCGATAATGATTACTAATAGTAAACTGCATTTTAGCTGTCAAGCGCCTGATTGATCCTTTTGCGCCTCGGAACTTACCTCAGAGTAAAACAACTGCCCCAAACCGGTCGAATATGAACGCCAAGAAATCGTTTCTCGCGCGCGCGTAAAGGGATTGCTTAGGGCAGGGCTTGCTCGCTCGGTGTGAAGCGCTTCTACTTTTCCTGGCCCCCCTGATCCCGAATCCCGGCTCTGGCATCAACGCCCTTTTTTCACCTAGTATGCTCGAGGACAAACGACCGCCGATGAATTGGAATTAACCAAACTACAGATTTTCTTTTTTTGACTTCGGCATTCTGCTATGTTTCTCTCACTAGGGTTAATCATAAGAGAGAGGATGCGGGATGATTTCAATAGATGCGTTTAAACAAGTAGAACTCAAAGTAGCAACCATCAAAAGCGCCGAGCCGCATCCTAACGCCGACAAGCTGATGGTCCTTCAGATCGACCTGGGCACGGAACAAAGACAGATTTGCGCGGGCATTCGAAATCATTACACACCGGAAGAGTTAGTCGGCCGGCAAATTGTAATCGTCGCGAACCTGGAGACAGCCAAACTTCGTGGTCTAGAGAGTCAGGGGATGCTGTTGGCTGCCTCCGATGCGGACCGCGTTATTTTCCTGACGCCCGAAAAGCCTGTTCTGCCGGGCTCGAAAGTTTCCTGAGCATGCTCATGGTCTTAGCTTAAAAAATAATGCTTACCCATTCTTTGGGCCGCCCGACCCTTTGTTATATCGATCACGACGCCCTACGCTGGAATTTTCGCCAGATCCGCACTGCGGTGGGGCCTGAAGTAAAAATTCTCTCCATGGTCAAAGCCAACGGCTACGGCCACGGCGCTCCCGCCGTCGCTAGGACCCTCGCCGCCGAGGGTAGCGATGCCTTCGGAGTCGCAACTATCGAGGAAGGAATTGAGCTTCGCCGGCATGGTATCGCCGCGCCGATCCTCGTGCTCGCCGGGGTCTATCTCGAACAGCTCGATCTATTTTTCGAGCACGGCTTGACTCCTGTCGTGCATGACGTTGACGGTCTGCAACGCTTGGACGCCGAAGTTTCGCGCCGCGCAGCTACTCTGCCCGCGCATCTAAAGATCGATACGGGCATGGGACGGATCGGCTTTCCCTCGGCGGAAATCGATTCATGGTTGCCGCGATTACAAAAGCTTCGGGCGATCAATCTCGAAGGAGTCTTTTCACACTTTTCACAAGCTGAAAGCGTCGAAGGCGAATATACCCACAAGCAATTGAAAATTTTCCAGAGCGTCGTCCGACGGCTCCGCTCCGAAGGCATTGCTCCATCCCTCGTGCATCTTGCCAACAGTGCTGCAACGATCACTTTGCCGGCGGCATACTTCAGCATGGTGCGACCTGGTTTGATACTTTATGGCGTTTACCCCGCGCCGGCGATGAAAAAACAGATTTGCTTAAGACCTGTGCTGTCTTGGAAAACGCGCATACTGCAACTTAAAAAAGTTCCTGCCAAAACCAGCATCAGCTACGGCCAGACGTTTATCACCAAGCGCGAGAGCCTGATCGCGACGCTACCGATTGGCTACGCTGACGGCTATCCGAGGCTGCTGTCAAATTGTGGAGAAGCCCTGGTCGGCGGCAAGCGCGCGCCGGTGGCCGGAAGAGTGTGCATGGATTTGACTATGATTGATGTTACCGATATACGGGGAATACAGCAGGGAGATGCGGTTGTTCTCCTCGGTCATCAAAGGGATGAAATGATTTCGGCCGACGAGATGGCCGCCCGGGCAAACACAATTTCATACGAGATTCTCACTTCCATCGGTGCTCGAGTTCCCCGTATTCATCACAATTTTTAGGAGGATCACTACCCGTGGGCAGGATTCAAACAGCCCTGATTAGCGTTTCAGACAAGAAAGGCATAGTGGAGTTTTCTCGTGCGTTGTCGGAGTTAGGCGTAGAACTCATTTCAACCGGTGGCACCGCCTCGTTACTGCGCGACAACAAAATTCCGGTCAAAGACGTTGCCGAAATCACCGGGTTTCCCGAAATGATGGATGGTCGGGTGAAAACTCTTCACCCGAAGGTTCACGGGGGAATCCTTGCATTGAGAGACAATCCCGAACACGTGGCCAAGATGAAAGAGCACGGGATTGCGCCCATCGATCTGGTGGTCGTTAATCTTTATCCGTTCGAAGCCACGGTCGCGCGCGGCGCCTCCTTTGAGGAAATCGTTGAAAACATCGATATCGGCGGTCCTAGCATGGTGCGGGCCGCGGCCAAGAATCATCAGCAGGTCGGCGTGATCGTCGATCCGGAAGACTACGCTTCCGTCATTGTTGAATTGAAACGAAATAGTTGTTCGCTCTCGGCCGGAACGCATTTCCGTCTTTTTTGTAAGGCGTTCCAGCATACTTCACATTACGACGGCGCGATCTCGAATTACTTCGCCTCCCTCGACGAGAACAGGCAATCGATGCGTTGGGGCCAAACAGTCAACATTCAAATCTCTAAAATTCAGGATATGCGCTATGGTGAGAATCCCCATCAAAGCGCTGCTTTTTACGGCACCGAGGGCGACAGGGGACCTTCCCTTGCATGCGCCAAGCAGTTTCAGGGCAAAGAACTGTCGTTTAATAATATTTTAGATGCCGACGCTGCGTTAAGCACGGTATTGGAGTTTTCCGACATCGCGACGGTGGCCATCAAGCACAACAATCCTTGTGGTGTCGCCTTATCTAGGACTTCGCTGGCCGACTCCTTCCGCAAAGCGAAAGCCTGCGATCCTGTGTCCATTTTTGGCGGTGTCATCGCTTTCAATCGTCCGGTTGACGAAGAGACAGCCGAGGAACTGAAAGAGATCTTTCTGGAGATCGTCATCGCGCCGAGCTTTACATCGGAGGCCAGGGCCGTCCTGTCATCGGCAAAACGTCTGCTCAATATCCGGCTTTTGGAATTGGACATGAGCGAACCCCAGGGCGGCGGTTACGATCTGCGCCGGGTTCGCGGCGGCATGTTGATGCAGGATTGGGATACCGGAAAGGTTGACGTGCGTGCCTGTAAAGTCGTGACCGAAAGAACACCCCTGGAAGAAGAATATCAAGCCCTCGATTTCGCCTGGCGCGTTTGCCGTCATGTCAAATCCAATACAATTGTCTTTGCCTCACCGGATCAAGTTCTCGGTGTCGGCGCGGGTCAAATGAGCCGCATCGATTCAACAAAGATCGCCGTCTTGCGCGCCGCGACATATGGACTGGATCTCAAAGGATCAGCGGTGGCTTCTGACGCTTTCTACCCATTCCGGGACGGTCTTGATGAAGCCGCTAACGCCGGCGCGAAATCGGTCATTCAACCCGGCGGCTCTATCAAAGACGATGAAGTTGTTGCCGCAGCCAACGAACACGGGATTGCAATGATCTTCACCGGCATGAGACATTTCAGACACTAGCGACAAAAGAAGGAATTCAGGAGTCAGAATTCAAAACCTGGAAACTTTTGCAACGACTGGTTTCTCCGAATTCTCAGTTCCTCCAATTATGAAAATTCTAGTTATCGGTAGCGGCGGGCGCGAACATGCGCTGGTTTGGAAAATCAGCCAAAGCCCAAAGGTCGATAAAATTTACTGTGCGCCGGGCAGCGCGGCCATCGGCGATTTAGCTGAACAGGTCGCCATCGCACCGGAACAAATCGAACAGCTCGCCGACTTCGCCCAACAAGAAAACATCGATCTCACCGTCGTCGGACCGGAACTTCCGCTGACGCTCGGTATAACCGATGTGTTCGAATCTCGCGGCCTAAAAATTTTCGGACCGAACAAAGCCGCCGCCCAGCTGGAAGGCAGTAAGGCCTTCGCGAAAGCTATCCTGGATGAGAACCACATCCCAACCGCCGCTTCTAAGACCTTTACAGACGCAACATTGGCCAAGCGTTACCTCGCCCAACTGACAGCTCCTTATGTCATCAAAGCCGATGGCCTCGCAGGCGGCAAGGGCGTCGTGATTTGCCTGGATATCAATGACACCCGAGAGGTCGTCGATAAAATTCTGGTGGATAAAATTTTCGGTGAAGCCGGCGATAAACTCGTCGTCGAAGAATTTTTAGAAGGCGAAGAAGCCTCCTTTATGGTCTTGACCGACGGCATACACATTCTTTCTCTGGCATCCTCTCAAGATCACAAGCGCGTCTTCGACAACGATCAGGGCCCGAATACCGGCGGAATGGGCGCCTACTCGCCCGCGCCCGTCATAACGCCCGCCATGCAGCAGCGCGTGCTGGAAGAAATTGTCACGCCGCTGCTCTCAGGTTTAAAGCAAAAAAGGATCCTTTATCGCGGCGTAATCTACGTAGGCCTGATGATCACTAAAGAGGGTCCGAAGGTTTTAGAATTCAACGCGCGCTTCGGCGATCCGGAATGCCAACCGATTGTGATGCGGCTGAAAAGCGATCTCGTACCGCTGTTGGAAGCGACGGTCGAAGGAAGGCTGAATCGGATTCAGCCCGAATGGCACGACGATCCCGCTGTCTGTGTGGTGTTAACCGCGCAAGGCTACCCGGGTTCTTACGACAAAGGCACGGAAATTCACGGGCTGGAAAGATTAAAGAACTGGCAGAATGGCTATGTCTTTCACGCCGGAACGGCATGGGGTAACAGCCGTTGGTTGACCTGCGGCGGTCGTGTCTTGGCGGTGACCGCTCGTGCAAGCGACCTCGAAACCGCAGTGAAGGAAGTTTATCGCGCCGTCGGCGAAATTTCCTGGGATGGGATGCATTATCGCAAGGATATCGCGCGACGCGCTTTGAAATAAACGTACGAGTTCGACACCGGCGAAAATTTCCGCTGTCTGATTCCGCAAACTATGTTTCCGGCGCCAACCCATGACCCGCGAATACTTCCAAGTATAGATAAATTTTCATGGACCTTTTCCAAGCAATTGCCGCCATCAAGCGCGGCGAGGTGATCGTATTCCCCACCGAAACTCTCTATGGTTTAGGCGCGGACGCGCTCAATGATACGGCTGTTGAAAAGGTCTTCCAACTCAAAGGTCGTGATCCGCACAATCCCATCCCCATACTCATCGCCGACCAAGTGATGTTGCACCGTTTAGTCGCTGAAATATCGCCAGCAGCGCAAATGTTGATGCAAACATTCTGGCCTGGAGCGCTTACGATCGTGTTGCCCGCCCAGGCAGACCTGCCGAAGCCGTTATTGAATAGCACCGGTGGAATCGGTGTGCGCGTCTCCAGCCAACCCATCGCAAATCAATTGGTCAAAGACTTGCGCCGGCCGTTAACCGCCACGAGCGCTAATCCATCGGGCCAACCAGCGGCCTCCACTCTCCAACAGGCAAAGAGTTATTTTACCGAAGGGATCGAGATTTTTATCGATGGCGGAAAACTGCCATCGAAGATCGGCTCTACCGTGGTCGAAATTATTGAAGATAAAATCAAAATTATCCGCGAAGGTGAGATTAGCGCATTGAAACTCAGACACGCCATGTCTCGACGCACCTTGCGCCACTAGCCACTTAGCGATAGGCGCTCGTCATTCGCCTTCCCCATTTGCAAGCATAAAATGTTCGCTGGCCAGTCGAACAGGGCGGAATTTGTGCGGTCATCGAACCGGCAATGCGCCTGCCCATAACATCATCCTTAAGACCGCCGTATAAGGTCGCCTTCGCCCGGTGACCAAGTTTCACTGCCGTTTATCTTGATTGTCCTCTAAGATCTCTACGCCCCTCTATTGGGAGACTATTTGCCTTCTTTGCTTCCAGGATTGAACTGGCACGGTATGGGACTTGCTTTTGATCGGCGGCCATCGATAGGTCGCGGGAGGATGTCATAAATGATAGCCAAGCAGAGCATTCGGTTCAACGGGATGCGTACCGCAATCGCGCTGGTGGGGTGCGCATTCGGGTTCGGCATCATGGTATTTGGATTCGGCACGAGTTCGAGTTCAAAAAACCGAGCAACGAGCGCTGTTACACAACAGAGCAGCAGAAAACTTCCAGCCTGGAACGTTGCGCTGGGGGATGTCGTCGTCATGGCTCGGGATCTTGGATTCAGCGTTAAAGCGGCAAACGATGCGGCCGTCGATGAGACCAAGATCGCTGCAAAAATCGAGAGTCAATTGCAAAGTCTGCGCACACTTTATCGCCAGGAGAGTTCCAGAAATGAGGATCTCATGGGCGGGATCGTACTTCAGTTGAAGATCAATGCGGCAGGTGAAGTAGCGAAGACGCTGGAAGTCACTTCCCGCATTGGCGACAGCGACTTTCGCAAAGCCGTGGTTGCAGAGGCATCCGCATGGACGTTTGATCAGCTCTTGCCGCCAGAATCAACGATCATCTGTCCACTGCTATTTGTTCGCGAGGGCATGGACATCACCACTTTGATTCACTGGGAACGATTTTTATCACATCCCGGCAAAACCACTGTATTGGGAAAAAATAATCATAGTGCAGAGCCCATCCAGCAAATCAAACGCGCTAGAAATCCTAGATCCCGCGAAGCCGCTTCCAATAAGGTTGCCGCCGCGGTTTATCAGGCGGCGCCGGCAGCGGCGGTTCAACCGGCACGCGGCGGAGCCGTTTATCAGATGAAATATTCCACGGCAATTCGTGAGGAGCCTAAGTTCTCAGCCACCGCGGTTGCTCGATTCGCCACCGGCACAAAGGTGACTTTGCTGGGCAAGCGCGGCGATTGGTACGAAGTACACTATGAGGGAGGTCCGCGAGGTTTTCTGAGAAAGGAATTCGTCGCCCCCGTTAACTCAGCGAACGCGACTCTAACGAGCCGAAATGAGAGTCGATGATCCTATCGAGTTCCCCGTCAACTCGCCGCTGCCCGGTGATCCCAAGCGAGCTCCTGCCTGACAATCGACAACTGTTGTAGATTGACTTCTCCGTACGTAGAATAAGCCGGTCTTAGACCCCTTATTCTATGGCGGCGACAACTAAACACCCCCATTGGCAACTCTCGGAGCGGAGCATCACCCCTGAGGCAATCTTCCGGCGCCGGCGCCAAGTCATTAAAGCAATCGGTCTATTGGGTTTGGGCCTTGGCGCCAGCAATCTAACCGGCTGCGGCCCCGCCAGGGATGCACCCAGGATCGGAGCGCAAGACCATCCGCCCGCTCCCGACTTGTACCCCGCTCGGAACAATCCTAGCTTTAGTCTCGACCGGCCGATCACCGACCCAGCCTACGCCGCTTCGTACAATAATTTTTATGAATTCAGCACCTCGAAGGGAAACGTTTACCGAAAGGCGGCGCGATTGAAAACGTCCCCCTGGCAAGTTGAAGTCGGCGGACGGGTCGAAAAAGCGCGCGTCTTTGATATCGATGAATTAATTCGCGCTATGCCGCTCGAAGAACG
>WHTF01000047.1:14356-25282 GCA_009379725.1 Deltaproteobacteria bacterium
TAACGGCTATGGGGAATGGGTGGCGCAGTTGTATACGTGATGGCCACGCGAGTGTTGTAGAGCGCGACCGGCCGGTCGCCTCTACCGATGGGACGCGGCGTGTTTAGATCAATTGCTTGAGCGCCTTGGCCAATAGCTCGACATTCTCCACCCGAGAGCCGTAACCCATCAACCCGACGCGCCATATCTTTCCTTTGAGCGGCCCCAGACCTGCGCCGATTTCGATATTGAACTCATCGTAAAGTCGTTGGCGCACCCTGGCGTCGTCCGTTCCATCGGGGATTGTCATCGTGTTGATCATCGGCGCACGGATCGATTCAGCCACCGCGGGTTCGACTTCCAGCTTGCGCATTTCGCGAACCAATGTTTCATGCACTTGCCGGTGGCGCTGCCAGCTAGCTTCCATCCCTTCTTCAAGCAGGATGCGCAGCGCCGCGTGCAAAGCGTAATTCATCGAGATCGGCGCGGTGTGATGATAAACGCGCTCGCTGCCCCAATACTTCTCGATCATCGATAGGTCGAGATACCAGCTCTGAACTTTTTGCTTGCGATTGCGAATCACTTCAACGGCGCGCTCATTGAAGGTCACGGGCGAGAGCCCCGGCGGGCAGCCCAGACATTTTTGCGTGCCGCTGTAGCAGACGTCGATGCCCACCTCATCGACGCGTACGGGGGCACCGCCTAAAGACGTCACCGCGTCAACCAGAAACAGGCTGCCATTCTCGTGCACCAGCCGCGCGATATCATCGAGCGGTTGTAAAACACCGGTCGACGTCTCCGCGTGGACGATTGCCGTAACTTTGTATTTTTTCTTCGCCAGGGCTGTGCGGAATTGCTGCGGATCTAAGGCGGTGCCCCACTCGGCCTCTACTGTGTCCACCTGCGCGCCACAACGCTGGGCGACATCGACCATGCGCGTACCGAAGACGCCGTTGACTCCTATCAACACGGCGTCGCCGGGCTCGAGAAGATTGACAAAACAGGTTTCCATGCCGGCGCTGCCGGTACCGGACATCGGCAAAGCGAGGCGATTCTTGGTTTGGAAAACCTCTCGCAGCATCGCCATGCTTTGATCCATGATCTTTAAAAATTCGGGATCGAGGTGACCCACCACCGGCAGCGAAAGCGCTTGCAGCACCCGTTGACTGACCGGACTCGGACCGGGTCCGAGCAAGGTCCGGTTAGGCGGATTCAGTTTAGGCGGTAACGACATAAAAGCTTACCTCCAAAGTTTTTGGCTATTCTTCCGCTTTAACATTGAGTTCCATCGAACCGATTTTTTCAATCGTCCCATGGAGATGATCGCCATCGTGGAGCTTGCTAACCCCGGCCGGCGTGCCGGTCGTGATTAAATCGCCGGGACGAAGCGTCAGGCAGCTGGTGAGAAAACGGATATGATCGCGCAGGCCGCAAATCATATCGCTGGTGTGCGCCGTCATCGTTTCCTTACCGTTTTGCAGAACCTTGATCGTAAGGTTTTGCGGTTCGTCGATCTCATCCCTGGTAACGATCCACGGCCCCAAAGCGCTGAACGTGTCAAAGCCCTTGCGGATGTTGCGCGTATTCTGCACGCCCTTCCCCCAAGGATCACGCTGGCTGATGTCCCAACAAATCATGTAGCCAAAAACATAGTCCAGCGCCTGGTCCTCGGTCACTTTGCGCGCCCGCCTGCCGATCACGGCGCACAACTCGCATTCGAAATCGACGAGTTTGGAAATCGTCGGCAAAATGACGGTATCGTTGGGACCAATGATGGAGGATGTCGTTTTGAGAAAAAATTCCGCCATCAGCTCGTCTTTTGTTTTGGTGATTCGGTCGTCGCTCCCCATGCGCTCAATCATTTCTTTTTGGTGCGCCCGGTAGTTCGCCGCCGCCGCCCACAGCGAACCGGGATTGGTGATGGGTGCGAGAAGCTTCACCGAGCTCAGCGAAACAGCGCCCGCTCCCTGCGACGCGTCGCGCGCGATTTGCATGGCCGCGGGATTATTGGCCAGCGCATCGATAATTTCGAGCATCGTGTAACCGTTGCGTGCAAGTCCGGCCTGAATCAAAGCATCGCCGATGTTATAGACCTTGTCATCGACGATAACACCGGCCTGATTATGATCATAATGACAAATTTTCATTCTTACACCTCCACCAATTTTCACAGAATCAAACCGTGCGGATTTCCCGTCTCTTACCTGAAGCTTCGGCCAAAGTCCAATAACGGCGGAGAAAACAAGCCGGCAACCGTGTCGAAAAAACCCGGGCTCCTGTAAACTCGGGCGGTTGAAGCTCGCTGGTATTTTACTTCAACTCCGGCATCACCTTTTCAGCAAACAAGCGGATATTTTTCAGCGCCAATTCTTGCGGCATACCACCGAAATGAAACGTGCCGGAGATCGTTGTCAGACCGACCTCTTCACGCCATTTACGAATCGTGTCGACGACGCGCTCTGGATCACCCGCCAGGACAAACCCTTCGGCTAACTGAGTTCTGGCATCGCGTTGAGTCAACAACCCCTGCTCCTGACGATCCGGATCAGCGGCTTTGTGAACGTCGAAATATTTGATGAGATAGGGCTCGGCCTCACGAATGGCTTGGTCTAAACTGCTCGACACATAAATGTGGAACTTTCCCAAAACGTCGGTTTGCGTGAAGTCGTGTCCAGCCTGAGCCAGCGCACTGCGATAAGTCTTGATAAAACCGGGCAACACACCCGGCTCGCGATAAAGATAGGGAAGCGTCATCAAGTGAAAGCCTTTTTCTCCAGCCCAACGAAACGAGTCTTCGCTGCGCGCGCAGCCGACCCAGAATCGAGGATGCGGACGCTGCACGGGTTTGGGATAAACCGGCACGTGGTCGTACTTAAAAAATTCGCCGCTAAAATTTACCGGCTTGTCCGACCACGCTTGAAGCATGACTTCAGTACCCTCGTACAGGCGACCGGTTGCTTCTTGTTGGTTGATGCCGAACTTTCGGTATTCGTGCGCTTCGCTACCCTTGCCCACGCCGAAATCCAACCGCCCGTTGGAAATGACGTCCACCATGGCATAAGACTCGGCAAGATCGATCGGATTGTGCAGCGGCAGGACGTTAATCGCTACGCCCAAACGGATCTGCTTCGTCGTGCGCGCGATTGCCGCCATAAACGTCGGCGGATGCGGCAACGTGCCGCCATACAGAGCGAAATGATGCTCCGTGACCCAAGCATGGTCATAACCTAAACGATCCATCTCCTCTATCTGCAGAAACATTTTCTGGTAGTATTCCGGCAACGGCCCATCAAGGTCGGGAACGTAGGTCGGTAAGTAGTGCGCGCCGAATTTCATTGCGTAACGATCCATCGATACAGTACCTCCAAATAAATCAACATTTAAACACATAACTATATATAGGGTTGTCGAACTTATCGTCAACGGCGGTTCTGTTCTCGGCGAATGGTTGCGAAATCGCGGCAGGGATAAACGGACGAGACGAACGAGCGTGGGATGACCGTCACGATCTCCAGCGTTTCCACATCCAGGCGGCACAGGCGTAGATATACTGGGTGCCCATGTTCACCACAATCACCCGGAACAAGTGGAAGGCAACCACCAAGGGTACGCCGATCTTCAGGGCTTGCGCGGTGATGGTCATCTCGGCCAAACCGCCGGGCGCGGTGGCGATGATCATGGTGGCGATGGGCAGTTCGAATGCCCAGGCCAGGACTGCGGCGGCGGCCACGGAGGCGATGAGGATGAAAAACGAGTTCAACAGCGCGAACGGGATGAACAGCCTGTAGCGAGCGAAAAAAGCGCGCTCGTAGCGCGCCCCGAGCACGAGGCCGAACATGAGTTGAGCGAAGTCGATCAACCCGTGCGGCACGGCGGAAAGCTCGATGCCGCTTACCGTCAGCGCAGCGCCGAAGAAAATCGGCATGAGCAAGCAGCCGTTGTGGAACCGCAGGCGCTCGGAAACCTCGCCCAACAAAAAGCCGAAAGCCAGCCACGGCACGAGTATCGAAAGCACCAGCGGCAAATCCGGCCGGTACGCGGCTGCCTCGAGCGGGATGCCGCCATAAGTCAGCGCGAATGGGATTACAATGACAACGATGGAGACGCGCAGGCTGTGGGCCACCGCCACGGGGGCGATCTGAGCGCCGTAGCGCTCCGCCAACACGGCCATCGCCATAGCGCCGCCCGGTATTGAGGCGAAGAAGGTAGACTTTCGTTCGACGCCCGAGACCCGGCTCAGGATCACCGCGCCGAGCGCGCCGATAATGAAGACCGCCACGGTGGCGGCTAAGATAGCAACGAAATTTCCTGCCAACGCCGCCACCACCGGCGGCGTAAAATAAAGCGACACCACCGAACCAAGAATCACCTGCCCCATATGCCGGGCGTAAGGAGGTGAGTGCATCGCCACACCCATCAGGTTGAGCGCAGCGACGGCGATCATCGGTCCGATCATCCAAGGAATCGGTGTATCGAGGTAGTCGAACAAATAGCCCGCCGGAATACCGGCGGCAATAGCTCTGAGGATGGCAGGCAGCCGTTCCCGGAAATTCGTGAACTCGCTCATTACGGCCACCACTTTATTACCGTTGTCGCCGATTGGCTACCGAACGAAAAAAAATCTTTGAAGTAACGGCGAACCACTCACTGCTTGCGATTGGCTTTACTCCGCCTTTCGTGCCGGTTGTCATGACGCGCCGATCTGTTTAAAAACAATCAATGCATTTGCGCGCACGTCGATTCGCTTTACTTCCGGGTCTGCTCCTTCTGCTCATTGCCTGCGCTCGCGTCGGTACGGAGCCGGTGCCGGGCCAGCCAGCGCATCACGTCACCGGCGGCTTTCGCAACACCGATCCCGATTTTCGCCGGCCGTCGGGCTGGACACGCTGGAGTTTTGTGACCCGCCGCCTATGGGCAAGCTTCACGTCGCCACGCAGCTTCGACGCGCCGCGTGCCGCCAATGACGGTGCCGCCCTCCAAACCGGTCGCATCAACCCAAGCGTTACCTGGATCGGCCATGCAACTCTCTTAGTACAATTAGACGGCGTGAATATGCTGACCGATCCCCAGTGGAGCACGCGGGCGAGCCCGCTATCTTGGGCCGGTCCCCGACGCTTGAGCCCGCCGGGACTGGCCTTCGAAAACCTACCCCGGATCGACGTCGTGACGATATCGCATGACCATTACGATCACTTGGACCTGCGCACGGTAAATCGTCTCGCCGAGACACACGATCCACTCTTCCTCGTGCCGTTGGGCTTAAAGGCGTGGCTGGGCGCAAACGGCGTGCACCGGGTGGAAGAGCTGGACTGGTGGCAGGAGCGCGAATATCGCGGCGTAAGATTCGTTTGTTTACCGGCGCAGCACTTCTCTCAGCGAACCATGTGGGACAACAATACGCGACTGTGGGCTTCCTGGGCGGTGCTGGGCCGCGACCGGCGCCTTTACTTCAGCGGTGACACCGGCTACTTCAGCGGCTTTAAAGAAATCGGCCGTAAGTTGGGTCCGTTCGATCTGGCAGCCGTCGCCATCGGCGCTTATGTGCCGCCGGAAATTATGGCAATGGTCCACACTACGCCTGAGGAAGCCGTGCAAGTCTTTGTCGATCTCAACGCGCGCGTCCTGCTCGGCATTCACTGGGGCACCTTCGATCTGGCCGAAGAGCCGCTGGACGAACCGCCCGGGCGCATGCTCGCCGAGTTCAAGCGCCGCCAAGTCGATCCCAATCGTGCCTGGATCTTCAAGCTGGGCGAAACGCGCCGTTGGTAACTATCGTATTGCGGTGAAGAGAAGTTGTTGACGGCATTTGCAAAGCAAGCGGAATGGCCAGCCTGCATGCCGGGGCACCCATCGAGCACGGTAAGGCTTTCGCTGCCGGACAAACCCGTTCGCTCAGGGATGCGAACAACCGGCAAAGATTGAATTACTTGATTCTTAATTCGTTGTTAATTTCGCGTTGTAAGGTGAAGTCAAAAACGCTCGATGCCGGCACGGGCTGCGGCAGGCCGATGATTTGCGCATCGAGGGCGAGATATTCCTTGATCTCATCGTCCGTGGGAATGCCGGTTCCCGTGAAAGCCGCCTTGGAGGCGCGATAGCTTTCGTTGGCAATCTTGTAATCTGAATTCCAGATACTGGCGAGAAGCTTGCTGGCTTCTTTCTCTCTCTCCATAAAATATTGATTCGCCTGCGCCCGAGCGCGTAGGAATCGTTTCAAGAACTCCGGCTTCTCCTGGAGCGTTTTCACGTGTACCGCGGCGCCGTTTTGAATGCTGGCGAATTTGTCGGTGGAGGTTTCGAGAATATTCATTTTGAACTTGTCGCGGGCGATCTGCGCATAGGGCGGGCTGATCGCCGCCACCTGGATGGCGTTTGACGTCAACGCTTGAAGTTGCATCGACTCCTCACCGATTTGTATCGAAGTGAGCTCCTTGTCGGCGTTGAGGCCGTGAAGCGCAATCAAACGTTTCGCGGTCGTGTGCTGGCTACCGCCGAAAGTAACGATGCCCAACGTTTTTCCTTTTAGATCTTTGACGCTGTTGTATTCCGGACGGGCGACAAGAAAGAACAGCGGGCGGCGCAGTGTCACGGAAATAACCCGAAGAGGGGCGCCGCGCTGAATTGAACGGATGGCGCTGCCGATGGAACCCAGGACATCGACGTCCCCGGAAATTCCGGCGCTGATGGCGAGATTGGCCGACATGCGAATCAGCTCGGCATTGAGATTCTGCTTTTGAAAGTATTTCAGATCCCGCGCGATGAAGAGGTCGATGGACGTCATGCCGCCGCTCGAATAGCTAATGCGAACCCGCTCCAGGGCGCTTTGCGCAAAGGCATTGCCCGTTATGAGAATACCGAATAACAGAATGACAAATCTCATACTCATCCTCCGAAGTCCATTGACTCAAACCTCGCGTCGCGCCGGAACTGACAGAGCGCAAAACCCGTATCCGATCATCTTATAGCGATGAATTCTCACTTCTTTTAACAAAACATCAAAGCCAACGTCAATGCGGCAGGCGTTGGCCGGCAGGAACGAGTTTAGATTATTCTAAACGTTCAATGTTTGATGTGCCGCGTCGACACCGGTTCTATGGAATGGCCACTTCTTTGATGCTTCCGGGTAAAGCGATATCGATGGCGTGCTCGATTGCCGCCGCTGCCTTTTGAATGCGTGGCCAGCTGGTAGTTGACAGGACAATGATCGCAATCCTTCGCCGGCCCGGGTTTAGTTGATGGCACAGATTTTTGTCGGTGGTGACAAAAACGTCGAAGCCTTCCCGCTCTGCCACGGCGAGGATCTCGCCGGTTTTCAGTGTGCTCCAACCGCGCTCGAAAGCTGTTTCGATCTGGTGACTGCTGAGATGAGTCCGAAGCGGCACCGGAATGCCCTGATCGAAGAGACTACGCACTCAGGCACCCTGGGATAAAGTCGAACTTTTCGCCGCATGCTCCAGCACGGCGCGTACTTGCGCAATGGTAACGCCGGAAAACCAATCGACGAACTGACTGATTTGGACGCCGTCTTCCAGATTTTCAAACAAAGCAGCGACCGGAATTCGGGTGTCCCGAAACACCCATACGCCGCCTAAGCGCTCAGGGTCACGTTCAACGGCTGGACAAGACGACCAATTTAACATGGCGTTATCCTAGCCCAGCCCTTGCGGTGATTCAAGAAAATTCGCCGGACCGGAACGTACCGCGTTACAGCGATCACGGCGACGATTGTGAATCTCTAGCCCGGAGATCACCAAAGCGTCTAGCAAAGCATGTGCTTCGGTTCACGGCTTACGAATACAATTCTTGCTTGACCCATTCACGCCTCGAAAGTGTAGCCTTCGTTGACGGCGCATTTGGTGATTTACAAGGCCCCTCGTTTGGGCTACTAGGCAAGAAGCGGGTCTATTTACGATTGGAGGCGTTATGATTCACACGCGTATTTGCGATCTGCTTGGCATCGTTCATCCCATTATCTTGGGAGGTATGGGCACCGCGACCACCGCTCCGCTGGTCGCCGCCGTATCCAACGCCGGCGGTTTCGGTACGCTCGGCACGTCGGCGTTCAACGCCGCGCAACTCGAGACCGAGATCGCGTCGATTCGCGAGCGAACCGAAAAACCATTCGGCGTCAATCATCTGCTGTTTCAAATCCAAGAAGATATGTTTCGCGTCACCCTGCGCGCTCAACCGACGGTCGCCGCTTTTGCCTGGGCACGCAAGGATCAGGATCTGCGGGAATACTTTCAGCGCGCTCACGATGCCGGGTCCAAGGTGATGTATATGGCCGGGGAAGTTCCCGAAGCCGTCCGCGCGGCGGAAGCCGGAGCTGACGTGCTCGTGGCACAGGGCACGGAAGCCGGCGGCCATGTGGGTTGGATGGCGTCGTTGCCGTTGGTGCCGATCATGGTCAAAGCCGTAGCGCCGTTACCGGTTCTCTGCGCCGGCGGCGTCGGCGATGGCCGCGGCCTGGCGGCCGCGCTGGCTCTTGGCGCCGAAGGCGTGTTGCTCGGCACCCGCTTTATGGCCACACAAGAAGCGCCGATTCATCTCAACTTCAAGCAAGCGATCGTTAACAGCGACGGCCACGATACCGTGCTGACGGAGATCCCCGATCTCGCCAGCCAACGCGTCTGGCCGGGCGCGATGTCGCGGGCTCAACGCAACAAATTCATCGAACGCTGGGCCGGCCGCGAATGGGCGCTGCGCCAAATCGCGCCCGACGTCGGCAAACAAGTGGCAGCCGCCCGCGCCGCCGGCGATATCGACAATGCCTCGCTTTCTTTCGGCCAAGACGCCGGCTTGATCGATGCCATCAAAAGCGTCAGGGAAGTCGTCCAAGACATCGTCGCGGAGGCGGAGGAAATCATCAAAGGCCGTTTGCCGAGCCTTTTGCGGTGAAGTCATTGATAGCGCGACTGCAAAATCGCGCATCTCGCGGGAAAGCAACGAACTTTGATATTCAGAACCGAATCTAAGTTGTTCTATGCAGCGCGAGGTCCTCAAAGTCACAAAGGAAGTTCCCATTGAGCGCGCCTACGATTCAGCTTTGAAATTTTCGCGGTAGATCGTTTCGATCCGCTCCGCCTCTTCATCGGTCAATTCTTTGAACTCGTGGTCGCGGGCTCGCTGGGATAGGCGGCCGCCGTTCTGGTTCAGGAACCGGAACAGGAGGTCGATCAACCGCTCGGGCATGTCGAGGAAGGACTCGACCTGCTGGCGAAATTGATCGTAACGCCTCAAGAACCCAGTCTCGGCGGGAAGATCCTGTTCGATCGTCTTCTGAACACATGCGTAGAGGAACTCCGCGTGCGGGGTAGCGTCGAAGAAGCGGTAGAAATCACCGGTGTCATTGAGAACGCGGATATTGAACTCCGGCGTTGCCTCCCATTTGATCAGCGGCAGCAGGCGTTGCGAGTAAGTTTTCAGAACCTCACGATACTCGTCCATCTGCTCCAGGATAGCCGCGGAGACGGGGAAAACGACGCCCGGCGGATTGAACCCGCGCTGGGCCAGCACGTGGTGGATCAGGTAGCGGTGGATACGGCCATTGCCGTCTTCGAACGGGTGGATATAGACGAAGCCGAAGGCGAGGACGGCGGCGGCGATGACCGCGTCGAGCT
The DNA here is from genome assembly GCA_009379725.1 of Deltaproteobacteria bacterium. Classification (GTDB taxonomy): domain Bacteria; phylum Desulfobacterota; class Binatia; order UBA9968; family UBA9968; genus WHTF01. The sequence goes on from WHTF01000047.1 coordinate 23,956, forward strand.
CCTGTGCCGGGCGGCGCTCGAAGGCGATCATGCCGTTAATAAGGGCAGGCAGGTCGTCCGGTCTTGCGCTGATATGCTCGGGCAGGGGCATGCGGGTTTGGCGGCCATGATCGCCGACGAAGCCTCCATCCTCGCGGAATCCAAGCTTCAAAAAGCGCGCGTCGCCGATGACGATCTTCTGCAGGCGCAGCAGCTCTTCGCGATCGAGCCCATGGCGGCCGGCTTCGCCGATGGCGCGGCCCCATCGCTGGATACGGTCCTGCGGCGGACTCTCACCCTCGATCGCGTAGCTCGATTTTGAATCCTTGAGCAGCAGGAACGCCGCTGTGCGGGCGAGGATGTCGCGGGGAACATCTGCGACGATTTCCTGCGCGCGCTGCGGTAGTTTGAGGCCGATGAACCGGTCGAGTTGTTCTGTGCGAAAAACCAGCGGGCAGAAATCCGGAATACCGGGCAGGTTGTTTTTGACGCGGTAGCGCGGGGCGTTCTCACCCTCAGCCGCCCATTGCAGTGCGGAATCGAGGACGGGAACATAACGACCGCCCTGCACATTGGGAAGCTCCAGGCGCTCACCCGTTAGCCACTCATAGAGAAACCAGATGCGCCTTGCGTAACTGCCCGTGGGCTTCTTGCGCACAAGCGTCTCGACTTCGGCCGGCCCGGTTGTCAAAAATAACGACTTGAGAACGGCGAGGTCGAGGCCCTCGTACTTTAGGGCAAAGGTCAGGTGGCCTTCGAGGGTCGGATGCGGTGCATGGCGCGGCGTCATAATTCGCCAGCCGCTTTCCTCAATAATCCGGTGGCGCTCGCCGATTGCCGACAGCGTGCGGGGCAGGGGTACAGCAAGGTCATAGGTCTCAATCAATGCGCTGTAGCCAGCCGGCGTCGCCTTCTCAGGAAGGCGCCTGTCCTGAAAAACGATCACTGGACCTGAAAAGCGATACTGTGGCGCGCCAACCATGAAAATCGTCCATTTCTTATGAAAAATCGTCTAAACCCGTACGATTCGTGAAAAGTGATACTATCATGTGAAAAACGATCCTTCAACAGACTAGTATGTGAAAACCCGCCTTCAATGGAGCCCAAAAAAAGGTCAAATAACCTGATCAAGGGTCGCATAGAAGACTGAAGGAGATGTTGCGATGAAAAAGGAAAAGCTTGAACTTATCCGTGGGAGCGGGAACATCTATCGGGACTTGAGCATCCGGGACGCCGACGTTCGCCGGTTAAAGGCAATCCTCGCCGCCGAGATCATCAAGACCGTCGACAAGAAAGGACTGAGCGTCCGGAAGGCGCAGAGCCTTACAGGGATTGATGCCGGAGACTT
>WHTF01000048.1 GCA_009379725.1 Deltaproteobacteria bacterium
CCGCTACGAATCTCCACCCACTCGTTTTCCAAACGTTTGAGTTGAACTTGTTCATGATCATCGGATTTTCTTTTGGCTTGTTAGCCCTGCTCTTGCTCTTTACCCCGGCAGCAGCGTCGAATCATTACACGGAAAAACAGCTCAATGCCTTAGCGACTCGAGTCGGTCGAATCTTTTGGACGTCACCCGTCGACGGCAAGCTACCCTTATTTTTCGCTGCGCCAGCGGCCGATGCATCCTCATTTCATCCGGCGGCAAATCAATCTTTTGAAGTCACTGAGCTGGTCGGTCGGAAGACCAAAAATCCATATTACAAGGTAAAGTTTGAATCAGGAAAAGAAGGTTACATTCCCGCCCAAGATTTTCACGAGCAATTCAACATGACCATCGTAACCGTTGACCCCTTGGCTGACGAAAAGAAAGTTCGTGCCAAGCAAGATGAAGAAGAAAAAGCCCGAATCGCATGGATTCAGAGCCAGCCGTGGTCGGCGGCGGTCAAAGAGGCAGCCATCAAAAAACAAGCCGTTTCTGGTATGACAATGGACGAGACGAAAAAAGTTCTCGGCAATCCTAGTCGGATAAACCGAATTAAGGGTCCGCAACACGTTACCGAGGAGCATTGGTTTTATGCCGATAGCGTGCTGATTTTTCGCAATGGGGTGCTTAATCGCTTGGATATGATTAAAAAACCCGAACCCTAGCGGTTGCAAAGAACCCGAGACACCAACTGCGATAGCTCGCTGTTGGACTTCAACATCCTCTGTTTTGTACGCAGTAGCGGGAGCAAAACCGCTCCCCCGCGGCGAAGCCGCCGATATCCGGCACGTATGCGACGATGTCGCCATGAATCAGAGTTTTTTCAGTTTCTCCAAGCGCTTACGTTCCGTTTTCGAAAGTCGGCTTGGATTTCCCTTTTTGTTCGACCGCCTGCGCTCTTCATCGTCGCCGGCTTCGACCAACTCCAGATGGCGCAATATATGGCTGAATTCATTTGAATAAATGGCCACGGCGCCGAACCTTTCGACCGCCCTTCGCACCTCCTGGTCTGAAGTTACCACTACAGATCCATTGCCCTTTTCGCGCGCGAGCCGGATGATCACGCTATCAGCTTTCTCTCCTTGCCGTGAAAAGACGATGCGGAGTCCTTGTTTCGTTTCCGTTATTTCGTCAAGCCAGCCGGATTTCCAGCCGTCGAAAACCACGACAACTCGATGGCCTTTCATCTCTTGGTAAAGCGAAAGTCGTTGGACGAGCCAGTTGCGCCGGTGCTCGAGATCCCCTTTTAGCCCGTGATCGGTGCCGATCAGATTGTATCCGTCAACGATGATATCCATTGCTCTCTGATGAATTCACTCCACAACATAAGGATTTTTTCACATGCTTGTCAAAGGCGAAAAAAACAGGTAAAACCAGTGCGATTTTAGCATGGAGGTTCACCGAAGTTGCCCATTTCAATAGAAAAGGCCAAGCGGATTAATGATTTACCACCTTATCTGTTCGCTGAGATTGATCGGCGTAAACGCGAGGCTTTGTCTCGGGGGGTTGACCTAATCGACTTGGGTATTGGCGATCCAGATATTCCGACCCCGCCGGCCGTGGTCGAGAAATTAATGGAGTCCGCAAGTGTACCGATTAACCATCGCTATCCGAACAGTTCAGGTTTACCCGAGTTTCGCCAGGCAGTAGCAGATTGGTATCAGCGCCGTTTCAGCGTCAACCTGGATGCCGGTAAAGAGGTCGTGTCTCTGATCGGCTCTAAAGAAGGCATTGGAAATATGGCCGTAGCCTTCGTGGATCCCGGAGACATCGTCCTGGTCGCCAGTCCCTGCTATCCGGTTTATCCTATTGGAACTGCCTTCAATGGCGGCAAAAACTACTTCCTGCCGCTAAAAAAAGAGAACCGATTTCTGCCGGACCTCGAATCGATTCCATCCGATATTGCCAAGCAAGCCAAGCTACTTTGGATTAATTATCCCAATAATCCCACGGCCGCCGTCGCCGATCGGGATTTTTACAAAAAGGTGGTCGAATTCGCCGATAAGAACAATGTCATCGTCTGCCATGATGCCGCCTATACGGAGATGGGCTATGACGGTTATCGGCCCATGAGCTTTCTCGAAGTCGACGGCGCCAAAGAGGTGGGTATCGAATTCCACTCACTGTCGAAAACGTTCAATATGACTGGCTGGCGCATCGGCATGGCGGTGGGGAACCCGGAAATCGTCGCCGGACTGGCGCAAGCGAAGTCCAATCTCGATTCCGGCATTTTTCAGGCGATCCAAGAAGCCGGTATTGAGGCGTTGAAACTGGGCGACAGCATCGTTGAGCCGTCGAGGAAAATCTATCAAGAGCGACGCGACATTCTGGTTTCCGGCCTGCGCGCCGCCGGATTGGAGTGTGAGAAGCCTCGCGCGACTTTCTACGTTTGGGTGGCTACGCCCAAGGGACTTTCCTCCGCCCAGTTCACGGCTAAGTTACTTGATCAAGCCGGCGTCGTGACGACCCCTGGAAATGGTTTCGGCGCCGCAGGCGAAGGCTATGTTCGATTTACGGTTTGTGTCGATAAAGAACGTTTGAAGGAGGTCGCCGAAAGAATCCGGCAGGTTCAACTTTAGGATTTTTTCACCAAGGGGCAACCATGGCAACTGCGGTGGCACATCAGGTCTACATCGGGGTTGGATCCAACTTGGGCAATAAGAAAGACAACTTTCTGGAAGCCCTGAACCGGTTGGCTAAGCTCCCCGACACGAAAATCCTCAAGGAGTCTTCTCTCTACGAAAGCGAGCCCCTCGGAAATTCCAAGGATTGGTATGTTAACGGCGCAATCGAAATCGAGACTAAATTCAAACCGGACATGCTGCTTAAGAAATTCAAAAATATTGAACGTGCCATGGGGCGTAAAAAAGTTAAAAAGCGTTGGGGCGCCCGCATCATTGATTTGGATATCCTGCTTTACGATGCATTGGTCATAAAAAAGAAGAATCTGAATATCCCCCATCCCGAGATGCCGAAGCGAAAGTTTGTCTTGATCCCGCTTAGCGAAATCGCGCCTCAGGTCATTCATCCTGAATTAGGCGTTAGTATCTCCGAGTTGCTCGTCAACGTTAAAGACGATAAGAAAATCCACCTCTTTCACTCTTGAGAGTAACCCGCGGTCCTGGTAATAAACCTCGAAGTGGTACTCCGCCTCATAATACTTTGCGTATTTGTTTGGATGCTAGTCGCAGCTCTTCGAGCGTACTTCTCCGGTCGGAGAGCCGACTCATTGCGCCGACACGACTCCGGCAGAGCTGACGGAGAAGAGATGGTGCTCGATCCGCAATGCCAAAGTTATATTTCTAAAAACGAGGCGCTCTTTCAGAAAGGACACTATTTCTGCAGTCGGAAATGCGCCATGCTTCATCTAAGCCGATAGCGCTGATAGGATTTTCTCCTGTACTCCGTCAAAGCCACCATTGGACATGATCAAAACAATATCGCCCGGCACGGCGTTGGCCGCGACGTAGGCGGCAATGTCATGGGCTCCATCGATCAGAATCGCGTCCTTCTTGCCGCGTAACTGATTGATCGAGTCGACGACTCGTTCCGCCGACAACCGCTCCGCCTCCGGAATCTTTTCCGGTTGATGAAGACCGGAGATGACGACGCGGTCAGCCAGCGATAGCGCCCGGGCAAATTCCCGCTCGAAAATATTGCGCCGGCTGGTATTGCTGCGCGGCTCGAAAACCGCCCATACCCGGCGGCCTACAAAGGCGTCCGTAACAGCCGTGATGGTTTCCGAAACCGCCGTGGGATGGTGCGCGAAGTCATCGATAACCAAAACTCCGCGCCTTTCCCCCTTTAACTCTTGACGGCGTTTTACGCCTGAAAAAGACGCGAAGCCCTCGAGCAGCTTTGTGCGAGCGATTCCTAACTCTCGGCCCAATGCATAAACCGCCAGGGCATTTTTCACATTGTGCCGCCCTATGGCGCCAAGCTCCACCTCACCCTCTGAATTTTTTCTAAAACAGGGTTCAAAATAACTGCGGCCTTGGTTAGCCCTAATGTTGCGTGCGGTCCAATCGTTGGCTTCGCTGTCACCGTATGAGACAAGCCGGTAAGAGCCGCCTTTAACAATCTCCGCCACTGCAGGATAATCGTAACATGCGACGAGCAGCCCATTCACAGGAACGATCACGACAAGGCGCCGAAAAGCTTCTTTGAGGTGATCCAAGTCGCGATAGATGTCCGCGTGATCGAACTCTATGCTTGTTAAAATCACGCTTTGCGGGCGGTAGTGGAGAAATTTGGGCCCCTTATCAAAAAAGGCGCTATCATATTCATCGCCTTCCAACACGACGTGGTCACCCCCTCCAGGGTTCCAGCCGCTGCCGAAATTGCTGGGTACGCCGCCGACAAAAAAGCCCGGATCGAGCCCGGCGCATTTAAGCACCCAGGCAGTTAATGCGGATGTGGTGGTCTTTCCATGTGTTCCGGCTATAACAATGGACTCTCGAGTGCCGATGAGAAATTTCCCCAGGGCCTGGGGAAATGAAAAATACGGAATGCTGTCGTTCAGAACGGCCTCTGCTTCAGGATTGCCACGCGATACCGCATTCCCGATAATCACCAAATCAGGCCGGTGGGCGAGATGCTGCGTATCGAATCCCAGCTGCACATCAATGCCAATCTCCGACAGATAGGTGCTCATCGGGGGATAGACGTTCTGATCGGAGCCTGTAACACGATACCCCCGAGCTTTTAGGAGCCCCGCCAATGAGGCCATCCCGACGCCACAAACGGCGATCAAATGTATGTGGCTTCCTATCGGCGGGAGATTGTTCATGGATTGACAGTTTGCATGATGAGATCGTGGATGAGGGGTCGAAATTCTTTGATCTTTTCATTTTTGCGCGTCGGGTGAACGCGGTTGGTTAATAAAATGACATGGCAGTTTTTTTCCAAGTCCCACCAAACTGAAGTTCCGGTAAAACCTAGGTGGCCGACGGTTTTAGCGGAGAAACGCGTTCCACTGGCGGACTTGTTATGCGTGGGAGTATCCCATCCTAAGACATGGGTGGACCCTGACACCGCCTGGTCTGTCGACAGAAACTCTTGAACCAGCGGCGGCGACAGGAATGGATCGCTGCCTCGAAGACAATGGTTCAACCGGGCCACAATAGCGTGGAGGTCGCGTGCGGATGAAAAGAGACCGGCGTGCCCGGCGACCCCCCCGACCGCATAAGCGTTATCGTCGTGCACTTCGCCACAAAGAATTCTTTTGCGCCACGCACAGTTCTCTGTGGGAGCAATCATGTCCTCCGCCGGCTGAATTCGGCGGGTTGGGAGTTGAGTCAAATCGATAAACGCCGTCGAACGCAATTCCAAGGGACTAAAAATTTGATCTTGACAGAAGGTGTCTAATTTCGAACCGCTGATCGTTTCAACAAGCTCACCTAAAATCAGAAATCCCAGATCGCTGTAGAGAGCTTGCATCCCCGGCCGGCTTAACGGCTTTTCTCGGTGGATCTGTTCAAGCACGTAATGTTGGGCTGCTCGGCTGGCAACAAAATGGATCTTGCCATTTTCTTCGCCCTTGATAACTTCCTCGTAAAATGGCTTCCAAGCCGCCAGGCCGGATGAGTGGTTCAGCAGTTGCCGAAGTGTGGTTAGACTCTTGTCAAAGACACCGAATGTCGGCAAAAATCGTGTCACCTGATCGTCAAGACGGACTTTCTTCTGGTTCACGAGCAGCATGATTGCGATTGTCGTCGCTAAAGGTTTGGTTAAAGAGGCGAGATCGAAGATCGTCGATAATTGCATCGGGCATTTTTCCGGGACTAAGGTGCGCGATCCAAATGCTCGCTCGTAGATGACCTCGTCTCCCCGACCAATCAGCAGCACGGCCCCCGGGAATACTCCCTGTCTCAGCGCCTCTTCGAATGCAAGCTCAATAGATTGGAAATCCATTATTCTCGGCCGAAAACTTGATTCAAATCCCAGGGACGATTGAGACCGCCGAAGTTTTACCTGCAGATTCGAAATTCACTCGCTCCTCTTGCGGAGGATCAATAGATTGAAGACTGTTTATTGCCGCTTTCTAGAGGACGGGACATTCGATCAGCGACAGAACTCCCAGATTTCCATCAAGCATCATTCTTACACCGAACGGAAGCGTGATGTGTTCCCGCCCATGACCAGCCGCCATGCCCATGACTACAGGATATTCAGCGTTACCAAACATCTCCCCGATGATCTGACGGACATCCCTGGAGCCATCTGCTTCGCAATTGGTAAAATCACCGAATACAAGACCGGCAAGATGATCAAATTTCCCAGCCATCCTTAGATGCGTCAGCATCCGCTCGATTCTGTAGGGCCGCTCGCCGACATCTTCTAAAAACAACAATTTGCCCTTCGTATCAATCTCGTAAGGCGTCCCCAAAGTCGTTACCAGAACTGACAAACACCCGCCCTTCATCTCGCCCTCAATTTTGCCGGGTCGAATCACATCACCCAAATCGATCCGCCATCCCGGCTTTTCGCCAGTTAATAAACCCCAAAAAGCTTCCTTGCTGCGGCCAGCCAATCCATTCGCTAGTTCCATTGCTACCATCGGCGCATGGAACGTAACTATTCCAAATTGCTGATTTAGCCAGTTCAATAAGATCGTAATATCGCTATAGCCGGCGAATATTTTTGGCCACAATCGAAAGTCTGCATGGCTCATATAGGGCAAAAGTTGTGCTGAACCAAAGCCCCCGCGAGCGCAAAAAATTGCGCTTATGTCGGCCCGCGCAAAAAATTTGAGCAGGTCATTCGCCCTGTTTCGTTCATCCCCCGCTAGATAGCCCTTGCGCTCCAGTATATTGGGCGGAAACTCAACCTCAAATCCCTGGTCTCGAATTACTCGGACACCATTAATCAGGGCATTCTCGTCAACACACCCTGCCGGTGCGACCACTCCAACTCGTGCACCGGGCAATAATCTTGCGGGTTTAATCACTGGCACCTGACTTCTCCACAACCACGGGTGAACTCTAAGTTCGCGAATTTGCCAACCTGTGGATAACCTTGTATCGGCTGTAGGATTGCTGGTGGGTCATTTTCATGAGCAAAAGCATTGTGACAAAAAACCCCTGAACTCACAAGCAAATTATACCGATTCAACAGCAAACCTCGGCCGTACGGCCTCAATTTCCTCCAGTTGACATCATTAGCTAACATCGATAGAAATCAGCTGAATCAACAAGTGCTACCTGAGTCCTCCACTGGCTGTTCGCAAGTTATCCACAAGGTTTTCCACAGCCCATGAAGATCAAGCAGGACCAACTCGAAAAAGTGGCGAAATTGCTCCTAGAAAACTATCGCGCCAAGGATCTGATTAAACTCAAATGCGATGACACAGCGATGACCATCAGGATCAAAAGCGTGATCGGTCAAAACTTCGCTGAAGAAGAAGCTATAGAAGAAGAGGCCCGCAAAATGCTCGCATCGCATGTGCAGGCAACCAGAGACATGGATCATTATAAGATGTTTCTTATCGCGAAACAGAAGCTGGCTGCTAAAAAGGGATTCATTTTATGAGCCGCCTCTCCGAGAGCCGAATCTCACACTTGGCCCATCTGATCGTTGACGAAATAAGAAAAGGGAGCCTTGCGGATTTTTCAGATGAACGACGCGCCCTTACTGAGAGCAAACGTGTTCTGCACGAGTTTTTTCAACGTGAGGATCAGCTCGATGAACTGATCCGGGAGAAGATCCAATCCCTCTCCCGCCATATCCCGCCCGGAAGCCGGGAATGGGACGTGCTGTACCGCAAATATCTCGAGGAAGAACTGAGAAAACAAAAAAAATAGTCGCGCCTGGATCGCTGTTTCCGCCGATCCAATGCTTAAATAATCGTAAATTTAACCGATCGCTGCTTGACACTCGATGATTAATGCTTACATTGATTTCGATTTGGCGGGTCCATTTTTGCTCCCTGTGTGCGGAGCCGGACGAAGTAATTCAACCACAATTTAACAATTTAGTGAACATGGAAAGGAGGCAAAAGTGAAAATTAGGCCTTTGCAAGATCGCATCATTGTGAAAAGAATCGAGGAGGAGGAGAAGAGTAAGGGGGGCATTATCATTCCTGATACCGCTAAGGAAAAACCGCAAGAAGGAAAAGTCGTCGCCGTTGGCAAGGGGAAAATAAATGAAGACGGAAAGATCATACCCCTAGACCTCAAAGTCAATGATCGCGTGCTTTTCGGCAAATACTCGGGTAGTGAAATCAATATTGAAGGTGAAGAACATTTGATCATGCGCGAGGAAGATGTTCTCGGCGTTATCGAGAAATAACTTCAAAACTAACTGTAGGAGGAAACAGAATGGCATCGAAGATAGTTAAGTTTAATCGTGACGCCAGAGACGCAATGTTGAGGGGCGTCAACATTCTGGCTGACGCAGTCACGGTCACGTTGGGTCCTAAAGGAAGAAACGTCGTATTGGACAAATCCTTCGGCGCACCCACCGTCACCAAAGATGGCGTCACCGTAGCCAAAGAGGTAGAGTTGGAAGACAAGTTTGAGAACATGGGGGCGCAGATGGTTAAGGAGGTTGCCAGTAAGACCTCCGATGTTGCCGGCGACGGCACAACCACCGCTACCGTTCTCGCACGCCAGATCTTTGCCGAAGGCGTCAAGCTGGTTGCCGCAGGCCACGATCCCATGACTCTCAAGCGTGGCATCGACAAAGCCGTCGAAGCGATTACCGCTGAGTTAAAAAATCTCTCTAAACCCACCAAAGATCCAAAAGAAATCGCTCAGGTAGGAACTATCGCCGCCAACAGCGATTCGACCATTGGCGATGTTATCGCGGAAGCGATGAATAAAGTCGGCAAGGAAGGCGTCATCACCGTCGAAGAGGCCAAGGGATTGGAAACCACTCTCGACGTCGTCGAGGGCATGCAGTTCGACCGCGGCTATCTCTCTCCGTACTTTGTTACCGATCCGGAGAGAATGGAATGCATTCTCGAAGATGCTTACTTGCTGATCAACGAGAAAAAAATCAGCAATATGAAGGAGCTTCTCCCCATCCTCGAGCAAATCGCCAAGTCGGGGAAACCATTTATCATCATTGCTGAAGATATCGAAGGTGAAGCGCTTGCGACTCTAGTCGTAAACAAGATCCGCGGCACTCTCCATTGCGTCGCAGTAAAAGCTCCGGGCTTCGGCGATCGCCGCAAGGCTATGCTCGAAGACATCGCCGTCCTCACCGGCGGCAAGCTCATCGCCGAGGAGTTGGGGGTCAAGCTGGAAAACATCACGCTTCAAGACTTGGGCCGTGCTAAAAGAATTGTCGTCGACAAGGATAATACGACGATCGTTGACGGTGCCGGGAAGAAAGCCGACCTTGAGGGACGCATCAAACAAATTCGCGCCCAAATCGAGGAGACCACATCAGATTACGACCGCGAAAAGTTACAAGAGCGCCTTGCCAAACTCATTGGCGGCGTTGCGGTTATCAACGTAGGTGCGGCTACGGAAGTAGAGATGAAAGAGAAAAAAGCTCGTGTGGAAGATGCCTTGCATGCGACGCGCGCGGCGATTGAAGAAGGGATTGTCCCGGGCGGTGGAGTAGCCCTCCTAAGGGCTTCTGCAGCCCTAGATAAAATAAGAGGCGATGCGGATGAGAAGTGGGGTGTGAATATCATTAAACGTGTCGCCGAAGAACCACTTCGCCGCATTGCCATCAATGCAGGTGTCGAGGGATCTATCGTGTTACAAAAAGTCAAAGAAGGAAAAGGCGCCTTCGGTTTCAACGCCGCCACTGAGGAGTACGAGGACCTTTTGAAGTCAGGTATTATCGACGCCACCAAGGTCGTTCGCACCGCGTTACAGAACGCCGCCTCAGTTGCCAGCATGCTTCTCACTACGGAAGCGATGGTCGCTGAGAAACCTGAAGAAAAGTCTGCTATGCCTCCAATGCCTCCAGGAGGTATGGGCGGCATGGGTGGTATGGGCGGTATGGGCGGTATGATGTAAGCCTTAAGAGGCCCCCCACAGTTAGGCCCGTTATGCGAGTTTCCAGCAGCATAACGGGCCTTTTCTTTTTCTCCCGCTGCTTGACAACGCAGCGCTTTTCATATTACGTTTGAGTTTAATTTTTCCTCGATAATATAATATCTTAGACATTTCCAGAACATGTTCGAATCGTTAACCGAAAAGCTCGAGCTGACCTTTAAAAGGCTGCGCGGCCAAGGAAAGATCAGCGAGAAAAATATCGACGATGCTTTACGCGATGTCCGCCTCGCGCTCTTGGAAGCGGACGTTCACGTAAAAGTCGTCAAAACTTTTCTCGAATCGGTCAAGGCAAAGTCTCTGGGTCAGGAGGTTCTTCAAAGCCTCACTCCAGAGCAACATTTTCTCAAGATTGTCCGTGACGAACTGACCGGTTTGCTGGGTGGCGAATATCGCGAGCTAGACTTGAAAGCTGCCCCTCCTGTGGTCATCATGCTGGTAGGGCTACAAGGCTCCGGTAAAACCACGACCCTGGCAAAGCTTGCTCGATATTTAAAGAAACACCAAAAGCGAACTCCCTACCTTGTTCCGGCTGACGTATACCGCCCGGCTGCTATTGATCAGGTTAAAATTCTCGGCCAAGAACTCGAGCTGCCGGTATACGATTCCAATCCCCAGACATCCCCCGTCGTAATTTGCAAACAGGCGCTGCAAGAAGCCAAAAAGCGTTTTTGCGACTTGCTGCTCATTGATACGGCTGGACGTTTACACATCGATGCGGAGCTCATGCAGGAGCTTGCGACGATTAAGGGAGCCGTTAACCCGCATCATATTTTGTTCATCGCCGATGCCATGACGGGTCAAGACGCCGTCAACCAAGCGATGGGCTTCGACCAGCAGCTTGGCCTTACCGGTGTTGTCCTCACCAAGCTCGACGGCGATGCCCGCGGCGGCGCTGCGCTATCGATCCGCGAAATGGTCGGCAAGCCGATTCTGTTCGCCGGCATGGGTGAGAAACTCGATGCGCTTGATCCCTTCTATCCCGACAGGCTGGCATCGAGAATTCTCGGCATGGGCGATGTACTGTCGTTGATTGACAAAGTCCAGCAGAACTTTGAACAGAAAGAATCGGAGCGTCTGCAAAAGGTCATACAGAAGCAACAGTTCACGCTTGAGGAGTTTCAGCTTCAGCTGCAACAAATTAAAAAGATGGGATCAATGGGAAGCTTGCTGGAACTGATCCCGGGGGGTAAGAAGTTAGCATCCCAGGTGGACGCTGATAAGGCGGAAAACGAATTGCGGCGTGTCGAGGCCATCATCAATTCGATGACCCTTCAAGAGCGACGCAGTCCCGCCATATTGAATGGCAGCCGGCGCCGCAGAATCGCCCAAGGCAGCGGCACCACGGTTACCGATGTCAATCGATTGATAAAGCAATTCATGGAAATGAAAAAAATGATGCAGAGGGTGAGCAAGGGCGGAATGAAATCCCTGTTCAATCGAATGCCCAACCCTTTCCATTAGAGGAGAAGGAACAAAGAGTATGAGCGTAAGAATTCGTTTGAGCCGGCATGGGGCTAAGAAAAGGCCCTTCTATCGCATCGTCGTCAGCGACCAACGCTTTGCTCGCGACGGCAGATACATCGAGCAAATTGGCACCTATGACCCCAACGCGAGGGGAGGAACGTTCAAAATCAATCAGGAAAAAGCCGAAACCTGGATCAAGCGTGGAGCCCAACCGACGAGAACCGTTTCCCAACTGATCGCGAAACAGAAGAAAGCCGGTTAACTGGCAGCGGCCTCACTCATGAAGGAACTCGTTCGATATCTGGCAAAGTCCTTGGTGAATAATCCCGATGCTGTTGAGGTTCAAGAAACCGATGGAGAAGGCGCCGCTATTTTGGAGTTAAAAGTTGCGAAAGAAGACTTGGGTCGCGTCATCGGTAAGCAGGGTCGGACGGCCAAATCGATTCGCACAATCCTTAATGCCGCAGCTTCGAGAACCCAGCGCAAGGTTGTCCTGGAAATTATAGAAGAAAGATAGGCAACCTCTTTGCACTACGCCGGTGTCTGACCGACTCGTCCCATTGGGGGAGATCGTTGCTACCCACGGAATTTCCGGGTGGCTTAAACTAAACCCGTACAATTTCGACAGCCCCTTCCTCTCCGCTCCCGGCCAGGTCATCATAGAAAAAGGCGGCGCACGCTCGGTTTTTGATCTGGAATCAAGCCGTCTCCACAGGCGGCAGATTTTGTTCAAGCTGCGCGGCGTCGACAGCATTGAAGCCGCTCAACCGTGGGTAGGGTCGACGCTTGCGGTGAGGGAAGAGGCGCTCGAGGCTCCCGCCCCTGGAGAATACTATCACTACCGAGTCATCGGTTTCGAGGTTTTCGATATGGCCGGTACACGCATCGGAATCGTGACTCGAATCTGGTCGACGCCGGGAGCCGAATTGTACGTCGTTGCCGGCGTCGACAAAGAACATCTTATCCCCGCAGTAAAGGGAATTATCGAAGAAGTCGACTTCGAAACGGATAGGATCACCGTCAATCCGCCTCCGGGTCTGTTGGATCTTTAGTCGTAAGATCTTTTCCAAAAACCAATCATGGTGAATTTTACCGTTATTAGCCTGTTTCCTGCGATGTTTGAATCGCCTTTGGATCATAGCATCTTAAAGAAGGCCCAGGGGAAGGGTTTGATCTCGGTTCGTCTGGTGGACCCTCGGCAATACACGACGGACCGTCATCGAACGACGGATGATTATCCGTACGGCGGCGGCCAAGGCATGGTTCTGAAACCTGAGCCTCTGGTAGCGGCTATCGAAGACGTCAAAAGTAAACTGTCTCGGCCCAAGGTTATTCTTCTTTCTCCACAAGGCCGTGTCTTTAATCAAACCTTAGCTGCTGCTCTGGCCAACGAAGAAGAACTTGTGCTCATATGCGGACGCTACGAGGGAGTGGATGAAAGGGTCAAGGCTTTCATCGATGACGAGCTTTCTATAGGCGACTACACGCTCAGCGGGGGAGAGCCTGCCGCAGTAGTCGTGATCGATGCAGTCACCCGATTGATTCCGGGCGTACTGGGCAACGCCATGTCCGCCGGAGAAGAGTCCTTTAGCGACGGGCTGCTCGAATACCCTCAATACACCCGGCCCGAAGAATTTCGCGGCACGAAAGTCCCCGACGTGCTGCTTTCCGGCGATCATGAGCGGGTAAGACAATGGCGACGACGAATGAGCGTTCAGCTAACAGGGCAACGCCGGCCCGATCTCATCGGCAAAGTCGACTTGTCTCCCGAGGAAAAGGATCGGATCTATAGCCGCAGGGCGCCTATTTACGTCGCCCTGCTCCACCACCCGGTCTACGATAAAAATAAACAGGTTGTCACCACCGCGGTCACCAACATGGATATCCATGACATCGCCCGTTCGGGACGAACCTTCGGAATAAGCGGCTTCTACGTGATCACCCCGGTGAAGGCTCTGCAAAGGCTGGCATTAAAAATCATCGATCACTGGGAACACGGCTATGGCAGCCGGTATAATACCACGCGAAAAGAGGCGCTCGCCCTGGCGCGGGTTAAAGATACTTTGGACGATGTGCTGATCGACTTGGAGCGAGAATGCGGCAAAAAACCGCTAATTGTCGTCACATCAGCGCGACCGGGAGGTCGTCGGACCTCTTTCACCGAGCTTAAAGACATGGTAATAAATACCACTCACCCTTTCCTGATCCTTTTGGGCACGGGCTGGGGACTCACTGAGACGATAATTTCTCAATCAGATTACGCTTTGGAGGCAATCGAAGGATGCACCGATTATAACCATCTCTCGGTTCGGTCGGCAGCAGCCATCATTTTAGATCGCCTCTTGAGACGATAATTTATAGGAGCAGCCATGAATATCTTGCAGAAACTTGAAGCCGAGCAATCCAAACAGGAAACCATCGCGCTCCGGCCTGGAGAAACGGTTCGGGTCCACGTTAAGGTTGTCGAAGGCGAAAAAGAAAGAACTCAGGTCTTTGAAGGAATCGTCATCGGCATCGGTGGGAAGGGTAATCGCGCAAACTTTGTCGTCCGAAAAATCTCCTATGGAGTCGGGGTCGAACGTATCTTCCCTTTTCATTCTCCACGGATCGATAAAGTCGAAGTCGTTTCCCGCGGCAAAGTGCGCCGCGCCAAGCTTTACTTCCTGCGGGACCGATCTGGAAAAGCGGCTCGACTTACTCCCGACGACCGCTCTGGCAATCACTAGAGGCTGCTTGGGTTCCCGCCGCCGGTTATCTTCCCCTCACCGTCAAAGGTTGCACTGGCATGAACTTTTAGCTCTCCCACTTTAGCGTCTCCCTGGAAATGGCCCCCCGGCATTATTTCAAAGCAACCTACTACCTGAACACTACCGATCAGCTTCCCTTCCAATTGGAGATTACGAGCTGAAACGCGGGCTTCAACGTGGGCATTGGCCCCGACAACGAGAAGATCGCTCGCCTTGACTTCGCCCGTGAACCGGCTATCGATTTTAACCGGTAGATCGTAACTGAGCTTGCCCGATATCGATGAATTAGGAAATAGAACCGTTCTCACCGCTCCTTGAACAAACGTAGGATTTCCGCTGCTATTTGACTTTACGGCCATTTTCCCCAATCCTCAAAAGTGTCTCCCAAGATACCATCCAACGGTTACAAACGAAAGTTAAATTGATCCCGGCTATAACCGCGCCATGCAGTTGTGGTAGCCTATTCTCATGGATTTGTTTCAATCCGCGCAGTCCAGAGAACAGCGCGCCGCGCAGCCCCTTGCGGAACGGATGCGCCCCACAAGTCTGGACAACTTCGTCGGCCAAAAACATCTATTAGGGCCGGGCCGAATTCTCACGGAGATGGCCGGCAGCGGCCAGCTCAGATCGTTGATCCTGTGGGGCCCGCCCGGCAGCGGCAAAACGACTCTAGCGCAGATTCTCGCACGCAAGACCGGCGCGCTATGCGTTCATTTTTCGGCGATAGCTTCCGGCGTTAAAGATCTTAAAAAAATTATTGAAGAGGCCGAACAACTCCATCGTCTCGGCAAGAGCACCGTTCTTTTCGTCGATGAAATTCATCATTTCAACAAATCACAACAGGATAATTTTTTACCTTACGTTGAGCGCGGCACGATTATTTTAATCGGCGCCACTACCGAAAATCCGTCTTTTGAAGTCATCTCTCCCCTGCTCTCGCGCTGTCAAGTGTTGGTGCTCGAGACACTCTCTCCCGAAGAGATCGGCACGATTATCGACCGTGCTCTGCAAGACAGAGAACGCGGGCTTGGAACCATTGGCCTCGGAATCTCGCCAGAAGGCCGGAATTTTTTGATCCAGCAAGCGCAAGGCGACTGTCGTATAGCGCTGAATGCCTTGGAAACAGCCGTGACACTGGCGCGCAACGCTAAAAAGAAAGAAATCGGCCTTAAGCATCTTCAGGAAGCGCTGCAACGAAAGCCATTGCTGTATGACAAATCGGGCGAGGAGCATTACAACGTGATCTCCGCATTCATCAAGAGTTTGCGCGGCAGCGACCCCGATGCCGCTTTGTACTGGATGTTGCGAATGATCGAGGCGGGAGAGGATCCCCTGTTCATCGCCCGACGCATGGTCATCTTCGCCGCCGAAGACATCGGCAATGCCGATCCACGCGCATTGCAGATAGCGGTGGCGGCCAAGGATGCGTTTCGCTTTATCGGTCTTCCGGAAGGCAAGATCCCACTCGCCCAAGCGGTCACTTATCTAGCCACGGCGCCTAAATCCAACGCATCCTACAAAGCAATGCTCGCCGCGGCGCAAGACGTCGAGGAAAAAGGCGCATTACCCGTTCCTTTGCATCTCCGCAATGCGCCCACCCGCCTGATGAAAACACTGGACTACGGAAAAGATTACAAGTACGCCCATGATTTTGCCGACAACGTAGTGGATCAAAAGCATTTACCGGATGAATTGAACCAGCAAAGATACTACTTGCCCTCGGACTCGGGATACGAAAAGCAAATTAAAGAGCGACTCAATTTTTGGCAGCAGAAGAAGAACCCAGCGAAGAGCTAAATCCTTTTCGGCAGCCGTAAATCCCGGCATCCCTCCACCCCCTAGTCGCACTGCGCAGTTATTCTTTGATGCCTGCCAGGTCGAGCAGAAAGACATAGGAGAATGCGGTTTCGCGGTGGCGACGAAAACGGCCGGTAGAGCCGCCGTGACCGGCCTCCATATTGGTCTTGAGCAAAATCCGGTTATTGTCGGTTTTCATGGCGCGCAGCTTGGCCACCCACTTCGCCGGTTCCCAATATTGCACTTGAGAATCGTGTAAACCGCCGGTGGCGAGCAAATGGGGATAATATTTTGCCTCGACGTTATCGTAGGGCGAATAGGAAAGCATGTATTCGTAAAACTCTTTTTGGTTAGGATCGCCCCATTCGTCGTATTCCCCCGTCGTTAGCGGGATAGTCGGATCGAGCATCGTAGTGACGACATCGACAAACGGAACTTCGGCGACGATGCCCTTGAATAGATCCGGCCGCATATTGGCGATCGCTCCCATCAGCAAGCCGCCGGCACTTCGTCCCATCGCGAATAGTTTCGCGGGATTTGTAAACTTCTCCCGGATCAGATACTCAGCGCAAGCAATAAAGTCGGTGAAAGTATTTTTCTTCTTCAATAGCCTGCCGTTCTCATACCATTGCCGCTCCAGTTCTTGCCCGCCGCGAATGTGCGCGATGACATAGACAAATCCGCGGTCGATCAGGCTCAAGCGGGGCGACGAAAATGCCGCATCGATGCTGGCACCGTAGGATCCGTAGCCGTAGAGCAACAGCGGATTCTGACCGTCTCGTTTAATTCCCATACGGTAGACAAGCGATAGCGGGACTTCC
The DNA here is from genome assembly GCA_009379725.1 of Deltaproteobacteria bacterium. Lineage (GTDB taxonomy): Bacteria > Desulfobacterota > Binatia > UBA9968 > UBA9968 > WHTF01. The sequence goes on from WHTF01000048.1 coordinate 16,879, forward strand.
GTGCCGTCGGCAGCGGGCGCATAGAGACGCTCGGTCACGTAGTTATGCGAATCGAACCCCCCCAGCACTTCTTCCTGTTTTAACAGTGTCTTAGTTTTCGTCACCATATCGTAATCATAAATCGACAGCGGCGTCTTCATCGAGGTGTATTCGAAACGCAGGGTCGTTGTATCGAATTCGGGATTGACTCCGACATTGGCGCGAAATGCCGGTTCGTCGAATGGGAGATAATACCCTTCCCCACCCATCCACGGCATGACGCGGATTTGGGTAAGCCCCCGGCTACGCTCTTCTAAAACAAGATGATTCTTAAAAATCTCAAAATCTCCGAGATACACATCGCCGCGGTGCGGCACGATTTCCTGCCAATACTCTTGGCCGATCTTATCGATCGGCGTAGCCATAAGACGAAAATTCTTTGCCTGGTCGTTGGTGCGGATCAGGAAGCGGTCGCCAAAGTGATCGATGTGATACTCGTGTTCGCGCTGCCGCGGCAAGAAAATTCTAAACTCGCCAAATGGCTCATCAGCCGCCAGATAACGATATTCCTGACTGAGCGTATGCGCCGAGACGATCATTAGAAACTTCTTGGATTTAGTCTTGTATACATAGGCGACATAAGTTTCATCAGGCTCCTCGAATACCAGTTGATCCTTCGCAGAGCCGGTTCCCATTATGTGACGATAGATCTGATAAGCCCGCAACGTCTTCAGGTCCTGCTTGGCGTAAAACAGCGTGCGGTTATCGTCGGCCCAGGTGAGATTCTCGGTCACGTCGGGAATAACATCCGGCAACAATTCGCCGGTTTGGAGATTCTTGAAGTAGATCGTGAAAATTCTTCGTCCTTGTGTATCCACCGCGTAGGCCATTAGAGTCTGATCTGCACTGAGGGCCCAGCCGCCGATGGAGAAAAATTCATGCCCTTGTGCCAGGACATTGGCGTCGAGCGTGATCTCTTCCGGTTGATCCAACGAACCCTTTCTGCGGCCAAAGACGGGATACTCTTTTCCCGCTTCGTAGCGCGTATAATAGAAATAGCCGTCCCGTTTGTAGGGAACCGACATGTCCGTCGGCTTGATCCGAGCTTTAATTTCTTCGAAGAGCTTTTCCTCCAACGCTTTGGTATGGGCCATGACACGATCCGAGTTCTCATTCTCGGCGTTGAGGTAGGCGACAACTTCCGGGTTATTCCGCTCCTTCAGCCAATAGTAGTCGTCAACGCGAACATGGCCATGCTTGTCGATCAGGGTGGGAATCTTTTTGACCATTGACTGCCTCCGGCCGGCCCATCGGCCGGACCGCAGAATTCTAGATAATTTCACGGGTGATCTCTAGAGCCTAGAGCTGCTGGACCGGCAGGTAATCAACTATCGGGTGAAATCGACGCCAAGCCGGCACCCATTTGCAGAAAAACGTGTAGGATGCCGCAAAGACCAAGAGCATCAATGAATTGACAGCGTGGTTTATCATCGCTACTGTGAGCCGGCACATGGCTGGGACACCGTTCCGGACCCAACTCGCAAATTGATATCCAAAGCGATACCCGCACTGAGATGAAGTTTTGGCGAAAAATAATTAAAGCGCTGGTGTCCGTGCTTTTCTTCCTGGCTTGGGCCAATCCCTGCCCTGTTTACAGTCAGGCAGCAAAAGCCATTGTTCTCGGCTGGGATGGCACGGTTCCCTCGTTTGTCCATGAACTGATTCGCGAAAAAAAACTCCCCAACCTCGCCAAACTCATCGCCGGCGGCGCTTTCGCCGACGACGTAATGGCCGTATATCCGTCAAAGACAGCGCCCGGTTTTTCCTCCTTGATGACCGGCGCGCCGCCGCGGGTCACCGGTATCAGCGGCAATCGGGTGCCACGCGAACCGCGCACTGAATATACAATTTTAGATAGCATTGGCGGCTTTTCGGCAACGCCGCTGCTTGCGGAACCCACCTGGGCGGCGGCACGACGGGCCGGCAAAAAGGTGGTGATCTCCCACGTTCCAGCCTTCGCCGCAGAAAAATCGGAAAATACCGTCAGGTTCCACGGCTACAGCATGATTGCCGGACGGGACGGCATCGTCATACCTCGCATGACCCCACCGCAGCCGGCAACTTCCTGGATCCAGCCGCCAGCGAGCGATGCTCCACTGTTAGAAATCACCTTCAGGGTTGGCACTTCGCAATTTTTCGGGCTCCTGCTCGACGATCCGTCGGATCAACAGGCTGGGTATGACACATTAATTCTGGCGGGCAGCCGCAATGGCGAAGATACTCAGACCAAGCTCAAGGTTAGTTCCGGCAGTACGGCAGGCAAGCTTTTCTGGAGCAATGCCATTGAGGTTAAAACCGCGCGCGACCATAACGCCAGTGTTTACTTCAGGTTGTTCGAACTCAGAAGCGACGGCAGCGACTTTCTTCTCTATTTCACACGACCTGCGCGTTCCATGGCGTCCCCTGAAGGTTTGCTCGAGGGCGCCGGAGCTACCGTAAAGTCCTTTATCGGTAACGGCGCAAGTATTCTCTACCACCAAGGTAGCTTCGGCCGAACTATTCCGAACGGCGGCAATGGCGGCGCCGAAGCGCGATATCTCGAAACTGTGGCGTTTGCGCAGCACCAGTTGATGGAAACCAATCGCTGGGCATTGGCGCATCTTTCCTGGGATATTTTTTTTGCCTATACACCGTTTCCGGACGAAAGCGAGCATCTTTGGCGCGGTTATCTCGACCCCGCTCTCTCGACGTATCGTAGAGAGATTGCGGATCGGCTGCGGCCCTGTTTGGAGCAAGTTTATAAGACCTCGGACGAGCATTTGGGGCTTTTCTTAGCCGCCCGTCCGGCCGACACACTGGTTGCGTTAATCTCAGATCACGGCATGCAGGGAGTCAATAAGCGCGTCGCTATCAACCGGGCTTTACAATTGGGCGGGCTTTTGGTGACGAACGAAAAAGGCCGAGTCGATCTTGCCAGAACAAAGGTGCTCTACCCATCTGTCAATAACGGTTATCTGTTGATCAATTCGAACGATCGCAAGCACGGTATCGTCGCTCCTGAGGAACGCGAAAAGATCACCCGAAAAGTGGGAGAACTGCTCAAGGAAATGCGCGACGGCGGCCGCCAAGTCGTTACAGAGATTTATGATGCGGACATACACGGAGAAGCCATGGGTATCGGCGGCGAGGCAGGCGGCGATATTTATATTGAACTCGCTCCAGGGTACGACTTCGATGCTAGAACGACTCCAGGCCCTCTGATCGAGCAAGTCCAACCCTACGGGACCCATGGAGCTAACCCGCAGCAAATGTCCATGCGCACGCTCATGGTCTTAAACGGGCCGGGTATCGTCGCCGGTCGCCGGGTGCAAGACGCCCGCATCATTGACTTCGCCCCGACGCTCTCCGCACTGCTCGATTATCCTAAGCCGAAAAACGCTCTCGGTCGGGTGTTGCGGGAAGTTTTTGCCGCTCCACGTTGACAGAGCCATTCTCTTTCGCATACTCTCAAAACGTCAATTCACCGCTTATCTCAGAGGAAATGTTGAGAATGTCGAGCCAGTCATCGTGGGAGCCGGCATCGGTCGTCTCTCGCGAAGAAGTCCTGAAGCTCCATAGCGATGTACTTGCAATGCCGGATATTCCGATCCACGTCCGGGAGGACATCTTTCGCATTCATGCTTTGGAAATGGACTGGGACATTGGCGTCGTCGTCTACGAACCTAAAGACATTAGGAGAACTCCCGCCGGTCCGGACGGCCAGCGGGTTGGTGTCTTTCTCATTCACGGCGGCGTCTCGGATTATAAATCGGTCGATTGCATCGCTCGCCCGCTGTCGGAAAAGTTCGGCATTAAGGTCGCCAGCATGACTTTTCCGGGGAGGTTTTATCTGCTGGACCCGAGCAGGGACTGGCCCGGCGAGGTGGAGAACTCCGACGGCTCGGCGCGTACGCCGCTCTGGACCAAAGAAACTCACATCACCAAGGACCAGTACGAGATCGTGCAAGATAGTTCCAAGCGCCAAGACTATGGGACTTTGGTTTCGCTGGCAGCCAAGGAAGGCAGCGAATTCTACCATCGGATGGCGGCTTGGCCGATAGCCTTCGAAGAGGCGATCAAAGAAACGGCACGGCGCCATTTACCACAAGGCGAGTTCTCGATCTACATTCACGGCCACTCCACCGGAGGCCCTTTCGCCATGATGGCGACGCAGCGCGTCGCCAATATCGCCGGAGTGGTCGGCTATGGCACGTCTCCCTTCGGCTACATGTATCCGCAAGTCAGCGGCGACAACTGGGACTTCCCTTTCAACCGCCTGCGGCTGCGCACCTGGCGCGACACCGCTCGCTATCTCTACGAAGCGATGAAAGACAAAGCCATCGGGCTGCCGATGCTGATCGAGCTTACCTTCGAGCGTTGGCAGAAAAGCAAAAGACGGCCGAACTTTAAAGCCGAAGACTTCGTGCACAAGAATTCCGTCAAGGCATTGGAAGCCGCTGCCCGCGCTGCCGCGGCCCGACTCAAACTATCCCAGAAGGATACCGATGCGCTGGTGCAACGCTATTTGGGCTATACCCGGGAATTATCCGGGCCGGGAGTAAAACCCGTGCCGCCCTTCTTGTCGCTTCATGGAATAAACGACGATACCGTCACGCTGGCGCGATGCCATCGATCGCTTGCGCTTTTCGCTCACCTGAATCCGGCACCCAAAGTTCGTTGCGTTTCGATCGGTGCGGGAGTCCATACCTGGTCTTACACCGAATCCGAGCTGCCGCATGGCATCGCAACGCCGGTAGCCAAACTCTGGCACGACGCCATTACGAACGGATTTTTTTTGCCGTAACTTAGAAGAAAAATGATGTCGGACAAAAATCATCTTATCTTGACAGCGGTCGGACCTGATCAGGTCGGTCTGGTCGAGAAACTTTCGCAGTTCATCTCGAGTCGCGGCTGTAACATCGAAGACAGCAAGATGGCTGTATTCTGCGGCGAGTTCGCGGTGATTATTTTAATTACCGGCGAGAGCGGCAGTCTTTTCAAGATCGCCAACGACTACCGCGAGCTCGAAGTTCAGACCGCATTGACGCTTTCAATCAAAACACCGTCGAGCCGCAAAGCCGCGCAATCCTATCTGCCCTATCAGCTGACGGCGTCTTGCATGGACCATCCCGGCATCGTTTATCAATTGAGCGGCGTCTTGAGCGGCCTGGGTATCAACATCGAATCGATGGAGACCCAAACCTACGCCGCGCCGGACAGCGGCACGCCGATCTTCCGACTCGAAGCCAAGATCGCAGTACCGACCCAAGTGAATATCAACGCGTTGCGTGAACGTTTTTCTGAGATCCAGAGAGAAGAAAACATCGACGTGGAGCTCTCGCTGGTGCATCCTTCGGCCAAAAGCAGTTAACCGGCTCAACAGATCGCACACCGTTGTCAGTTAGTTCTTTTCAAGCGCTCCTGGATTAAGAACATTTCGCGGCTTGCCTGCAGCAAAGGCGAGAATATCGTCGACCACCACGGCATAATACTCCTCGTAACCTTCTCGCGTGACGTAACCCAAATGAGGCGTACAGGTGACATTATCCATCTTGAGGAGCGGATGATCAGCGCCGATCACCGGCTCCCGTTCGTACACGTCGACCGCCGCCATGCCGGGACGACCAGCTTTGAGCGCATCTGCCAATCCGCCGTCCGCAATCAGTCCCGCGCGGCTGGCATTGACGATCAGCGCCGTCGGTTTCATGCACGACAGATCATCGCGCGTGACGATGCCGCGGGTGTCTTTGTTAAGCGGTAGATGCAGGCTCAGAATATCCGCTTCGGCGAAAAACTCTGCGCGGCTCTTGGCCACCTCGAAACCGGCGGCTTGGGCGCGTCCGGTTGAGCCTTCACGCCCCCAACACACCACACGCGCGCCGAGCGCTTTGCCGACCGCCGCGACGATTCTGCCGATTTTACCGTAAGCGTAAATGCCGATGGTCTTACCATTAACGCCGATGCCGAGCGTCGACTGCCAGTTACCTTCTTTGAGCCGTTTAACTTCTAAAGGAAGGCTTCGCAGTGCGCTGAGTATAAGGCCCCAGGTCAGCTCTGCAGTCGCGTTTGGATTACCGGAACCGCCGGCCGAAACCGCGATTCCATTCCCGGTGCAGGCCTCGAGATCGATGTGAGTCGCCGCGCGCCCGGTTTGGCCGATCAGTTTTAACTTTGGCAATCGCTCAATGAGCGCCCGCGGAAAGCTCGATCGTTGCTGGGTGAGCACCACAGCGTCCGCATCTTTGAGTCGCTCCACCAATTTCGTGACGTCCGTCTCCGTGTCCGTAAAGACAATGACCTCGTGACCGCTCAGTCTCGGGAAACACTTCAATGTGCGAAATGCGTTCTGGTAATCGTCGAGGACTGCAATTTTCATTACGTGTGCCGCCTTTCCTCAATTGCTTGGATCAAGATCTACTCGCTCTCTAACATCGGAGTGATTGCGACTTATTCATTTTCCACGCGACTTTATCTCACGAGCGATTACGGCGAAAGCCCAAAAATCCGGCGCCCGCCCGTGCTTCATTCCGAGTCAGTGCACAGGCTGCTTAAAGCCGGGACTTCTGAAGGCGGATAACGCGAACCGGAATGCAACCTGCATCAGAAACGCTTCGCCGGCAGTTCGTTCGGCTTCAACCCGAACCACTTAATGGCATTTTCGCCGAGAACATGCCCCTTCTGGTCTTCGGACAAGCCGGTGATACTTGCCAGCTTGCGCACGGATTCCGGAAATTCCGAGTCCCAATGCCGATAGTCCGACGCGTACATTACCTGCGAGACGCCCATCGTATTGAGCACGTACGGCAAAATCGCCTCCTCGGGTTCGCAAGTAAAACACACCTGGGAGCTGCGCATGATGTCCGAAGGCCTGCGTCGGAGCAGTGGCCATTGCGGGCGCAACTTTTCGAAATGCTCGTCCATGCGTTCGGCCCAAAACGGCAACCAACCGCAACCGCCTTCCATGAAGCCCACCTTGAGTTTCGGATAACGATCGAACACACCCTCGCCGATCATATGCATCAATGCAATCATCAACTCGAATGGAAAAGCTGTCATATGCACGTAACTATATTTCTCCATGCGTTCGCTACCGGCGCCCATAACGCCCCACACGCCGAACTGGCCGTCGTGTTCGGTCTGCGGGTGCACCGCCAATGGCATGCCGATCTCCTGCGCTGCCGCATAGACCCGATCGAACATTCTATGGCCGAGATTAATGCCGTAAACATTGGTCGGCAGCATAGCGCTGACGATGCCGCGGTGCTGCGCCAGGTACTCGAGTTCGGTCACGGCCGCGGATGGCTCCTGAACAGGAATCAAACCCACGCCCTTGAGCCGTTTAGGATCGGGCACCAGGTATTCTTCGACCAACCAGCGATTCACCGCATGACATATGGCAACCGCTAACGGCTTGTCGGCCATGCCGTTGACCATCAGAGCGATGGAAGTGCCGAAGATGACCGCAACGTCGATACCCTCTTCATCCATATCGGACAGCCGTTTTAGCGGGTCGGTCATTCCGGGACGGCTTCTCTCGATATGCTCGGCAAATACTGCGCCGCGATCGACGCCTCCACCCCAACGCCGCCGGCCCGCCAATCGGCCTTCGATCATCAGGTGTGTGTAACCGGAACTATCGGTGACCCGGTTTGGCGCCAGATGCGCGAACTCTTTCGGCATCCACTTCGCCAGATCTGCATCCGGTTCATAACAGTGTCCATCAGCATCGACGACCAAGTTTGTTGCCATGTTCACTCCTTTACTATCGCTATTAGCATAATCTCACCGACAACGATTCCATTCGCCAGCAAAGCTTTGCGATATCCTCGATACGTTTCTGATACTTGGCTCCTCAGCTAGATCTCTACAACAACTCGGCCCCTCGAACCAAGAGCTAGCATTGGCTGACGAACAGGGTTGACATTGGCTCTCTCAGCACGTACTGTTAATTATCTTCTTCAGTATTGGGTCTTCTGGTAGAGGAGAACAAAAAATTTGAAGGCCTTTGTCAGTCTATCTCCTTGCGAACAGATACTATAGGACAATCCGATCAGAGTGTGGTTAAGCAGTTCAGTTCCCCATGTTCGGCTCCCGTTAGCAGTCAGCTTCTCAGGGTCAAAGACATTAACATTCTCTTATAGG
>WHTF01000049.1 GCA_009379725.1 Deltaproteobacteria bacterium
GCATTGATTCCGTCCTCGAACAGACTGGCGCGAATGTGGCCTCGAACGACCTTCATGTCGCGCACAAACGGAATGTCGACTCGTTCCGCGACCCAGCCTTGCTCGGTTGATAGGACGCGAACCACCGCGCCGCTTACCGAATATTCAAGCCCTTGAATCGCATTGCCTTCAGCATCCAGAAGCAGACGGAAGCTGTCGCCGGGGCGCACTCTTTTGGGATCATAAAAGGTCTGCAGTTTGTTAACCAGATCATTGGCCGGAGTTGAATCGAGCCCATGCTGCATCAACATGCCGAGCAAGGTATCTCCGCGACGCATTGTCAGGTCGACGGTTCTGGGCGATGGCTCGGTCTTCTCTTCTTCCTCAAGCGTTTCAGCGGACGGAAGTCGTTCGTTATTTGCCTGCCCTGGCTCAAGAGCAGCGACATCGATGTCCGTTTTGGAAGCTTCAAATTTCGGTGTGACGAGAAAGAAATAAGCCGGGGCGAGTATGCCCAACAGTACGCCGATCGCGGCTGAGCGGCGCCGCGCCTCAGCAGGATAGAGCCTATCCAGTAAATTCCAGCAAGAAGATGAGTTTCTTTTCATGGTCACCAGCTCTGTTCGAAATTTTTTATCTTTTCTACATCATCATGATCAACTGATCAAAGGCCGGACATCACAAAAATCCTGCGCCGGGCAAAACATCCGGCCAATAAACCTAGTGCAGAGTCGGCTCGGAGTCGTCATCCTTGCGGCCCTGGACGATATGAAAGCGTCGCTTGATGCGCGCCAACCGGCGCTGGTCGAGATAGAGCTTGAAACGATCGAAGGGATTTCCCCATCGAAGATAGATGTAACCGAAGAGCATCCCGCCAAGATGAGCCACATGGGCGATACCGCTTTGTCCGGACGCCATCGAAGAATAAAGTGAAATCGCCCCGATGATCAAGACAAAATGCTTCATCTTGATGGGAAAGAGAAAATAAAAATAAATGATCCGATTCGGATAGATCAGGCCATAGGCGAGCAAGATGCCATACACTCCTGCCGAAGCGCCGATGCTGGGGACCATCTGGCCCGGAGTCAACAACGTGTTAAGAATACCGCCGCCGACCACAGAAATAAAAAAATATTTAAGGAAAAAATTGCTGTCCCAGCGTCGTTCCAGGTCGCAGCCGAACATCCACAGCGCCAGCATATTAAACAAGATATGGAACAAGCCGCCGTGCAAGAACTGGTAGGTGAAAAGTTGCCATAAATAAAGGTCTTGCCAGACCCGTTGCGGCACCAGGCCGAAAAAATAAACCAGTCGATAATCGACAAACGTCTGCAGGACAAAAACGGAAATATTGGCAATCAGCAGGAATTTGACTGCCGGAGTGACCGCACCGCCACCGAACATCGGGTTTCTGGTTTGATACTGCACGTCACTATAGCTTAACGTTTGATCATTAGAATTGGAAGAACAGGGTTCAAAAAAGACCAGCACCATCGGATCGCCAACGCACGGTAAAAAAAACGCGCCCACCACTGCCAACCACAAGGATATGCGCTAGTCGCTTGACAGCCCGATTACGCTGAAATATCTCTCAGAGAACAAAGCGAGGAATCTTAATTATGAGCATCACAAGAAAAACCGCGGTCGTCGGCATTGGCGAGACGCCGACCGATCGCCTCGGCGGCAAACCCGGCGAGCCACGCAAATCGACGGCGGAATATCTCGCTTGGGCGGCGCGTCTAGCGATGGAAGACGCGGGGCTTACAAAAAAAGATTTCGACGGCCAAGGTCTCGCGGCGATTTATACGACCAATCATTCGCAACCGTTTTGGCCTGAGGAAGTGGCGGCGATACTCGGCATCACGCCCGCAGTTTCACTCGCCGGCGGCAACGGCGGCGCAAGCTCGGTGTCTCTACTCGGTCACGCTGCCGCGGCGATCACGGCCGGCCTCTGCGATCTCGTCTTGGTCATCGCGGCTGCCGCGCCATTCAGCGAGCATGGTGGCCACCGCGGCGCCACCGCCGACACCCGCGATTACGAAATGCCCTTCGGCGTCATGGGACCGAACTGTAAAATTTCCTTCGTGATGAGCCGCTACATGCATGAATCGGGCATGACCGAAGAGCACTTCGGCAAGATCGCCGTCACCGGGCGCTATCACGCTTCACTGAATCCGAATGCTTACTTGAGAAAACCGATCACCATCGAAGACTACAAAAAATCGCGGCTGATCTCCGATCCCATCCGACTGTTGGATTGTGTCCTGCCGGCCAATGGTGGCAAGGCGTACATCATGACATCCGCGGAGCGCGCCAAGAGCATGCGCAAGCCGCCCGTCTACCTGCTCGGCTGGGGCGAGTGCAACAACGCGAGCGTCGGCCCGCGTTATCGCGCCAATCCGCTCATTACCGGCATCACGCAAGCCGGCAAACGAGCCTTCGAGATGTCCGGCGTCTCGCACAAGGACATCCGCTGTCTAAATCTTTACGACGACTACATACCGATCGTGATGATTCAGATCGAAGATCTAGGCTTCTGTGGAAGGAACGACAAAGGGTTTTTTGAAAAGACCGACTTCACTTTCAAGGGCGACCTGCCGATCCAAACCAGCGGCGGCATGATCAACTGCGGCCAACCTTCCACCACCGGCGGCATGCTGCATGTCATCGAAACCGTGCGGCAGATACGCGGCGAAGCCGGCGCGCGCCAGGTGCCGAACATCAAATTCGGCATCTCGACCGGCGTCGGCGCCGTCAACTATGGTAAGAACTTCGGCTGCACCGCTGCGGCCATTCTGGGAAACGAGGCCTGAAATGGCGGAAACAGCCAAGGAAATCAGCAAACCCTTACCGGAAATCACTCCCGTCAACCAACCTTTCTGGGATGGCGCCAGAGCCGGCAAGCTCATGATGCAGAAGTGCGCAGACTGCGGCACGTGGGTCTTCTGCCCCCGGCCGGTGTGCGGCGACTGCAGTAGCGCTACGTTGAACTGGCTGCAGCTCAGCGGCAAGGGAAAAATTTTTTCCTTCACCGTTATCCGCGAGGTTGTCGGTCACGCGCTCAGAGGTTTCGCTCCCGATATTCCTTACGTCACGGCTTGGATCGACTTGGATGAAGGGCCACGATTCTGCAGCAACATCATCGGCTGTCCCGTCGACAAAGTGAAAATTGACATGGATGTTCAGGTGGTCTTTGAAGACGGCGGCAACGGGGTGACATTACCGAAATTCAAACCGCGTTAATCAGTCAAGCGTCCATTGGGTAAACGAGCGGCCTTTTCCTTTGTCACCACATCCTGCGGACTGAACTAGCATTATAAAGGAACCGAATGCCGCTTCACCTCCACCCGGATGTTTATGCGTCCGGCTCAGTGCCACAAAACTGGACACCACTCCGCGGTGGCGCCCTTAAATACCCGGTACGCAATCGTGCTGTGCTTCGTGAGTTGCGGCGGTTGCGTTCCGGTAGGTGGCAAAAGGTTGTCAAATATTGGTGAGGTTCACTACTTCGAACATCAATCCGGTCGCGTTGCCGGGGTCAAGTTCATTTCAGGCCTAATCCAATGAGACAACAAAAACCTTTTCGTATTGCTCTTTCAGATACAAACGGAAGCCTGGCTCTGCAATTGGAGCTTTTCGCGCTTGTAAATTTGGGCCTCGTGCAAACGTTAGCCAGCGGGATCTTAAGCCCAACGGATGCGATTTACCGCTTCTACCATGCCGACAATTGCCTCTACGTTCAAAAACAGTTCCGGAACAAAGAAGCGAATGCGGTCATGAGTCACGGCGTGCAGTTAGCCGATCTGTTTGAGAGCTTGCCTGCGGAAGAGGCGCAGCGAGAGTTTTACCATGAATTGGAGAAAATCAGGTCCTTATGTCTGAAACTCCTGGAAAAAAAACGATCCGCGGACCCCGCTCAGCGGGCCACAGCGTAGTCGCCATTACATGCGCTGCGGTTCCCTCCGGTCAGCGCATTCTGGGAGCTGTTGACTGTTTCAGTATCTAATACGTCGGCCAATGATTGCCGTAGTCGAAAGGACCCGCTATCGGGCCGTGATCACCGCGATTCCGCTGCTCAAAAGATTTCAGATGCGAAGCGCGAGAGAAGCACAGGGATAGGTATTATTCAAATCCGGCTCGGAGTTTTAATTCATCCGTCCGCTTTCATCCTTCATTGTTTTCCAACCGTGAGGCTTTTTCGGCGGCGCGCTGGTTGTATTCAGCTCTACCCGATTATATCTTGCTCGAAACAATAAATTGTGAATGAGGATTCGATGAAAAGACTTTTTGGTTTGTTAGCGATCAGCAGCGCGGTGCTGGGGGCGATGTTTTTTCTTACCCGCCTTTCCGGTCCCGGCGCTGGCAACTCGCCGGCTCAAGCCCTTAGCTTAAACCCGGCTGACAACGTTCAAGACGGTTCCATCGTTTCGATTGAATACACTCTGACCGATGAAGCCGGCAAAGTCATCGACAGCAACGTCGGCAAAGAGCCGTTGACATACATTCACGGTGCCGGCCAGATCGTTCCCGGCCTGGAGAAGGAACTCAGCGGCCTGAAGGTCGGAGCGCAAAAAACCGTGACGGTGAAGCCCGAGGAAGGCTACGGGCCGCTTAACCCGGAGCTGATTCAAGAGCTACCCAAAGATCGTTTCCCGCAGGATGCCCTCAAGGTGGATAGCATCCTCATGATGCAAACTCCCCAGGGGCCGATTCCGATCCGCATCATGCAAATCAAAGGCGAGACCGTCGTTGTCGACCTGAATAGTCCGCTGGCCGGCAAGACCCTCACTTTCGACGTGAGAGTTAGCGATATCAAAGAGTCCTCGACGCCGTAAATGTGGCTCTCGGCCCGCTTCCGTATCCTCCTTTTCCCCTCCTTTCTTCTTGTTCGAAGCTTTCTCGATCCGCTTAGCCCTAAGACTCACCTCTCAAAACGGAATCTTGGCTATCGGGGGCGTAAACATAATTCCCCGCGCCGGACTTTAACCCGTTAGCTTCCGTGGCGTACGGTTAACCTTGCTCAAGGCATTTGGCGATTTGGGCAAGCAGATCTGGCAACCGAAATGGTTTCTGCAAGAAGGCGTTGCATCCGTTCTGTAAACTACTTTCTCTGGCATCGAAACCGCTCATAGCTACTATGAGAATCGATTTTGTGCTTTCGTTCTGCCGCACGAATCGTGCGATTTCCAAACCGTTCATATCGGGAAGACCAATATCGAGAAGAATGATATCCGGCCCTTCCTTTTCGATCTGCTTGATTGCTTCATTGCCATCCTTGGCATGAGTCGCACGGATTCCGTAGTGCCTCATCAGCCGTAGTAAGATATCGGCCAATGCAAGATTGTCTTCTACAACAAGAACGTGTTTACCTTTGAGCTTTTCAACAAAAGTTGGGACTCGGTCACTCTCCACGAATTAACTCATCATTCGAAGCTCGCTACCCCTCGCGGGCTCCCGGGATATTCGAGCATCTATCCGCTCCAAAGTCTGCTCGGGCTAACCACATTCGTCTTCACTTGCGAGCCCCCAGGGATACACTTCGGCTCCTAACTCTATTGTTCAATGGAGTCCGAAGGTTTCATATTCGACAGCCTCCACCCTTGTCTTGGATTACCGAGAATTCGGTTATTAGCCGCCCGATTTTTCCCCCGTGAGCTGTCAAACCTGTAAGCGATTGCGGATGCCTCGACGACATTGTTGCGCACGTCATTTGCTAACGGCCCAGTTAACGCGATCCCACTGCCAACGCCTTTAACCGTATTGTCCGCTATAATCGAATTTTGGACGCCTCTAAGATCGATAGCGAATCCCTGATTGATGGGACCATGATTCTCAATCGTATTCCCGGCGACTGTCAATCGGTCGAACGAAATCCCGGACTTAGCTGATGTGTTGGCAAATATCACTTCGCGAGATGCAGGTGCCGTCGTGCCGATTTGGAATAGATTATCCTTTACGACGATATCTTCAAAAACATTGCCCGTTGACGCCTTACTACTATCAGGGGTACCGATCCGGATGCCAAAGCCGGCAGTTTTGGTTCTGATGACCCGATTGTTGATGATGGTAATCCAGCGAAACACGCAATTCCGGCTTGTGGGCGGATCGATTCCCACGCTGAACCCCGCTCCGGGAGGATCTATGATCTCATTTCCCTTGATAAGATAGTCCTCGGCAATCGCGTTATGACCCACGGTAAAAATCCCTATGCCGGCGGTCTTCACTGCGCGGCTAACCGTGTTGCCTTCGATAACTACGCGGCGCGAGTGATTTACTTCGAGCTGCAAGTCTTCGATGACATTGTTGAGAATCTTTATGTCTCGGCTGGGTTGTGACCCTTTGGCAAATACAAACGAGTAACGATCCGTCGACGCAATCGGTTTGGGAGCGCTGTCGACAAAGGAGTTGTTTTCGATTTGTACTCCCGTGACCGCATAAAATACCACCCCGCCATAGGACTTGATACCGTTCGCATCAAAGCTGAGTTTTGTAATGACAATATCTCGCGAATTAGTGAAAGTCGCGATTCGCTGAGCACCCGTTTTCTGCTTGATCACTGAATTTCGCCCTTCTCCTATGAAAGACAAACCGGATCGGCTTTTGACCTGAAGATTAGATACGTCATAAGTTCCCGCAGGGAAATAAATCGTGCTCCCGTCCGGAGCCGCGTTAATCGTCTTCTGAATCGCCGCGGTATCGTTCGCTACACCATCGCCTTTTGCGCCCAACTGTTTCACATTGTAGACCTTGCCGCTTTGAGCCTTGCGGGCGGCAGGCAATCGGTTCTGGCCCGTAGGCGGACCTGCATTCGTCAGCTCCGAGGCTTTGCATGCGAAAACCACGGAAAGTGCTATCGCCAGGCCTGCGATTAGCTTGCAACTCGCGCCAGTCATGTCACCTCCGTGCGTGCGTACCGTTCTGCCGATGCGAAAAAAATTGCCTTTTCTTCGAGGAGCCGACCATAAAAATGATCGACGTCGCTAATGAGGCGCGTCACCGCAAAGCGTTCCCGGACCGCTTCCATCGCCCGCCGGCCTAATTCATTTGCCGTCTCGGGACGCTGCAACAAATCCGTAACCGCACAAGCCAATGCGGCAGCGTCCCTTGGCGCAACCAAACGCCCCGTGATGTGATCTCTGATCAAGTCGGGTAGTCCACCGACCCGAGTTGCAACTACCGGGCAACTTGATGCCATTGCTTCGATCGCCGAAACCGGCGTTCCTTCATTATCTGAAGAGACCACCAAAACATTTAGATCCGCACAGATACGAGGTAAGTCTCGGCGCCAGCCAGTGAATACAATTCGATCGGCGATGCCAAGATCCCGCGCTCGTTCCTCGAGAGTTGGACGCAACTCGCCATCTCCGACTATCACAAAGCGCGCAGCGGAATCATTAGCCGAAATCCGCGCGGCGGATTCCAAGAAGAGCGCGTGGTTCTTAATTGGAAAAAGCCGACCAACGATACCCACGAGCTTGGCTTCTCGGCCAAATCCCAGCTCCCGACGAAACTCATCGCGGTGGGCATGAGAATTGATAAAAGGTTCGAGGTCGAATCCGAGCGGAATAACGGATATTTGTTCCGCTTTGGCAACTCCGTAAGCCACCAACTCCTTTTTGACTTCTTCGCTCACAGTCAAAAGCCGGTCGGTACAGGATGACAGAGACTTCTCCATCAAACGCAACAACCTGCTCTTGGCGGGTCCGTAATAACCGTGAAGCACGTGACCGTGGAAGGTGTGCACGACAACTGGAACGCCTGCCATCCGCGCGGCTATACGCCCCAAAAAACCCGCCTTTGCTGTATGTGTATGAACAATATGCGGGCGATCACGGCGAATGATCTGATACAGTTTGATTAAAGCCTTGCCATCCCGCGGAGTCAGCCTAAATGTGGTCACGATCTCGGGGATAATCTGCGGACGCACGCCGCGGGACACCGCATAATCCAGCATGGATCCTTCCCCCGCGCTTTCTGTTCCAACCACAAGCGTTTGCTGATAACGAGCCGGATCCAACCCCGCGCAGAGGTTAATTACATGGATCGCCGGACCACCGACGTTTAATCGCCCAATGATGCGGAGGATTTTGATTCTGCTATCGGGAAAGACCGGCGACCCCATAATGCGAAGAACTCCCTAGGGACTCATATAAACATAGAGTCTCATCCGCCATTCTTTGAGCAGAGAAGTGGTTGTAAACGCGCTCTTGGCCACGTCTTCCCATTTCGCCCGCTTGTTCAGGATGCGCGAGAAGCCACGAGATCGCGTTAGCAAAAGCCTGAGGGTCATCGGGATTCACCAGTAGGCCGGTTATACTGTCCTGAACAATTTCGGTGAGCGGAGGAATTTTGCTTGCTACCACAGGTTTTCCTGCGGCCATCGCTTCAATGATTACCTGCCCAAAACCCTCGGAACGTGATGCAAAGGCGAATACATCCATGTCGGAAAGAAAAGACGGCACGTCACTTTGAAAGCCGATCAGCTGCACGTGTTCATTGAGTGCTAATTTTGCGATAAGCGCCTCCAGCGTTTTGCCGTATCCTAAGGGATCGTGACCCGCGATCCGTAGAGTAGCGCTGGGCACCTGTTTGCAAACGATTTCCATAGCACGGACCAAACAATTAAATCCCTTGCCTGGTTCAAGCCGCCCAATAGAACCGACGGTTGCCCGACCTCTTCGCTCGCTAGTTTTGCTCCTCACAGGGCCCGCAAACCGCTCAGGTTCAATACCGTAGTGAATAATTCTGACTTTGTCGGTGGAAATTCCGAGATCGCGGCCTAACCAGTTTTTCACGGCACAAGAGATGGCTATGACTGCATCGGCTTGCCGATAGGCCCGTCGCATAAAGGGAGCTGCCCAAGAGCCAAACCAGCGTTCCCTATAGATGCCATGTACAGAACAAACAAAAGCTGGGAAGCCTGCCTGCCGGAAAATGAGAGCAGCCGCTATATCTGCACGGGGTAGGTGGGTGTGCAGGATATTAGGTCGCTCACTTTTGAGCAGACGAGCGACTCTGCCAAGAAAACGCCAGTCGTACCGACTATCCGCCCGTAAACGGACAACCCGAATCCCGTCATTTTCAAAATCGCGACGTAGGGATCGACTGTCCTTAACGTGTTCGCGCAGACATGCCACCACGGTCTCTATTCCTTGACGTTTTAGGTGCCGGCATAAATTCAAGAGATGCAGTTCCGCTCCACCTGCAGAAAGGGTGTTGATTAGATGAAGAACTTTCATTGCTCTACCCTCTCTCCAGCTCTTGATCGTCGCGAACTTTTTGGCATCAAAAGCCAGGTTCGCCCTAACTTCCTCGCAAGGCAAGCACAGCAAGTCTTCACGTTGTTGCTTGACATGGATACTCGCCCCGGGTTGGTACGGCGATCCTTATCCAGGACCCTCAATATTCATAACGATTACTAACCACGCCAACGTTGTCGCTGACAGAGCCTCTATCAGGTGTAATGTTAAGTAGCCTGGGACCAACCTTGATAAGAAGGAAGGCGAAGACGATCATTACAAGTCCTTCTCCCCATTTTTCTACAGACTCAAAGAAGATTCTAAGACTATAAACCAACGCAAGGGAGTAATATGGGGCGCCTATCGCTCCTTGTCTGAACGCCGTATAAGCATTCCTCAACAACAGCCCAAAGACGGCCGTAACGACAAAGACCCCAAGTATGCCAAAATTCAAATACGCATCACCAATGAGAGTTGCATGAAGGCTCCACTTCCTTTCACCCATACCGACGAGCGTCTGCACTATAAACACGCCGGCACTTTTTCCAGGAAGGTCAACAAACTTTGTCAGCGGCCACAGTAGAGCGGTGAAGGTTCGGCCTTCTAGCACACCCGGACCCACCAGTATCGCCCCCGCTAGTGAATGCAACTGTCCCCACTCAAGCCATGGTGCATAATTGACGTACTCAGTGAGTGATGACAATGAAAATATCCGGGAAAACGCATCCACTCCCAGTCCGCCGCGGTATAATTGCCCCACATAAGAGAAAACCGGTAATAGTACCAGGGCCAAAGCAAAACCGGTTCTTACGGGGACTTTAAGTTCGTTCCTTCGGTACCACAGCAGCAACGCCACACAAGCAATTGGCACAAAAGCTCTTACCCTCCCGCCAAGCACCCCAAACGAAACCGCGGCTACAATAGCGGGTGAGCATGTAACCCACCAGATATGCCGTCTCTCAATAAGGTAACTGGAAAACACAACACTGCTCGCGATGAGCATAAAACTCAAGATAAAATATTTGCCCGTTCCTTCTTGTATCTCTGTTCCTCGCATCTCGCCTGTGCTCACTGCTTCAGAAACGGATACATGGCTTCCGACAAACACAAACAAAGCTGCAAAGCCTAGTAACATTCCCAAGCTAGCAGCATAAGGGACACTCCGAGATAGGCCTATATTCAAGCTTGCCCCTATTGGTGGTAACCTTTGCCTACTGCCAAATAATTGCACCGGTAGTAGCCAACCAATCACGACACCTAAAAGTCCCGCCAACGCTAGGGCGTGGCCCAGGATCCATTCATTTCTTTCCAGACCCATGATCTGAAAAATCAGAAAATCAGGATCCGATTTTAATGCTAGAAATCCGGGCACACTAAAGCGGATAATTCCGAGACACAGAACAAGCAAAAGAGGGTTCAGGACATCACGCGATAAGCGAACGACAGAAACAAGTGTAAGCCCGAGAATGATATAAGCCACAGAAAAGTACACCGGTAGGAGCCATAACATCCCAGACAACGCGAACCAGCCCAAGGCACAGCCCAATACCGGAAAATAGAGACGCCCCAACGTCGTGACAATTGATCTTGAGTCTAATCCTGCGTTCACGAGATTTCTCTTACGTGATTCAAAATCGTGGTCGCTCGCATTTCCCAACTGTTTCCCTTTGCTGATTGCCGTGCTTCAGCGGCAATCTTTCCCTTCAAAGCAGCATCTCGAAGCAAATGCGTGATACCTTCAGCCAATGCCTCCACATTTCCCGGCTCCACTAGCCAGGCATTTTCACCGTGCCGGAGCACCTCACGAATCGACGGCAAATCAGTCGCCACAATTGGCATCCCGGCTGCTAGATATTCAAAGAGCTTGAGAGGAGACATGAAATAGGCGTAATGTTCGGTGTAAGGGAAAGGGGCCACAGCTATGTCAAATGCACGTATCCACAGCGGGACTTCCTGATTGGCCACACGATCAATAAATTGAAGGCGATGCTGGGGCACGCCGCAACGATGGGCAAGATGGCGATAGGCTGGCACCAGGTCCATCGGTCCGCCAACGCACAAAAGAAGTGGGTCGCTTCCATTAAGCGACGGCAAATGCGCCATCGCTTGTACTAGTTCAGGGATGCCCTTCTCCATTTCCTGCGTACGGAAGCGACCAATGTAGCCGATGATAGTGCGTTCTTGTGGCAGCCCTAAGCGTTCTCGGCACTCTTGCATATTTGGCAAATCTGAAAACAAGGACAAATCCGTGCTAGACGGAAGAGCAATAATCTTTTCCGGTGAGAAGCCCATGTTCACAAGCCTCTCCTTAATAAAAGACGTCAATGCTACGACAAGTTTTAAGCTAGGGAGGGTGGAAATCTGCCGCAGAAGTATTTTTCTTATTCGTTCGGGCAGATCGTGCACTTCATAGACTGTAGGTAGTCCCAGCCGGACGAGCCAATACGCAATTGTACTTTCCCGAGTATAGTACAAATCTGCGCCTTCCCTACGAGCCCTTAGTACGGCATATAGCCCCCACAGCATGGCGTGCATGAAAAAGAGCGGCGCAAAAGTAGTTTTTGGAAAAAGACGTTCAAACAAGAAGATATCCAGGTTGGGGAGTGTACCCACGTCAAATATGGACGGTACTCCATAGTAATCGAATACGTTCTGATATTTTAGGGTGTCAGGCTGACCGCGAAACGGATGCAACAAAATTACCTTCAGCCCATTCTGCGCGAAAGCTTCGCACATTTTTACGATCTGGAAGCCATGCGCTTTCTCCGTTGGAAGGCGGGCATTACTAATATAAACGACCCGTCGAATGCTATTCACAATCTATATGTACCCCGCGATACCACAGAGCCAAAACCCATAATGCCACTACCCTGTCTAACTTCAGCCAGCACCTTTACCTGATCGTCGCTACAGACGAGCGGCATAGCTGACTGCAATAGTTTGTTTCTCAGCATTTCGTCACCAGGACATTCCTCGATACTTAGATAGTCCCAGTAAGGAAGGATCTTCGCTCAACCTAACCAAATCAAGAACAGCAGCGTGGCCATTAAGCGTCTGCAACGCCACCATAAACTCAGGACGCTTCTGAGCCACAACTACCGCATCGCATCCCTTTAACGCGTCGGCAATGTTGGGACATAAAATTTGATTGATTTGTGGCAAGTGGCGTTCCAAATATTCGCGGTTGCTGCCGAGCATCTTCTCTGGCTGCACGTCGGGATCGTGTACCAATACGTCAACACCGTCTTGCCATAGATCTCGGATCAGGCTGATAACAGGGCTTTCACGGAGATCGTCCGTGCTCGGTTTGAAACTCAACCCAAGCACGGCGATACGGCGAGCGCCAAGCTCATGCACTTTGAGACGAGCTGCTTCGATCTGGAGTGTGTTGCTTCGCAGCGCTGAGTCCAAAATAGGAAGTTCGAGGCCTAACCGTCGGGCATTGAAGGTTATGGAGCGAAGATCTTTCGGTAGACATGAACCGCCAAAAGCAAAGCCGGGTTTCAAATATGCGGAAGAGATATTCAGCTTGGTGTCAGCACAAACCAGTTGCATCAGAGCGTGGCTATCTACCCCGAGACGATCACACAGGCGACCGATTTCATTGGCAAACCCAATCTTGACGGCATGGAACGCGTTGTTGGATAACTTTAACGCTTCCGCCTCTTCGAGAGATATGCGATAGAGGGGTGCATCAATCTGTCGGTAAAGTGACTCGATCAACTGGCCTGAGCGAGCATCCAGCTCGCCGATGATTGTGTACGGGGGAGTATGAAAATCATTAATTGCGTTAGCCTCCCGCATGAATTCCGGATTAGCGACGAAACCAAAATCATTTCCTGCCTTTCGTCTAGAGTGCTCTTCCAGAAGGGGAATCAGGATATTGCGCGACGTGCCGGGGAACACCGTGCTCCGCAGAACGACCACGTGATAGCTAGCTGTTTCGCGCAAGCCGCGCCCTATCTCAATTGCAACGTTGCGCACATAGTCCAGGACTGGGGAACCATCAGCTCCGGCAGGTGTACCTACACATATCAGCGAAACTTCGGCCGACGGTATGAGCGAAACCCCATCGCAAGTCGCACGTAATCGTCCTGTTGTCACTGCCTGGCTAATTAAATTTTCCAAGCCTGGCTCTTTAATCATACAGCGGCCGGCATTAAGAGCTTCGACCTTCGTTAGGTTTGGCTCTATACCAATCACTTCGTGTCCCAATCGCGCGAGACACGCTGCAGAGACGGTCCCAACATACCCCAGACCCCAAATTAAGATGCGCATTTCCTTTACCGAAAGATGCTTAACAAAAAGCGATCCCTTTGTTTCTAGACTGTTTACAAACCCGAACCATGTAGTTGAACTTTGATCGAAGTCCTCGCTGAGTGCTAAAGCACGAAAAATCAGTCACAGGGTGAAAATGATTGAGCCTCCGGACCGATCGCAACGGCGTCAAAGCCAGACTTTCGCACTTGACTGATCGTTGCCATTGGCACTCGCACAAGTATTCACCTATTTTCGAGAAGCTAGTACCGCAGACACTAACTTAGTACTCCGGCTTTCTCCGCCTGAAAAATCTTAACAAGTCGATCAGCCAGCCCGTTTAAGCTATGCAGCTGAACAAGCTTATCCCGTAAGTAACACCCCACCTCGTTGCGATCTTTGTCCGACAACGCAAGTACTCCCATCAGCTTGGTCGCAAGACTATCTGCATCTCCATGCTTAAAGAGAAGGAGATCCGAATGTTTTCCTAATGTCTCTCTAAAACCTACATTGGCTACCACACAAGGTGTACCGCAACTCATGGCCTGCAAAGCCACCTTGTCAACAAACCCTGCAGGAGTAAGATTCACGTAGGCAGCAGACGTGCGATACCAAATTGGCATGAGTTCTACTGGAACTGGACGCTCAAAATGAACTATACCCTCAAGTCCGAGTTCGTTTACTTTCTTGTGGAGCACGCGAACGTAAGATTCATCTCGAGGAACCGCAGCTTCGCCAATTATCACGAGTCTGAATGGTTGGCGCCAATGCTCCCGGAGAAGCGAAGTCGCCTTGAGCAGTGTCGGATGATCCTTGACAGGTGAGAGGCGACCGAAACAAAGGATCGTAGGAAGCTGTTCTGGAAATATATTGCCCTCCGGCGTGAAGAACTCCGTATCGACACCATGTCCAATCACCTTCAGTTTGTCATGCTTGTAGCGATAAGAAGCCTCTATACCAGTCACCATGCGGTTAGATAGTCGATGCGCAAGCTTCAATGTGCTCGTCACACTTGGGTGCGCGAACCACGTCACAACGGGAATTCGCTTCGCTTTTAGCACAGGCGCAGCAAGAACGGTGAAAATCGGAATCATATGCGAAAAACAAGCGTCAATATGGTCCTCTCGCAAGATACGCAACAAGTGTCGATAAAATTCCAGAACCCGCCGCGGCTCGCTATAACCCTTCTCTTTGCCGACTGAATAAACCCGCACGTTCGCGGGCACGTCGACCTGCCCTGCTCGCATCGTAATTACACTGATGAACTCAACTCGCTTGGCCAGAGCGCGAATCCAGCCTGTGGTAAAACCCAAGATAGGGTCGTCTGCATCCGTTGCAAGATTAAAGAGTAGAAGTCGCATGTTCTCTCTGCCCATTCCTTGGTCGAGCCACTTCAAAAATCTGCTTGTAAGCTTTCAGGTAATTTTCCGTAGAACATAGACGCTCCGCAAATGCGCGCGCATGCTCACCCATTTCACGAGCTTTGTCGGGATTGTGAAGCAGCCAACGCAACTTATCGGCAAGTGCGTTTTCGTCCCCGGGCGGAATCAAAAAGCCTCGCGCACCATCTTCAACGATTTCCGGAATACCGCCCACACGACTGCCGACGACCGGCGTGCCCGCTGCCATAGCTTCGATGAGCACTCTTCCCAATCCTTCGGATGTGGACGGCAATACCAGAACACACGCTTCCGCCATCCATATTGCCAACTCCGACTGGGACATAGGTCTCACGAATTGCACACGCCCCTCTAAGCCGATTTCTTTGACTTGTTCCCTCAGACCCGCGGCATAGGCTTTGTTTTCATCTCTACCGATAATTACGAGTTCCGCAGTTGGAAAATCCGCTGCGATAAGAACGAATGCTTTAATTAAGTGATGTACACCCTTAAGGGGAATCAACACGCCTGCGTAGAGGATGACGTCACGGACGTTTCTTTTTATTTGAATGCCATTTTGTAGAAAAGTTTCGATATCTGTCCAAGCCGGAAATTGAACGATGGTCTTTTCCGGCGCCCACTTTTCTAGTTGCTCTTTCGTTGAATTAGAGATAGCTCGCAACAAGTCGGCTTGCTTTATTGAGTAATGCGCCACATGATCCATCACGATGCGGTAAAAGGCAGAGAAAGGGATCTCACGTTGCAAGAAGAGGCTTCTTTCAAAATCACCATGGACTTCTACCACAAGACCCACTTGGTACCCAAAGCACCGTGCAAGCCTGATGGCTGAAGCGGCGATGAATCCTTCATAGGGACTTTGCGTTATCACAACCTGAATACCGTGCCGAACTATCAACCAGATTATGAGGATCTCACCCGTAATGAATAGCTCAAGATAGCGTAGAACCGGCGGTGACAGCTGAGGTAACAAATAGAAATGAGCGTGCTCCGTGAACCGCCGCAGCCGGAGATCGTGTGAGAACCCGATAACAAAAAGTTCCCCGAGCGTTTTCAGCGCACGAAACTTCTTTTCACTGGTTGCATCCAGCGGATCGCTGTAGCGCGCGCCGCCTATGAAGCACACTTTAACTGCCATGATCGACTTCGTTTAAGATATCTCTGTAGATGGGTACTAAGACAGACCAATCGAGGTTTGTCTTCGCGTAGATGCGACCGGCATTTCCCAATTCGGCACGCTTTTCTGCAGATTGCGCCAATCCCACTAAGGCCTGGGCGAAATCTTCTTGAGATTTGCACACGATTCCACACCCCGTCTCTCTCACAATGAAACTCTCATCGAGATCGGTTGAAACAACAGGAATTCCACATGCCATGAACTGTGCCAGCTTTACGTTAAACCGGCCAGGCGGCTGGACCCAGGTTCTTGGGTAAACCCCTATGTCGACACTTGCTATGTAATTCAGAAGGTCAGAAAAAGGTATATAGCCGAAAATCTTTATCGAGCGTGCCTGTCTTTCGGCAACATATTCTTTTACAGATGCACTAGCCTGCCCGAAGAGCCATAGTTTGATGAGCGGCTCTCTTCCTCGCGCTTTCTCAAACGCCGCGAAGAGAAAATCCAAGTCATCCTGGCCGTCCCTTGCTCTGCCCAGCCAGTCACAAGACAGCGTCAACGTCGGCGCATGATAAGCAATGATTACGTCGGATTCCCTTTTGAAGTTTTGCCTTATCTCCTCGGCTCTACACGGATCGATGGCTTCAATCGACACTCCCGGGCGTATGACATGAATAGGGCAGGTAATCCCGTGCCCTCGATAAATCGCTCTTGCTTGCTCAGTTGTAACCACGATGGCTTTGACCTGTGGCAATTTCAGGGTTTCGATCTCCGTGGAGTCAAAGACAGGATCGTCCACATCCACGACAACGCGCTGAGTTTTCGGCCAGGCAGGGATTTGGCGTGTGTCCACGGTAAATACCGTCGGATAACCGTCAGCGATATACCGCGCTATGGCAGGATAAAAGACGTTCTCGCGGAGAGTCTTCCACAAACGAAATTGCAATCCTCTCACGAATCGGCGATCGCTGAGAGTCAGCTTACGAAATTGAACCACATCCGTAAGCCGCGGAAACAGGTCGGCATAGCGAGGATTATTATGAGTACGAAACCAGAGCGTGAAACAGATGGCTCGCTTCTTCTCGGCTACCATTGAATGATCCCCTGGTGGGTTTCTATTGTCAGCGATTGGTCCTACCGTGAGTTGCTTCATAGCCATAATACCGAATCGAGGTTTCCACAATCCGCAAGGCGCACACGATCATCCTGTAACCGTTTCAGTTTGCGCTTTGATTGTTTTGAGCCTATTGCCAAATCCGTCGCAAGCCTTTCATCATTATAGATGGGCGCAAAAGACGATAATCTAGCTGCAATGCCTGCAGGAGCAGCGAGGCAGAGCTGCGAGTATTGAATCGTAATGCTTGCAATCCCAGCAATGCCAGCTTCTTTGCCGCGTCGAACGAAATTTCCCTGCGCTCTGACAGTGTAAGATCGTTCTCCTTCACAAAAGTCTTATAAAGTTGTTCGACAAGTGCAGCAGTTCGAAACATTTGTCTTAAACTTTCAAGCGGAGGGCCAACTCTCGTCTGCCGCAGTCCGGCTACCGCCTCCAGCGGCGGCACAAAATTCAAAAAATCCTCAATGTAAGATGCTAATAGCCGGACGTGAGTGTCTCTTCGTAATTGCAGGCTTCTTTGGTGGGTGCTGCCCGTCCAAACTCTGTAGTTACTAAGCGGTTCCGGGATATTGCCGAATTCCGTGATCGCGCATGCTCGTAACCAGAGATCCACATCCTCCGCGTGCACCGCATCCGGTCGGTAAAAACCGAGCTTCTCAATGACCTGCCGCCTCATCAACACAGTGGAATGGGACACACACACACCGAAGAAGTTGGTCCATTTGAGGATTTTTGGATCCGTGGGCGGACACCATGTTCCCCTGACCGCACCGTTCTCATCCACATTATAGATCCAGGTGCCCAAGATCCCGATTTGTGGATGTCTTTCCATATATTCCAGCTGTTTTTCGAATCTTCGTGGAAAGCTGACATCGTCTGCATCCATCCTGGCGATATACCGGCCGCGAGCTAACCGGCAACCACGATTGAGTGCCGATATCATTCCCTGATTTTCTTGGTCATAGAGCCGTATCCGATCGTCCAATTCAGCGTAACGCTTGAGAATCGCAGTCGTGGTATCTGTGGAACCATCATTAATTATGATGAATTCGAAATCTTGAAATGTCTGCCCCAAGATGCTCCTGACTGACTTATCCAAGTACGCCGTGGCGTTATAAGCCGGCATGACGACGCTTATTTCGGGAGTTGACATTACTAGTCAAAGCTCGTTTTGAGCGTGCAAGGGGCAGCCCTCGACAACGACTTACAGCCTCAAAGCCTCTTCTCACTGGTGCATCCGGCGTGTCGCTATAGCGTACGGCTCATCAGGCATACTTCACTCCCATGACCTTCTCCATTCAATATCTGTATACGTCGAACCGAAGACACGACTTTAAGTCTTTTCTGGTACAGATTCGGCCAAGCGCTCGCCCGTTTTCTCTATCGTTTGTGTTTGCTTGCCCCTCCAAGTTACATCGCCGTGTTTCTCTTTTTTCTTCGAGTCCTTCCATAGCCAATAGCCAGAAACGCCGTTCGCCACGACATACCGCGCCAACATGCAGGCCGAGGCTCCCATGTAACCCCAGTCCCGTACAACGAAAGGATAGATCAATGTGAAAACACCGGTAACGGAGGAATTTAAAATAAACAGTTGCCGAACATGGCCTTTTGCCAGATAAATTAGGCGAAGCCAGAAAAAAGCGATCGATATTGCAGAACCAATGAATAGCAATTGCGCTGCACCAACCGCAGGCAAGTAACTCTCGCCGACAAGCAGCGGTAATGCAAACGACATAAACGCGGAGCCTACCAAAACAGCCATCCCTAACGGGAATGCGATCCAGATTGCCAGCTGCCGCACGTTACGTGAAAAGGCACGCCTGCGACCTAGACCCCACAATCGTGCGAGTTCGGGGTATGCGACTGATTTGAGAGGCCCCGCCAGATAGCCCGTTACACTGGAAAGGCTCTTTGCCAGTTTGTAGTAGCCAACCTCCGTCGGATTGCGGAAATACCCGAGAAGCAAGGTGTCGAGCTGTTTCGGAATTATCCCGACCAACGCGTTCAGATCGTTGTAGGCGAGGAAGGCAAATATTTGTCTCCGCTCGCCTTTAAGAGCTTTCAGTTTTCCTTGAAAGACAGAGCCACCCCAGGTGCGACGAATAAGCACCCACGCGACAGCGCCATACAGTAAACCTGTTGCTGTCACTGCTATAGTGTTGGCCCAAACTACACCCGCCACTTGCCAGCCGCCCAGCACCAAACCCACTAATAACACTGCCCTAAGGACCGTGGTCACAATTTCAATCGAGGCAATGAAAGGAAATCGTCCTAAAGTGGCAAGTATGGCATTGGAAGTCCCTACAAGGGCGCGGGGAATAAGCGCCGCTCCGTAAAGGATCATAAGGCCAGCTACAGCGGGATCGTGAACAATAGATTCAGCGGCCAAACGCGCGGTAAACACCAGAACCAAAAATGTCAAACAGGCCACCGCGAGATCCACCGCATATCCCAACCCGCACATCGCCAGCGCACGGTCAGCTTCACCTCGGGCGTGATATTCGCCCAGGTATTTCACCGACGCGGCGACGGATCGCGCATCAAAAACAGCATAAACGAGACCTGGGTAAGTCATCACCAGCGCCGCAACACCATAAAGTTCCGGTCCGAGCCATCGAGCGACCAAAATGCCTTGGACCAAATTTAGGCCCGCTCCGATAAGATTCGCAACTGTCAAGATTCCTACATCTTGCACAAACTTTCGCGCGACGACCTTCATGCGAAAGTCTTTCCAAAGCGTAGTTAACGACAACGTTTGCAATGCCACTTTTTTACTTGTCTCGCTTGCATACGATGTTCCGATAAGTTGCAGCCAAGTTAGTCATCTGCTCATCGCTAAATAGTCACGCCGAAGCGGATTATTACAACCTACAGGATACAGACAGTGGAATAGGTGCCTCAGAGGCCCTTCCCAAGAAGACATCTAATATCCATACAATCTGTTGAGCCAACCGGCTAATAAAGTGAAAGCTATCCGATGCTTATAGCTCAGTTCCCGTTTCCATTCCTCGTCGAGAAAGATGGCTTCCTGTTCACGTTCTCTCATTTGGTTACCACCAAAACCAAGATAAGGCTTACCTCGATAAGCAAGCATTTCAGGTTCAAAGTTAACATCAAGAAAAGCACACACGATTTTTAGTGTCTCCACCGGGCTGGCAGCAAGATCTTCATACCGCAAGTTTAACCAAGTCGTTCTTGTAAATTTTCTGCGAAGATAAAAAGCCAGCAATGCCGGGGCTCCCCATAGCCGCAGGCATACGCCAAAATTGGCGTGTTTTCGTAGGTACGAATTAACGACGGCACAGCCGTTGCGTTGAAGGTGAATCACTTTAATATCAAACAGACCCGACTTTTGAAGGAGGTACAACCGATGAGGGGATTTGGAAGAGTCCGTTAATATTGGCGCTCGAGATACCTGGTGTAAACACGAAAACAGAACTTTATTAGGTCGAGCCCAGCTTTCAATTTCCTTCGCTTGCGAGGAACGAATGGTTCTCCACTTGCCTGTATAACGAAGGTCAATTTGATCAAAGGGAGATCCAGAAACATCTTCATAAAGTTTTTTGATCTGCTGCCAGAATGGCGTATCTAATGAGTGAGCAAATCCCGTCTCCCGCCATCTTAGCCGGTCTTCTTTGGTTGGAGAACTCAACGGCATATTTCCGTTTGCGATCGCTATGTATTGCTTCAGCTTTTGGATTTCGCCCAACGCCATGATCTGGTGGTGACTATTAAGTAAAAGATCGAGAAGCGTTGAACCACAATGTCCGCTTCCCAAGATATAGAGCAATTTGTAACGTTCCATTGATACACCTATTAATCTAAATCACTGCGTATTAACGCGTTGTAAATCACTACTGCAATGTTGAGAAACCCTCGTTAGCATAATATCTGTGGTACGTCGTGAATGCATGCCTTGATCTCCGTCTAGTTCACCGGCTTGCATGCAACAATGAGATAAGCTGCGGCAAAGCTGGCAGGACGCTTCTGATGACGCGTAAAAAACCGGTCGAGCAAACGGCAAAAATGTTTGAGAGGCTGCTCCAAAAATCCAAGACGTATTCGCTTTAAGGCTTCAATAGTAGCTAAACCGACGACCGTAAATACTCCTAATGGACTCTCGAGGGAGACAAGGTCAAAATCCCTTAGCAAGTGCTTAAGCCCAATCGGACTGTAACGATAAAAATCATCCCCGTGAAAAGGATGCATCCAGGGAACCCAGATGACGAATTGCCCTCCCGTCTTCAAGACCCGGTGGACTTCTGTCACTGCAGCCTTCGGTTCAAGAAAATGTTCCAATGTATCCTTGCTGACCACCATATCCAAAGCATCGTCCTTGAAAGGCAAGAGATGAGCATCGCCGATGAGTGACGGTTCATTACCTCCGAAATGGCGAACGTCAAGATTAATATAGCGGTAACCACGCTTCTCTAAAGGATCCCGTAATAGTCCTTTGTTTCCCCCCAAATCAAGACAAAGCCCGTTTCCAAAGGGAATCGCCTGCAGGATCAATTGGGTATCGCTACTCATGCTTAGTCTCAGTAAGCGCGATTTCGCAAAACGGCTTCGGTTTTCTCGATCATCGCAAAGCCTTGAAATCGTTGCGTCGTTCGCTCTGCTCCCATAGCCAAGCGCTGCCTTTCTTCTGAAGAAGACGCGAGTTTCATCAAAGTTTTCGAGAGCGCGCCGTTCGCATTAGGCGCGATTAGTATTCCATTTTCCCCGTCCTTTACTAACTCCGGCGTACCGCCGACCGCCGTGGCGACGACGGGCAAGCCGGCACACATTGCCTCCAACACTACATGAGGAAAACCCTCGTAAGTGGAATTCAACACGAAGAGGTCGCATGCGACCATCAACCCCAGAGTTTCCTCTTTGCTTCTTTGACCGGCGAAAAACACGCGGTCATTCAAGTTTTTTGCGCACGCGAGCGACTCCAGCCGATTGCGTTCCGGTCCATCACCGACAATAACCAAACCCGCATCTTCAATCTGTGCAAGTGCTTCAATGAGATGGTCGATCTGCTTCCATGCGACTAGCCGCCCGACCGTCACTATCTTGAATCGCGTCGTTAACGGTACGGTCGCACGAGCCGATGACGGTACCTCAACCGCGTTATAGATGACGAAAATCTTGGATTCGGACACGCCCCAGGTGGTTATCACTCGGGCCAGGTAATTGCTTGGAGCAATCAGCGTATCCGCCCGACGCACGCAAAACGTTCGCAGAGCCTTCAACAATTGGACTTGCGGCCCGTATTTGGACTTTTGGAATTCCTCGAAGTTGTCTTTGACCCAAGCTTTGTTGGTCGAACGCTCCCACGCCCAGTCGCCGACGATTTTCTGCACCATTGGTTTGCGCAGCAAATAATTAGCAATCACGGCCTCGAGATAGAGGCCGTTCACATAGAGCAATTGCGCCTGTCGACTCTCGCGCATAATGGCCGCCACCGTGAGAAGAAAGCGCCAGGGCTTGAAGATACTGCGGCGGATACGCCGAACTGGGAATGAATAGGATTCATCAGCGTGATCCACAGAATCACTGAGGGTAAGAACACTAACCTTGTGCCCGCGCTTCACCAGTTCACTACTCATGGCCGGCACGTAGGTAGCAGGTCCGCCGATATCCGGCGGGAAAATGCCCGTGACCATGAGCACTCTGAGGCAGTGCGTGGCAAGTGGCTTGTCGTGGGTGGTATCTGAGGACTGGTTCATTTTCGATCCTCTTGGTAGCGGATGAAGCTGGAGATACGCTTGGCAAGCGTCGTCAAGCGGTCACGAACCGGCATAACTTCTGTTTGGGGAACGTATTTCAATTCAACTCCCAGGTAGAGCAGCGTGTCCAGTTCATAAAGAGAACCCAGAGCAATCTGCGCAAAGCGACCTATCTCTCCCGGCCCGCCCCTGCCCACGCCTTCGGCTAAGTTGGCGGGGATGGATACTGCTGCCCGCCTGATTTGAGCAGTTAGTCCGTACATCTCCTCTCTCGGCCAGTTCTTCGTTAGGTGATAGACAATCCTCACAATCTCCACCGCTTCCACTACATGCCACCCGCTATCTACAGACTCCAGTACAACAAGTCTTTGTTGACCCTGATCTCGCCAAGAACACCTTTGATATCGACAAACACCGCAGGCTCGTTTCCGTTCGCGAGCAGATTCATGTAAGCGTCAATCGATTGTTCGCGAAAGGTTCTATGCGGCACGGACAAGATGACCGCATCATACTTTTCACTTCCCTTGAAAGGATTCGAGACGACCTTGATCTTGAACCGTTCTAAATCCTTGCAGGCGACCAATGGGTCGGTTAAAGCAACATCAACGCCGTGGCTTTGCAGCTCCTGGATCAACTCGGCCACACGCGTGTTGCGCACATCGCAGACATTCTCCTTAAAGGCAGCGCCCAGCACCAAAGCTTTTGCTCCTCGAACGATCTTGCCTGACTTGATGAGCAGTTTTATGGTTTCCTGGGCGACATAAACCCCCATGGAGTCGTTGATTCGCCTCCCCGCAAGGATTACGTCAGGATGGTAGTCGATCTCCTGCGCTTTATGCGTCAGATAATAGGGATCGACCGGGATACAGTGACCGCCAACCAGACCCGGCTCGAATGGCAAAAAATTCCATTTGCTGCGCGCCGCTTTGAAAACCTCCGCCGTATCCAGGCCGATGCGATGGAACAGCACGGCGAGTTCGTTCATCAGGGCGATATTAAGATCGCGTTGGATATTTTCGATGACCTTCGCTGCTTCAGCGACTCGAATACTGCTCGCTTGATGAATTCCTGCCTTTGCCACCAATCCGTACACGGTGGCCAGAACTTCTCCTGTCTCGGCGTCTTGTCCGGCGACGATTTTTTTGACTGTTTCGAGAGTATGCTCGGTATCGCCGGGATTGACTCTTTCAGGCGAGTAACCGATTTTGAAATCGCGGCCGGCCGTCAATCCCGATTCACTCTCCAGGACGGGAATACATACCTCTTCTGTACAGCCGGGATAGACGGTTGATTCGTAGACTACGATAGTTCCAGCGGTAAGGTTTTTGCCGATCAGGCGGCTGGCATGAATAAGCGGTGAAAGATCCGGTCTCTTCGCCTTATCCACGGGAGTGGGAACCGCCACGATAATCAGAGATGCGCGGCACAATTGGGACGGCTCGAACGTCAATTCCAGCGGTGACGCTCCGAGACTCGCTTTATCGATTTCGCCGTTTCGATCCGAGCCGTTGCGCAGCTCGGCGATCCGATCCGGATTGATGTCGAAGCCGATGGTCGGCAAGACCTTGCTAAAGGCCGTCGCCAGCGGAAGACCGACGTATCCTAAACCGACGACTGCCACCCTTGACGGCAAACTTGCAATCATGATTTGTTAGCGCTCCTCCTCAACGAAGTCCAGGCGAAGTTGCTTGATCCACAGTCCTTGCTCCTGGCAAACAAAGCGAAGCTGTTCGGCGTGCCCGTTGGCCAGGATGCTCGGCGAAGAAATAATGCAACCTTCGACTTTTTCCCTCCGGAGAATTTCCGGCAACTTGTCCGCACCACCGTAAATGCGCAGG
>WHTF01000004.1 GCA_009379725.1 Deltaproteobacteria bacterium
CGAGAGTAGAAACGCGAACCCCTTGCCAATGATCAGACTGTCCTCCGGACGCCATGGCTCGGGTTCATAGAAAAGTATTCGAAACTCCCAGGGGAGTTTATTGCGGCAGTGCTCGATGTATCGATTCACTCCCTCGCTATAAGCTTGCAGCCGTCGTTGATCAGCGTCGGATAAAAGCGCCAGCGACGCGTTGGCCGAACGGCTCACTCCGACGAGCCGCATGAAATAGTCGAAGTCGGCGCTGTCTCGTTCGCGGAACTGGGTAGACAATTCCTTCCACGGAAGCGCAAAGTTTCCGAATACTTCCGCCAGCCGGCCGGTGAGGAAACGCCGGCTCATGTCCATCTGCCAAAGTCTTTCCTGTGCGTGCAGGTAACCCTGGGCAAGAAACAAATCGTGTTCGTTGTTTGCGAAAACATGCGGAATACCGTGCGACTGCCAGACGACTTTCACCTTTTCATGCAAGCCGGCGACGGTAAGATTGCCCCTGTACTTGGGATCAGAACCTTTGTCGAGGCGGCGGAGGAGAGGACGAACCAGCGCCGAAAACATGGCCGACAAAACCCCGCTTTTCGGCGTCTCCGTCACAAAAACGCAAGAAGGCGTTAATTCACCAGCGCAGTGGAACTAGAGAATCGCCTTTACCGAGGGTCGCTCTTTCATTCGCTCGACATATTTCCCCAATCGAGGCAGGGAATCATCGGGAATCACACCGAAGCCTTCCAAGCGTGTGAAGCGCGGGATAAGAGCTGCGTCCACCAGCGAGAAGTCTCCTAACAGATAAGATTGGTCGCCGAGCTCGGTTTCCAACCGCTGCAAAAGTTTTCTCAGTTCGGCTTTTGCCGCGGCGATCACTTCTTTGCTTTGCTCCTTCTCATCCTTCATGGTCTCCATACGCAGCTTTTGATAGGGCCCATCCAGGTGCCCTAAACCGTAGTCGATGAGAATGCGGGCATTCGCCCGTTTAGCCGGATCCGCGGGCATGAGTGGCGGCTTGGAATATTTCTCGTCCAGGTATTCGTTGATGATACAAGACTCGTACAGCACTGTGCCATCATCCGTGAGCACGGGAACCTTGCCATACGGGTTGAGCTTGAGGTAGTCGGGTGTTTTTTGCGCTTGTGCTCTTAAGTCTATGGGAACCGTCTCGTAAGACAGATTTTTTTCCGCCAAAACGACTTTCACACGCTGGCAATTGGGGGACGACTTGAAGTCATACAGCTTGATCATTGTGTTTTCCTTTCTCCATGAGGTGAAGTTCAATGCCGACCTTATACTAACATTTCATCGAAAGGAAAAGTGCGATTCTCAAGAGGCAAACCGACTTGATATGGCCGCTTTTTGGTGTTAAGCGAATAGCGTCTGATTTACTTGAGAGGTAATCGGTGAGCGCGGACGAAGCAGCCACAACGATCGTAGGCGGATTGAAGCAAGCCGGCATCAATCTCGTCGTCACTCTGCCGGATATCAATTTGGCACAACTGCTGCGCGCAGTGGAGGATGATCCGGATATTCTTCATGTGCCGCTATGCCGCGAGGAAGAAGGCATAGGTATCTGTGCAGGCGCCTATCTGGTGGGCAAAAAATGTGCGGCTATCATGCAGAACGGCGGTTTCTTTAACAGCAACAACGCGATTGTCAGCACGCTTTTGCAGTACCAGATCCCGCTATTACTATTTATTTATTACGCCGGCGATATCGGTGACCGAACCTTCAGTACTTCAGGTAGCATGACGGAACCGGTGCTCCAGGCGCTGGGAGTTCGCTATTACGTCATGCGCGAGACCAGCGACGCACCGGAACTGATCAAGCGCGCGCAGATTTTGGCCGAAGATGCAAAACGCCCGGTAGCGCTTCTGCTGACGAAGGAAGTGCTCGGGCGGCGAGCCGCATTGAAGTCCCTCTGATTTTTGCCTGTAATAAGGCGCAGGGATTTTTTGATCGACGAAAACGCATGAAAAGATTCGATTGTTTAAAGCTTATCGCCGCGGAGGCCAAGGATGCTTTGGTTGTTAGTTCTGCCGGAGCGATGACCCTGGAATGGAATGTTCTACGTCCCAGCGACGGCAACTTTCGCGTTCGAACCCTAGGTCTATGCTCATCCATCGCACTCGGTATGGCATTAGGTTTGCCGCAGCGCAAAATCATCGCACTGGACGGTGATGGATCGTTGTTGATGAACCTGTGTTCATTGCCGACCATCGCGCGCATGCAGCCCGGCAATCTGCTTCATATCGTATTCGACAATGAGGTGTACGAAGCCTCGGGTAGCAAAAAAACCGCGACAGCCTGCGGTACTGATTTAGTTGGAGTGGCACGTGCCGCCGGTATCAAGAAGGCAATGTGGGCAAATACTATCGATGGTTTCGCTCAAGCCGTTTCGTCGGCCATGACGGCCGATGATCTTTGTTTTGTCGGAGCAAAGGTCACCGCCGAGCGAACCGATGTTCCGCCGTACCCGATCGATGAAGTAGAAAATAAATATCGCTTCATCCGATATGTCGAAAAGACTGAGCAGATTGCAATCATCAAAACCAACCTGCCGGCGAGTTATGCCTGATCTAACGAAAACGACTTTTACCTGCCTATGAAAATCGATATCGAATTCAATTCCGGAGCGCAGCTGCCGATGGATGCTATTCCCGAGCTGGCCCGGCTAGCCGAAGCCCATGGCTTCGATTGCGCCTGGGGTGGCGAGGCTAATAACAAGGATCCGACGGTGATGTTATCAGCCATCGCTGCAGTGACGACTCGCCTCAAAATCGGTTCGGCGATTTATCACATCCTGGGTCGAACTCCGGCGACCTTGGCGCTCCAAGCGGTCGGTCTCGATGAGCTATCCGGCGGCCGTTTGCTGTTGGGAATCGGCTCATCCAATCCGACAATCGCGAAATGGCATGGACAAACCTTAGATCAACCGCTCGGGCGCGTGCGCGAGTACATAGAAATCGTTGCGGCCGCCATGCGCGGTGAAAAGCTAAACTTTACCGGTAAGTTCTTTACAGCGCAAAACTTTAAGATGGCCTTTAAACCCTCCGATCGAACCATACCTATTTATCTCGCAGCCTTCGGTCCCAAGATGACGCGTTTGGCCGGTAGAATTGCCGATGGTGTTTTGATCAATATGGCCAATCCGGCCGAAGTCAGGCGAATTTCCGAAGAGGTCAAACGAGGCGCTGAAGAGGCGGGGAAGGACCCGTCCAGAGTGGAAGTCATCTGTAAAATTCGCTGTTCCATCGCCGCCAGTTCTGATGCCGCTCGGGATGCCTTGAGTCATGCGCTTACGTACTATGCGCTGGCCGACTATTACCGCGACCTTCTGGCGCGTATGGGATTCGCGTCCGAAGTCGAGGGAATGCGCGCCGCTTGGAAGGCGGATGGTTTTCATGCGGCACGCAAATTGGTAAGCAATCGCATGTTTGCAGGCTTGCCACTGATCGCGGCGGCCTCAGCGCAGGAAGTTGTCGACCAGATTAAACCTTATGTTGAAGCCGGTGCGACCCGAATTATTTTGCCTTATGTCGCGGCATCGGATGATGTTGTTGGAGAAATGAAGAGCTTTATTGATTATTGGAGCCCGGTCACGACCGGACTTTACGCGAAATAAGGAGATCGGCAAATGCCATTCGAATTGTTGAACCCTGCTGGCTTGGAGTCTCCGGTCGGCTATGCTCATGTTGCCAAAGTTACCGGCGGGACTATTGTCCACGTTGCCGGCCAGGCCCCGTTTGACAGCCACGGACAGGTTGTCGGCAAAGGCGACTTCGTGGCGCAGTTCGCTCAGGTCATCCGGAATCTAAAAACTGCGATTAATGCGGCAGGCGGAGACCCACGCCATTACGCGGTCTTGACGATTTATATTACCGATTTAAAAGCCTACGTTGAAAATAAGAAATCTTTGGGTGCAATTTACAGAGAGATATTCGGTAAATACTTTCCCGCCATCACCCTGGTGGAGGTTAAAAGCCTCTACAATCCTGACTGCATGATCGAAATTTCCGGGCTCGCCGTCATCAATTAAAGATACGGAGAGCTTTTCCTACAGCGCGTGTCTTAAATTTGCGCTATTTTGACAACTTTCGCCTTCAAAATCGGCGGGCTTGAGTGATTTGCGCGCTAAAGGTCTCGAAGTTACAACTAACTTGCCATTGGCATTTTATTTGCTTGTTATGCGGTTAGTAACGCCTAGATTAGGAAGGTCAAAGCCAATGAGTTACCGTCTAATGAGATTCAGTCCAGAACCGACCATTGAGCAGGAATGCGATCAGGACCTCTTGGAAAGCGTCACTGAGGAAGAGGTGCTTGTTCTCTGGCGTTCCATTAAAGAAAAAGGATTGTCAGAGGATGAAGCCTGGCAAGCGATCGTTACTGGGCTTGCATTGGATGTGGCGTTTTCACAAAACAGGCGATCGATTCAATACGAACATTGACAGACGAATCCCCAGATAAGTGATCTCGATCCAGACTTCAGTTCCCGCCGTTCTAAGCGTCATGTTCCCAATTTTATGTTTGATTTGCTTGAGGATCTGCAAGTGCGAGCAGACTGGTTAAGCTTCGGCGGTGTGACTTTTGGCCGATTTTAAGTTCCTGCAGGATTTCCGCAAGTTGCGGTATTTCTCCAGCGTTTGACTCCAACCCTACAAGAAAATTATCCAACTTCATCTGATTCTGCAAATCGACGTTTAATCGTTCCCAGTGATTCTTCCCTGGTGCCGGCTCATTCGTGATCGGTTCCATTTGTTCGCCAAGATCTTCAATCATGCTTTTAATCTTCCTGGCGCTGTCATGCTTTTCCGCCGCGATGCGGCGCAATTGTTGGGCAACGTGAGGATATGGCGCTCTGCCGGCATGTGACTCGATCTGGTTCGCTAACTTTGAAATTAATTCATAGGCACCTAGTAGACTGTCGACCGGCGCTGTGGAGCGCGAATAATTATCATTTCCTCGTTCGGGGAAGAAGAAGTCTTTCAACTTTCTGCAAATTTGGATAGACATCTGAAATATTCGTATGTAACCATAGGTTTAAGCAAATTTCTTGTCAAGGCGCGAGCGGCGCTATCGTTGACTGGAGCTGCGAAATCTGGTTGAATCGGACAAGATTGAGGAGTGTTTATGTCACGGATCACAGTAGAAGATTGCTTAGACCAAGTTACTAATCGCTTTGAGCTCGTCATGCTCGCATCAAAACGAGCCAGGCAACTCTTCAAGGGCGCCAAACCACTCATCGATTCCGATAATCGCGAGGTTGTTGTTGCGCTGCGCGAGATTGCGGCTACCAAGGTCCGAAAGAAACCGCAAGAATCCTGATATAGCAAACCATTAATTCCCACCCCTGACAGTTGGGTTTGCTGAAACCTTTATTGACATTGGATAGACAGTTGCAAATTCATCTACCGATCCTTTGGTATTGAGGGTTAGACCTCATGGCCGAAGACGAAAAATTATCGCCCATAGATATTCCCATTCCAGAGGTCGATTTGTCGATGGAAAGTGGAAAAGAGAACCTGGCCGATTCGACCGAAAAGGCTTTGGTCAAATTCGACCCGCTGCAACGCTATCTTTCGGAAATCCGACGTTTTCCGCTGCTGTCCCGTCAGGAGGAGCATGAACTCGCGGTCCAGTTCAAAGAATTCGGCAATATCGAAGCCGCTTATAAACTCGTTACCGGTAATCTGCGCTTGGTGGTGATGATTGCGCGGGAATATCAGAAGGCATTTAAAAGTCTTCTGGACTTGATTCAGGAAGGTAACATGGGGCTGATGGAGGCGGTGAAAAACTTTGATCCCTACCGAGGTGTGCGCTTTCCATCCTACGCGGTCTGGTGGATTCGTGCCTACATGATTCGGTACATCATGAATGATTGGCGAATGGTTAAGATTGGAACCACCCAAGCGCAACGCAAACTATTCTTCAATTTGCAAAAAGAGAAAGAAAGGATCGAGGCTGAAGGTTTGACCGCCGGTCCTAAACTTCTGGCACAACGACTCAATGTTAAAGAAGATGAAGTCGTCGAGATGGAGCAACGCTTGGCTAATCGAGATCTGTCGGTGGACATGCCGATTGGCGAGGATGAAGAGGCGACAATGCTCAATTTCCTCCGTGACGAGAAGCAAAGTCCGGAAGAACACTTCGCCGAAAACCAATATCGCGACTTGCTGCATGAAAAAATGGAACATTTTGCGACGACATTGAGAGATAAGGAGCTGGTCATCTTCCGTGAAAGACTGTTGAATGAAGAGCCGATAACGCTTAGAGAAATTGGCGAAAAATACGGAATTAGCCGGGAACGCGTCCGCCAGATCGAAGAGCGGGTCAAAAAGAAGCTCAAGAACTATTTGAGCAAAGAACTGAAAGATATGCCGGGTACAATCGCCGGAAAGAGTGCAAATTAGACAAGCGCGCGATCTTCTTTTTCAATTCATTCTTTCTAAATTGTATTTAAGGTCCGTGCTCATAAAGGTCGAACGAGCCCTCTTGCGCTTGCCTGTTTGCCTTGGTTTTGATACGAACAACAAATTAATGGTGGGAGGGAACATTGCAGTTTCAAAAACAAGTAGAGATCCAGGCTCCTAAGGAAAAGGTCTGGAATTTCATCTGGGACGTCGACCGGTTTATCGCCTGCGTGCCCGGTTGTAAGGAGGCAAAAACCATCGAAGAGGGCAAGCGTTATTCCGCGATTATGGTTGAAAAAGTCGGGCCATTCAAAGTGGAATTTCCGACAACCATCGAAGTTCTCGAACGCGAAGAGTTGTCGCGCATCAAGGCTCAAGCGTCGGGCGCGGACAACAAAATCGGTAGCCGGATGAAGCTCGATTTGGAAGTTAAACTACGCGGCGAAGACGATAAAACGATTCTGGACTTTGTCGCCGGAGTCGATATCTTAGGCAAACTTGCGGCCCTGGGACATGGCATTATCAAACGAAAGGCCGACCAAGTTTTGGACGAGTTTGCCCAAGCGGTGAAGAAGCGATTGGAAGGAGACTCTTGAGATGCTGCGAAGATTCCGATTAGAGGAGCCGCAAAGCGTAGGCGAGATTTCGGAATTATTAGGGCGTTTCGGAGACTCGGCGAAATTGTATGCGGGAGGCACGGAGCTTCTTCTCGCTATGAAGGAAGGTCTCGTTCACTACGAACGCCTTGTCAATGTTAAAGGTATCGAGGGTCTAAATGAGGTCAAACAGCATAACGGCGCGATTTATATCGGTGCGCTCTGTACTCATCATCAACTTGAAACCTCGCCGGTTTTGAAGCAAAACCTGCCCGCTTTGGTTAAACTTGAAGAGAACGTCGCTAATGTTCGAGTGCGGCAAGTGGGTACCCTTGGCGGCAATCTCTGTTTCGCCGAACCCCATGCCGATCCTGGAACCTTACTGATCGCCTTGGAAGCCAGTCTTACAGCCGAAAAATCCAATGGTAAGCGAGAAATTCCCGCGGAATCTTTCTTTGTCGATGCTTATGAAACGGCGCTCGAAGTTGATGAGGTGCTGACGACAATTGCCGTACCCATTCCAGCCAAACCATCGGGTGTTTGCTATATGAAATTTGGTTATTTAGAGAGGCCCAGTGTGGGTGTCGCGGTAGTGGTCAATCTGAATGCCGACAGAAGTGTGGTCGACGATATCAAGATAGCGGTCGGATGCGCGGGACCTGCGCCAATGCGAGTCCCGGAGGCTGAAGCGCTACTGAAGGGTAAAAGCTTAGACGAGGCGACACGAAATATTGTGCAGGCAGGGGAGACGTCGGGCCGAGCGTCGCAAGCCATTAGCGATTTACACGGTGCACAGGACTACAAGGAGCACATTGTCGGGGTGCTGTTGAAACGCGCATTTCACAGTGCCCTCAGCCAATGACTGCGACAACTAGGGAGAATTTCCAAATGGCGAATACGATGTTAAGACGTCCAGATGTTCAAACGGTGCCGATTTCTTTCACACTAAACGGTAAATTGCAGGAGTTGGATGTCGAGCCGCACGAACTGCTTTTGGATGTTATACGTGAGCGATTGGGCCTCACCGGAGTGAAAAGGTCCTGTGATGTTCAGGTGTGCGGCGCATGCACTTTGCTTGTCGATGGGCGCCCGGTGAGTGCCTGTACGACGCTCGCGTTCGAAGTGAGGGAGCGAAGCGTTTTGACGATCGAAGGACTGGCCGACGATGGTAAGCTTCATCCTCTTCAAGAAGCTTTCATCGAGCACGGCGGTTTCCAATGTGGTTTTTGCACACCGGGAATGATTCTCGCTTCTAAAGCGCTGTTGGACGAGAATCCTGATCCGACCGAAGACGAACTCAAGCACTTCATGCATGGCAATATTTGCCGCTGCACCGGCTATAAAAAAATTATCGAGTCGATCATGGCCGCCGCCCAAAAGATGTCCTCGACGGCTCGTTAAAAACTTCGCTCCTTAATCTTCTATCCCGTAGGTCTTCCACTGGCTAGCAACGATAGCCAGGTGTTCCTTGGGCGGAAGCGAAATTGCCGGATACTCGTGCTTTCTCGTGGCATCAATTGCTAGACGCGAGCCGTGGTAGCGGCTTGGATGATGCTGTGGGACGGACGCGGGTGCTTGCGAAGGATCAAGACCCACGGCCTGAATATCTTTTTCAATATAAATGTCGCGATCGGGTCTCACGTGCCAACTTAACGCCCAGTCGACGGCAAAATCATCCCACACGTCGATATCATCGTCAACGACGAGGGTAATTTTGCCGAAACCCGTTCTCATTGACCAAGCGCCGTACATGAGCTGCCGTACCTGGCCATCAAATTGTTTTTTGAGTGAAATGACCAGGTACGCTCCGCTGCCGCCGGCTTCCTTCAAGCGAAGATCCTTTATGGGGATATGCAAAGTGTCCTTCAAATGTTTGAAGAGCGGCCATTCCCGGCCTACGCCTCGTATACAGCTCGATTCCGACGGTGGCATCTGGCTGATAAAGGCTTGATAGAGCGGTTTGTTGCGGAAGGTCATGCACTTGATATTAAAAAAGGGCTGATCGCCCGCTGGCCCCATGTAGCCCGTGTATTCCCCGAAGGGGCCTTCGCGTTCTAAACAGTTGGGTGGAATTTCACCTTCCAACACGATTTCCGCGGTTGCCGGCACTTCGAGGGGAATGGTTTCGCAGCGAACTAAATCGACCGGTTCGCCGCGCAACGCCCCGGCAACGGCAAATTCATCCAAGGCATCCGACATTTTTGAAACCGATACATAGCCGATAGAAGGATCGGCACCAATGACGACTGCGACCGGGGTGGGTTTGTTTTGGGCTTCATTTTTTCGGATGTGCCAGGCAGCATCCTGACGCATCCCGATTAGAAAACCGGTTTTGTTGGGACCCTTGATCTCCATACGATAGGTTCCAACATTGCAAACTCCCGTTTCCGGGTCTTTGGTAATCACGTATGGCGACGTAAAGAACGGTCCCGGGTCCTCGCCGACGGTCCAGATGGGCACGGGCAGCTTCGTGATGTCGACGTCGTCACCGTGAAGTATGTTTTCTTTGCAGGGTGCCTCTTTGACAAGCCGTGGAGGAATGGGATTGCTTAAAGCATAATCCCACTTGCGATTTATTCCTTCGACTGAGTCGGTTTCCAAACCGATGGCGTAAATGTTTCTGGAGGCGCCGAGCACCCCTGCGACGACGGGAATGCTGAAACCTTTGACGTTCTCAAAAACCAAAGCCGGCCGGTTATGGGGTGAGATCTTTTTAAAGAGTTGTCGACAGACGGCGGCAATCTCCCAATCTTTATCGACTTCTTTCTTAACGCGTTTGAGCTTTCCTTTTTTCTCCAGCGCGGTGATGTAGTTTCGAAGATCGCGGTAGGCCATGAACCCTCCTGAGTCGGATTTAATGAAAGTGAAATTTTTTTATACTAGACGCAATAATTTTATAATCAACATTAAATACACGAACAATTCTTCAGGCAGAGGGTTTTAGATTTTTGCAATATTGATTAAGTTAACCCGCTGGCGGAGCAGCAAGACCCGGCTAGAAAGCTTGGCGGTAGGATTAGTCCTTTCGCCAAGACGAGCTCTTATAATTGTGATTAGTGTTACGCCCGGATCTCGGCGCGCATGAAGAAGATGTATGAAATTCCAAAACAGACTGTCACCAAGCCGAAGAGGGTCATAACGTGAGGCCAGATAAGATTCAAACTCTGACCAAGAGCCAGCGGCGTTGGTAGAATTCCTTGGGCTTGGCTTTCGAGCGCCAAACCGAAAACGCGAGCTGCTGGGTTGAGTAAAATATGAACGGTTTCCGAGAACAAAGTACTCGGCGAGATACGACCGACGAGATTCTCGACGTCGGCCCGCCGGGCCATGGTTTCGGGAGTTGAAGCGTCAGGAACAACCACATTGGCGATGCCTTGGCTGACGATGGTTACAAACAAGGTCATGAAAAGCCAAACCGCCATCGAAGCCAGAGCCGCGGTTACGGTTTTCTGAAACCATAACGAGAAGAGCATGGCAAGTGCGAGCCAAAAGCCAACGTAGAAGATTCCTACGGTGGTAAAAATAAGCATGCGCCATAGTTCCTCACCGTTCGGCGGAAAACCAAGCAAGGTGATCCCCAGCCCAATTACCAGTAATAGGATCGATGCCCACAGCACAGCGACCGTTGCGAGACCAGCAAAAAACTTTCCGTTGATGAAACTATCACGATAAATAGGTTGCGAGAGTACGCGGCTTAGCGTGCCGCGCGCATATTCACCGCTGATGGAATCAAATCCCAAGGTGATTCCGACCAAAGGGCCGAAGAATCCCAGAAATGTCGCCAGCGAAAAGAGCGTTTCGCCGCTAGACGTGAGCAGGAGAAGAAACGCGTATTGCGACGGAATGCTTTCCGTGTTCTGGCGAATGGCCTGGCCGGTCGCATAGGTGGCCCAAAGCCCCGTCAGTACGATAATGAAAATCAGGATCATGAAGCGACGGCTACTGAAGTGATCAGCCAGCTCTTTCCAAAACACCACATTCATCTTTTACGCCTCGCGAAAATATTTTAGGTAGATTTCTTCCAAAGTCGGGTCTTCAGATCGCAGTTGCAACAGTGGAAGTCCTCTGCTTGTAACCAGTGAAACGACTTCGGGGCGAACATCTTTTATGCAACGCAAAAACCAGCCGTGGCTGCGCTTTTCAATTTCGTCGATGCCGTTGATCGCTTGCAGCTCTCGCTCGAAACCATCGGGGCTACCACCAACTTCGAGTAAAAAGTTCCACTGGCGGCCCTTAAGGACGGCTTTGCCGAGTTCATCCATCTCACCCTGTACGATGAGACGACCTTTGACGATGATTCCGACGCGATTACAGATTTGCTGGACTTGCTGCAATTGGTGCGACGACAACATGACCGTCAGGTTGTGCTCGTCGTTGAGATTCTTGATCAACTCAAGAATACGGATCGCCCCATCGGGGTCGATTCCTAGTGTTGGCTCGTCCAAAATGATCGCCACCGGCTTTTTTACCAGGACTTCGGCGATGCCCAGCCGTTGTTTCATTCCACGAGAGAACTCGCGAACCAGACGACGGCCGTCGTCGCTGAGACCGACCTGCTCCAAGACTTCGGCAGTTCGGCGGTGCGCTTCGTCTTCCGGAATCCGATTCAGTCGCGCCATGTAAAGAAGATTTTCTTTGGCGCTTAAGTCGTCGTAAAAGCCGGGATTTTCCGGGAGATAACCGACTCGCCGCTTGACCTCTAGCGGTTCGTGGGTGGGATTAAATCCGCACACGGATAGTTGTCCTGAAGTGGGCTCGGTGAGTCCCAACAGCATCAGGATGGTGGTTGTC
The DNA here is from genome assembly GCA_009379725.1 of Deltaproteobacteria bacterium. GTDB lineage: Bacteria > Desulfobacterota > Binatia > UBA9968 > UBA9968 > WHTF01. Next base: position 11,780 of record WHTF01000004.1, read on the forward strand.
TTGCCGGCGCCATTGGGCCCCAAGAAGCCGAAGACCTCTCCCTCTTGGACCGATAGATTGAGGGCGTTGACTGCAAGCGTTTCGCGGTAGCGCTTGGTCAAATTCTTGGTGTCTACGACCGCGCTCATCGCCGTCCCAAGCGGAAAAACACGATAACCAGTCCAAGAACCACCAATGCAACGATTCCGAATCCCACCCAACCCCATACAGTCGGCGTCGAAACCGTTACGCGAAACTCCACGGAGCGGTTGACCTCTGGAGAATTGGCGGTCAGATTCAATAGATAATCGCCGGCAATGGTTCGTTCCGGCGCGAGTATTTCCATCTTGATCTCGCGCACCTCGCCTGGATTTAAAGCGTCGATCTTGCCGGGTTTGAATTCGACGGTCCACTTATCGCTGGGTTTCTTGGTGATGAATGCAAGGTTACGAATCGGCGCGGTACCGGCATTGGCGACAACGAAATCAATCGGGGCCAGTTTACCGGCGGTCACCGATGTGTTGAGAGTCCCGGCTAACGAGCCCATCTTGAGATCTTGAGTTCCTTTGAGGCTGACTTTTAGATTGGCACTGGCTTCGTAGCCGCCCGATCGGGCCATGATCGTCACTGGCTGCTCTTTAGCCTCAGCTGTGGCGGGGGTGTCGATTTCGACGGCGACGGTTTCGGAACCATTTTCCTTCAACAGAATTGAAGAATATTGAGTATCACCGAACTGGGGCTTGAAACGAACGGACCAACCGGGCGGTGTTTGCGCCGTGAGCGACACCGGCAGCGGCTTATTCGTCTCGTTTCTTAAATCGACAGTGAACTTGAGGGTCTGACCGGAAGGCGCGGTTAGAACCGGATACTGGCTAGTGAGCCGTAATCCGCCTGTCTCTACTTTCCTAGAGGTTACGTTCAGGTTTATAGTATCGACGTACTCGGTGGGTCCGGCCTCGTCTTTAGCGGTTACCTTGATCTGGTACTTTCCAGGTTTGGTATTTTCAGGAACTTTAGCTTTGAACTCTATCGTCGTTGACTTCTCGCCCTGCACCATGACCGAGCGAATCGGAAAGCTCGGATAGCGAGAACTAAAATTTACTTCCCAACCTTTGGGGATGGCGCCGAGAGTCAGGTCGACTTCTACGGGATCCTTACGGCGGTTAACCACCTCGGTATCCATAGTCACTTCTTGTCCTTGTCCGACCGTCAGATTCTGAAAGGGCAGAATAAGGTTGAACGATTCTTTAGACGGAGTAGCGTCCTGTTCCATCTTTTCTGCAGCTTTTCCATTCGACATCAAACCGACCGAGGAAAGAAAAACAAACGCCAACACATAGAAAAACATCTGCGGGCGAACTCTTGGAGCCCCAATCCTCATATCAAACCCCCTAAAGGCATGAAATTTAATAGCGAATAAATAACTGTATTAATTTCCGCGGTCAAGGCCTCGGGAGATTAAACTATGCTCTCCCCAACTGCCGCAGCCCCTCATAGAGCACGATGGACACAGCGTTAGAGAGGTTTAGACTACGCACTCCGTGACCAGCCATCGGTATACAAAATGAATGCGCTGAATTTTCGTCAAGTAATTGTTGGGGCAAACCCTGCGTTTCAGGGCCAAAGACTAGATAGTCATTTTCTTCATAGTGAACCGACGTATAAGATTTGACGGCCCGTTTCGAAATATAGAGCAGCCGTTTTGCGGTCGATTTTCGAATAAAGTCGTCCCACGATTTGTGCACCCGCAAATCGACGAATTTCCAGTAATCGAGGCCCGCCCGCTTGAGGTGCTTGTCGTCGATTTTGAAGCCGAGCGGTTCGATCAAATGGAGCGGGGTAAGCGTCGCTGCGCAAAGGCGTGCTATACTACCCGTATTTGGCGGGATCTCGGGTTGAAACAGAACGACCTGCATGCTTAGCTCTCTAAGATCAACGTGACCGGTCCGTCATTGACGAGCGAAACTATCATCTTGGCTTGAAATCGTCCGCAGGCAACCGTGAGACCGGCACACCGCAGCCGCCGCAGGAAGTAATCATATAACTTCTCTGCCTGAGCCGGAGGCGCCGCCTCAGTGAAAGACGGGCGATTGCCTTTTTTATAATCCCCATACAAGGTGAATTGTGAAACAATCAGAAGTTCCCCGCCCGCAGCCATTACAGACAGGTTCATTTTTCCTTGCTGATCTTCGAAGATGCGCAGGTTTTTGATTTTGTCCGAGAGGAAATCGGCCTCGCTCTCACCGTCGTCTCTGCCTACGCCGAGGAAAACGCATAGGCCCGGTCCTATTTTTCCGATGACACTCTCCGATACTGTGACCCGGGCTTCTGTTACTCTCTGGATAACGGCACGCACAATGTCATTACCTAACACACGAAGATTATCCGGCAAGCACTCCGGCGGACCGTGGGTAAAGGCTGGAATAGGGATCCATTTGCATGAAGTGTTAGCAGAGAAACCCACGGCTCACAACAGCTATTGAGCCGGCTCGGCTTCTTGCCAAATGCGCGGATGGGCACCGATGCTATCTGTGGAACAGGCGTTGATCGGGGAAACGGCACTATGTTTTTGGAACAGCAGGGGATAATGAAAGCAAACTTTATTGTCGGCTTGATCATCTTGCTGAAAATCGTTTCATGGCCAGGCTCTGTGATTGCCGGCGCCGGCAAACCGCAACATGGCGACCGAGCGACGATTACCCATAGCGGCCGAGTCAGTGGATCGGTTTTCCTTTCAGGCGAGTATCGCAGGTCGCCACCCCTTAAAGTCGTCAAGAGCCGAAGCTTTTGCGGATTGACGGTTCCCAACGATACGCTGCTGGTCGGCCCGGACGGCGGTGTCCGCAACGCTGTCGTCACGATGCGACCCTTGGACCGGACTGCAGCTATTCATCCTGGGCGAATTGTTTTGGACAACAGGCAATGCGCGTTCGTGCCGCACGTCCAGGTCGCTACGGTAGGTAGTGAATTGATTCTTAAAAACAGCGATCCCATTCTTCATACGGTCCATGCGCGAATCGGTAAGGATACTCTTTTCAACGTCGGGCTGCCTCGCTGGCGCCAGGTATCCAAGGTACTGGCAAGAGTCGGCGTCCTTAAAATTGACTGCGATGTGCTTCATACCTGGATGAGCGCCGCTATCATGGTCGTTTCGACTCCTTATTTTTACGTTACGGGGGAGAACGGTTTGTTTGTCTTCGACGGTATTCCAGCAGGGAACTACGGTATTGAAATCTGGCACGAACGATTGGGCACGAAGACGGCCCGGGTGTCGGTCTCCGACAACGCGGCGATTTCGTTCGAAGTCGTTTATGCAAACACTCCGAGATGAATTCGGCTTTCTTTTTTGCTAGTTTGAGTAACTAGTTAGCGAGGTGTTCATTAGGCATTATGTATCCGATTCTTTTTCAAATAGGCCCGATAACCATTTACAGCTTCGGGGCGTTGATGGCTTTGGCAGCGTTGTCCGCTGCCTGGGTGGTTCATGCTGAGCTAAAACGTCGAGAATATGATGCCGAGCTTGCATCGACGATGGTCTTTGCCGCGGCCATCGGTGGGCTCATCGGCGCGCGGATTTTATTTATCCTTGGCGAGTGGAGTAATTTTTTAAGTTCCCCGTCGAGCTACATTCTGACCGGCGCTGGATTTACCTGGTATGGTGGGTTAGTTGGCGGTGCCGCGGCGGTGTCTTGGGTGGCAAGGAAAAACAAGATTCCATGGCTTATTGCCGCCGATATCGCGGCTCCAGCGTTGGCGATCGCTTATGGTGTGGGGCGCCTTGGCTGTCACATCGCTGGCGATGGCGACTGGGGCGCCGTAACCGACGCGCCCTGGGGAGTCGCCTATACCAATGCCATTATAGGCTGGGTTGATCCAATAACGGGCGTACCTTATCCGCCTGGTGTCCGCGTGCATCCGACGCCTGTCTACGAGTTTTTACAATCGCTAATTATTTTCGGCGTCCTCTGGTCGATCAGGAGCAGAGGGTTCGCCCCCGGAACCATCTCATGGCTTTATCTTGTAATGGCGGGGTTCGCGCGCTTTACAGTCGAATTCTGGCGGGTAAATCCCATTTTAGCTTTTGGACTCAGCGAAGCTCAATGGATCAGTTTGTTCCTTATGGCGATCGGATTAATCATGTTGATGTCGCGTCGAATGCGGCTTGCTTGTTGAAATTCGGGTCGAGTTCGATCGACAGTTTCCTGGAATTCTCGCGCAAGTGCGTTCAATTCTCAGTCTCGCCGCACGTAGGTCGCCAAGAAACGTTGGCTACCAACTCGCGAACATAAGTTCGCTAATCGCTTGATACGTGATGGCATCGTCCTTGCCGGATTCGATCAAGTGATGCTTGCAAATGTGCCTGCAACAAGCGATCACCGCCTGGTGTATAATCATCGCCTTGCCATTTCGCGTTTGATGGCCGGTCAGTTTGCCATGGCTTAAAAATACGGTTTCTTCCGGATGGTAGATCAAATCGTAAAAACGAACACTTTGCGGGGTCGACTGAGCCAAATTCATCGAGCTTTGATTGTTGGCATCGATGTCGGCTCGGGCGGCACGTAACCACTGCTGCCGCGCTTGGGGGTTGTCGAAGTCCGGCTGAGTTATTGTCAAGGGATGAGCCGAAGCCAAGGATGAGTACGGTTCCAAGTCCGTCAACCTGCCATCCGGCAACTTTCGCACGCCACCTTGGCCTTTGGTCGTCGAGTTAACGATCAGGCCGACTTTGGGAGCCCAGATCCCAATTTCGTTTTCGTCGATAGGATGAGCGTTACGGCCATGTCTTCTAAGCTCCGTTGCCAACGAATGAGCATGCTCTGCCGTTCGGTTGCAGATTAAAAGCTGCCTCCCCTCGAGCAGATCGGATAGATGGAAGGCAACTGCTCGCGCTGAGCCGCCGGCACCCAAGAGCAAAACGCCGACTTCCCGCAGCGATGACATAAAAGCTTGGCTTTGCCCCGGGTCGGGCACTAGGAGACTGTCGATGAAGCCTTCCCCGTCGGTGTTGTAACCTACTAGTCTCCCGGTCGAGGTGCGGACAATGGTATTAACCGCTTGAATACGTTCGGCGCCCAGATCGACCTCGTCGAGAAAGTCCATGATTCTACGTTTGTAGGGGACGGTAACATTGATTCCGAGAAAGCGGTCGGTGGCTCTCATTGCGGCGATGACATCGCCCAAGCAGGAACTGTCGACGTCGAGCGGTAGGTAGATGGCGTTCATGCCGAGATAATCAAACGCGGCGTTCCATAGCACAGGGCTCTTGGAGTAAAGCGACGGAGCATCGCCGATAATTCCGGCGATTTGTTTGTTACCGATGGCGCCGCCATCGATTGCATTGGTGATGTAATTTTGAATTGCAACCGTGTTTTTCCAGGATGTCATAGCCATATACTCTCTGCCGTCAGTAGTTGCACGAGGCGGTAATTTTGGCAACTCTGACGGCAAACGAAGATAAAACTATGAAGCGTTCTTGATGGCGAGTCGGTTGTCGGAGTACGAAAGGAGGGATCTGCGACTGTCCAGGAAGGTCTCGAGAGCGACCTCGTGCCCCCACAATTGATGCAAGTATTGAAGTGTTTTTTCGGCGTATTCCAATTGCAGATCGCGTCCATCGTGGTAGTGCCTGAGAAATAGCGTTCGGTTGTTGTTGTAATCGGAGTCTTCGACCTTGATGACCGGGATCGTGCTGGTGCCTACGTTTTGAATCAGCGTTTCCTTAATCTGGCGCCAATTCTGATCGTCCGCCACCCGGCTGACGACTTGTTCATTTCCTCTAGTGCGGTATTCGAAAAGGTTGAGTTCCCGCACCAGCTCTTCAGTTAGATAACGGCGCAGAAAGGAAGCGTCGCGTTCGACCTCTCGCACCTCGAAAAGCTTTTCCGTCCCGCTTTTGTTTCTCCGTCCGTATTCCTTCTCCTCCTCGGCCGTGGGTTGGTCCCAGCGCTTTTCTATGTTCTCCCATACTTTCATGCCGACGTGATACGGATTCAAACCGCCCGGGGTAGGACGCAATACCTGGGTATGCCGCACGATAAACTCCAGATGAAGATTTTGCGGCAGCTCTAATGATTCCAGAATTCGTTTGTGCCAGAAGCTGGCCCATCCTTCGTTCATGATCTTCGTTTCAATCTGCGGGATGAAATACTGCGCCTGCTCGTGCACGATTGTCAGCAGATCTTTCTCCCAATCGGCTAAGTGCGGATTGTGATCGCGTACAAAAATCAAAAGATCTTCTTCAGGATACAAGGGGACTTTGTTGAAGTCAGGTGAAACATATTCTGGACGGCGGTGGATAGCGCCGAATGGATCGGCGGGCGGATGGGACTCTTGGACTTTGTTTTCCAGTTGTTCTTCCGCTGAAAGCTTCCGGATCGAAAGATTACGGCGGCACTGAAGTGATAGAGCGTGCGCAGCGTCGAGAATACGCTCGACCCTTTCGAGCCCGATACTAGGATCTTCTACGTAGTGGCGCGCGCGGTTGGCATGGCTCTTAAAGGTCTCGATGGTGTACTGAGCGCGTGTCGCGCTAAAGGTGAAATTGTTTTTAAAAAAATCGTTGTGTCCGTAGACGTGGGCGATGGTGAGGATTTGCAAAGCAAGGCTGTTATCTCGCATTAGATAAGCGATCGACGGATTGGAATTGATCACCATCTCATAGGGAAGGCCGCTCACGCCATAATCGTAGAGTGTTTTTAGTTTCTCAAAGCTCTTGCCGTAAGACCAGTGTGGATAATGAGAAGGCATGCCCGAATAAACCATGTAGGAGAGCATGTCTTCGTGGTCGCAGATTTCGAACTCCTGAGGGTAGGGGTCGAGGCCGACTTGATGCACAGCCTGCAGAATTCGACTATTCCAATCTTCAAGATCATGAATCGTATAGTCCATGGTTAAGAGCGTTGTCAGGTTATGCTGCATCCTCGCGGGCGCGATCCTTGGCCAAAAATGTCTTGAAGGAGGTCCAGATATCCTCCTTTCGATGAATCTGGATGGTCTGAAAGTTTGCCGCCTCGATTTGGGAGAACAATTGGATCAAGCTGCTCCCGTAGTAGCCTGCTCCCAATGGCTTGATTTCGCCATAGCCGAATAGATTGGATGATTGCGCCAGTTCTGTGGCTGCTTTCAAGGCGGCCGGATTGTCGGAATCAAAATTGTCACCGTCCGAACAATGGAATACGTAGACATTCCATAGCGCCGGGTGGTAACGCTGGTTAATAATTTCCAGCGCCTTGTTGTAACCCGAAGAAACAAAGGTGCCGCCGGATTCTCCCTTATGGAAAAAATCCTCTTCGGTGACTTCCTGAGCTTCGGTATGATGTGCGATGAAAACAATTTCGACATTTTGATAGCGGCTGCAAATAAACTGATACAGGATAAAAAAGAAGCTTCGGGCTAGATACTTTTTCATGGTATCCATGGAGCCGGAGGTATCCATGATACACAGAACAACGGCATTGGACTCACGGCGCAAGTCGTTCACGGAATGATGATAGCGCAGATCATCTCTATGGAAGGGAAAGCGCTTGCTGAGCCCGGCCGGGACTTCTTTTCGCTGTGAAGCTTTCTTGCGCTTGAGCCGTGATCGAGCTGTTCGCTTCTTATCCAAACGTACCCGGATGCCTTTTCTTCTGAATCCCTTCTGGCGGAACTGCTTTTCGACCTCGAGTTGCCGCAGCCGTTTGCGTTCGAGGTCCGGCAATTCCAGATCCTCGAACATTAAATCGATGATTTCATCCAAACTGACATCCGTTTCGTAGTAATCAATGCCGGGCCGGTCTCCAGCTTGCCCGGGTTGCTTGCTTTGGTCGCCTTGGCCGACGACTTGGCCTGGCTGAGGTTCCTGATCGCCTCCTTGCCCGACTCCGGGCGCGTTGTCACCATAGACAAAACGGTATTCTTTAACGCCTCGTATCGGCACTTTGATGATACGATTGTTATCCTTTCCGATGATGGACTCTTCGGCGATGATATCGGCAATATTGTTTCTTATGGCTTCACGGACTTTCTGGCGGTGGCGCAAACGATCGCCTGCACTCCTGTCGCTACGCTGGCCAGAAGACGGGTTGTAGGGACGGAAGATGGTATACGATGTGCGATCCATGCGGGTCGGGTCCTCACGCTGTCCTCGCATAGGCATCAATCCTTCCAAAGATTGTTGGCGGCATACTTGAGGATGACATCGACGCAGCTCGGACAATAGCCGTTCTCAAGGAGGTTTTTAACCATGACATTGTACTTTTCCGACTGGTCCTCGTCACGCATGCGCGATTTTGTAATTACCCGGCTGAGATCTCGGACAGATGTGATCAGTTTCTTCTCGATCGCTTCTTTCAGGGGTTCATAGCTCCGGTAATCGATCTTTTCACCGCGCCGGTTCGCCGCCCACAGATAAGCGATGACCTCTTGACGAAAACCGTCGGCCGCCGATCCGATGATAGCAATCTGTTCCTCGATAGACTTCATAAAGCCTTCGTCAGGAGAAAGCTCTTCTTTGGTGTTGCGGTCTTTGACCTTGCTCTTGTTCACATAAGCTTCGGCGTGATCTAAATAGTTTTGGAACAGGGCTTCGGCTTGTTCCTGATAGGAATAGACGAAAGCCCGGGTAATTTCTTTTTCCAGAATTTCCAGATACTCCTTGTGCAGAGTGTCTTGTAAGAGCTCGAGATAATGCTTTCTTGTATCATCGGACAGGTCGGCTTCCTTAACCATGTTGATCAATGCTTCGCGCACGTTGATCGGGTTGATGCAATTTCCCGCCGTGTTGTCTGAAAGAGAATTGTCCAGTGCTTTCATGATGAACCGAGTGGAGATGCCGGCCAGACCTTCTCGCTTGACGCCTTCTTTGAGCTCCTGAATGTCGACCTTTTTGCTCCTGCCCTTCTCGACCACTTCTTCACCGTTATAGAGGCGTAATTTGGTCATGGGATCGCATTTGTTCGTCGGCTCGAGGCGCGAAAGAATCGCAAAGATGGAGGCGATCTCAAGGGTATGGGGAGCGACATGAGCGCGGAAGTCCGAATGACGGATAATTTTCTGATAGATTTTTACTTCCTCGGACAAACGCAGGTTATAAGGCACACGAATGACCACGATCCGGTCTAGAATGGCTTCATTAGTATGGTCGGCTTTAAATTTCTGCCACTCGGCCTCATTAGAATGAGCGACAATAACCGTGTCGACATAGACGAGTCCGTGACGGCCGGGAGCGGGCACGACCTTCTCCTGAGTGGCCGTTATCATGCAATGCAGGTATTCGATCTCGTTCTTAAAGACTTCAATGAACTCGACTATGCCGCGGTTGCCGACGTTCAGGGCGCCATTGAGTTCGAGTACGCGCGGGTCGCCTTCAGAATACAGGTCTAGCTTGGAAATGTCCTCGCTGCCGATCAATACCGAAGTGTCCTGGTTATTGGGATCGACTGGAGGAACCACGCCAATGCCGACGCGAGAGCGTTTCGAAAATTCAACCGTACAGACAGGGAACTCTTCGTATTTACCGGCGTACTCCTGCTGCAGCTTGAAGCGGCAAACGGGACACAGGTCGCCCTCGATATGAACCCCCAGCATTTTGTCGAACTCCTTGCGCAGGTGGCGGGGAATCAAATGAAGTGGATCTTCAAACATAGGGCAACCTTCAATGGCGTAAAAAGGTGGGCTCTCTTCGAGGCCGCGATGAAGCTTTTCCACTAGCGAGCTCTTCCCCGAACCCACCGGCCCCATAAGATACAGAACTTGGCGGCTTTCTTCGCCCTTTAGCGAAGCTGCGTGAAAGTAGCGAACGATCTGGGAGACGGTTTTTTCGATGCCAAAGAATTCGTCGGCGAAAAAGTCGTAGACTTTTATGGACTCGTCTTTGTAAAGCCGCTTAGCATGGGGGTCGTCGTCAACGTTGATGTCTCTCACACCGGCTTTCATGATGACATCATACAACCGGGCATGAGCTAACTTGGTAGTCCTCGGATCATCTTTGACCTTGTCGAGATAGCCTAGCAGATTTCCGCGCCATGATTGGCTTTGGTGAAGATCACGATCTTTCCGAATGAGCTTTTCGAATTCTTTGCTATGGTCCATGCCAGAAGCTCCCCTTTCTGGAGAAAAGTTTATCATGAGTACTCAATAGCGACGTCGGTGGATTTGAACGCAAAAGAAAAAATGAGGATGAGTAAAACCTGTAGCCAAGCGGTGACGGAGGCAAAACCCGTAAAAATGCTTTTCCCAAGACGTGCTTCACGTTAAGCCGAAAGCCGGAAGGGGACGAGCGATGCCGCGTTGAGGTTTGTAAAGCGAGAGTCGGGAAAACTTTATGGCTTGCATTCGACCTCCGTTAGCCCAACGTACTGGTCTCTCAGCCCTTGCTCTTTGACTTAGACGACGCCAAAAAACACTTTCTTCATTTTTACCCGGTGCTTACAGTAATTATTGAAGCGTTCTTTGCCAATAATGTCAAGATTATTCTTCAGGATACCGGCAATCAGCCATCGCTCAACATCGTAATCCATTATCATCTCGCGCTGGTTCTGCTAGATTGAAATGTTGTAAATTCGTCGCTACCCGTTGCAGTGAGGTACGGCATTGCATGAAACCTGAAGAGTTACTTATTCAACCCGGTATGCGTTGGTATGCAATTCAAACCAAAGGAAACAAGGAGAAAGAGGTTGCTAAACGTTTGTCAGATCTTAGGTTGGAGACCTTCCTACCCTGGCTTCGCAACCGGCGTCGGATCGGCAACAGATTCCAATGGGTTCTCGTGCCTTTGTTTCCGGGCTATTTGTTTTGCCGCTTAGATCTCATCGTTTCAGGGAAGGTGGCGCGTTATTCGCCCGGAGTGAAGGATTTTCTCAAGTTCGGCAATGAGATAATGGGAGTTCACGATGAGATCATTGTCGCGCTCCGCGAGCGGTGCCCGCAAGGTATCGCTGAAATCGACCCCGTCTTGTTCAATCCCGGCGACCCGTTAAAAATCAACGAGGGCCCTTTTGCCGGTCTCGAGGCTATTTTCGAAAAGAAGATGAAAGGCAGTGAGCGAGTCGCGGTGTTGCTGGAAATATTGGGCCGGCAAACTCGGCTGGTTCTCCGCAGTGAGACCGTCGCTAAAATCTAACCCCATTCTCTGCCGGAATCTTTTTAAAGCTTGTCGCTGCCGTCGACGTGGCGTGAAGCGATTGATCGGCTGCTTACAATATCGCCGATGTGCGATAGAGGTGACCGATAGCCCGTCTGAGACACTCCTTGACAGGTCGTGAGCTCTCTTGATAAATGCCGGTGAATTCAGGCGCTCCATGGCTTTCTTCAAAGGGGGACCTATGGCCCATCAATCCCGGCATCGGCGGGGCCTGCTCGTTGTACTTGCTGTATTCGCATTTGTTGTCGTCAGCGGGACGATGCTTTTTTCCTTCCAATGGATCTATAAACCTTTTCCTGGATTTTTCCTGCATGAGAATCTCACTGTGGGGCCTTATTTTTTGCCTCATTGGAACGGCGGTGCCGCCGGACTGCAGTCGTTGGATCAAATCGTCAGCGTCAACGGCGCTCAGATAGGCCGCCGTGCCGAGGTTTACCAACGTGCGCATAACGCGCCGGTGGGTACGCATTTCCATTATCAGGTTATCCGTAACTCGAAAATTTTAGATCTGACCATTCCGACCATGGCGTTCACCTTGCAGGATTGGTTTTTAAGCTTCGGGGTGTATGTTTTGACCGGTCTCGCTTTTTTCGTCATCGGTGTCGCGCCCTATTGTTTTCGCGCCGCTTCGCCCGCGGCTCTGCCGCTTTCGTTCATGGTTACGGCTGTGTTCGTCTGGTTCGAGAGCACCTTTGATTTTATGACAGACGGCATTGTCCCCAAGGAGATGCGCATCTTTGGCATGATTCTAACTCCCAGTGCCGGTATTCATTTGGCGTTTTTATTGAAAAGCGGCAAACCGCTGCGACGCTCCCACCCGTTAATCTTAGTGTTCATCTATAGCATGGCGGCGCTTCTCGGCTGGCTTAACAGCGTTACATTCTTTGGCCCCGTGGATCTCTGGATCTATACATTTCGTGCCGCTTATGTGTTTGCCTGTGTAGGGGCTTTGGCGTTCTTGGGCATTCTCGGTTCGGCACTCAAGAACAATGTGCCGGAGTTGGAGCGCTCAAGGTTGCGGGTTATTTTGGTTGGCGCCGTTCTTGGATTTCTTATCCCAACATTCGCCACTGTGTTAACCAGCACGTTTCAATGGGCTATCCCTTATAATCTGGCGATGATTTCGACGGTATTTTTCCCTCTTTCCGTTGCCTATGCGCTTTTGAAATACAGTCTGTTCGATCTCGGTAACACTCTCAAAGCCGGCCTGACCCGGTTGTTATTAATGGTGTTCCTCTTGGCCCTTTATGCCGGTATCTTTTTTCTCGTTGGTCCTTCAGTAGGTATCTACGACAAAGATCCTTTAACTCCGCTTTTCTTCTCGGTCCTGGTCGTACTGATCTTCAATCCGGTTTTGCGCGGAATCGAAAGAGTGGTCGACCGGTACATCTATCGTCAGGAATACGATCCGGTTAAGGTTCAGTCTGAAATCAGTCTGTTTCTTCGTTCTCTTATGACCGCCTCTGTTCTCGCCGAGGGGTTCTTGAAGCAGGTCGCCTTGCGGCTTGGGCTTGAAAATGCGGTATTGATCTACCGTTCTCAGGCGGCGCAAAGTGACTTGGTGGCTATGACCCGGGGCATCGAGCTAGACTCTACCACCTTAATTGATCGTGCCCGTGCATTGTGGAGTACGGAGAGCATTGCTGGATATCGAGGAGTATCCCGCGGCGAGATCGTGACGAATCCTATCTTTGAACGGCAAAGGCAAGACTGGCTGGTCATATTTGAAACGTTGCGTTCCGAGCTATTGATCCCCATCGTTTTCGAACACGAGGTGCGCGGCTTGGCGTCTTTTTCTGCCAAGAGACAGGGTAACGAATATCGTGGCGACGACCTGCGCCTGTTGGGAACACTCACCGATCAATTGGCTCTCTCACTGGAAAACGGCATACGCTATGAGCAGTCCGAGAAATCCAAGGATGAGTATCGCCGGCTTTATGACGAGGCGGAAGGCGCTAAGCGGAGGTTGATCGAGGCCGACCGGATTAAAAAAGATTTCGTCGCCAACGTCTGCCATGAATTGCGCACTCCGGTGAGTACCCTTATCGGGTTTGGCGAGATCCTTCTCGACCGCGACGTACCGGGTGATTCGCGCGAGATTCTGCAACGTATGGTCAACAATGGGCAGGATCTATCCAATCTCATGGACAGCTTGCTCGACTTTTCGCGGATCGAGGCCGATGCCGTGCCTAACCGTTTCGAGCATGTAAACGTAAAGGAAATCTTGGGTGGCCTCGAGATCATGACGCAACGACTTATCCGCGGACGTCCTATCGAATTCCGAGTAAACATCGAGTCGGCTATCGAGACGATCCAAAGTGATCCGAGAAAACTTCAACAGATACTGGTGCAGCTGTTGACCAATGCCCTCAAATTCACCGACAAGGGAGAAGTAGAAATAAAAATCAGAACCTTTGTCGACGAAACCGGTGGCTTTTTGGAGATCGCCGTCGCCGATACCGGAATCGGTATAGACAAAAAAGACCAGGAAGTCATCTTCGAAGGATTTCGTCAACTGGATGGATCATCGACTCGGCACTACGGCGGCACCGGCGTGGGACTCGGTCTCTGTAAAAAGCTTGCCGGAGCGCTCGGCGGTAAAATTACCGTCAATAGCGAAGTCGGCGCCGGAAGCGTTTTTAGCCTTTTTCTGCCTATGACCGCTAACGATCAGCAGTTAGAGGCTGTGCATTGACTGTTCTGACGCTCGCCGCTAGTTACAAATATGATCAAGACTAAGGATTTCCTGCAAGAGTTGCTCGATGTAATAGCTGTCTTCTGCCAGACGTTGGACGCTCAACCGCCGGCGTATAGCTATATTCCACTCGAGACCGATGAAGCACGGGTTCGCGTGATGAAAAGCCGGCTCTTTAATGAATTGCGCGCAGCCGACCTCTTTGGAACCTGGCTTAAGACCACTCCGGAGCTTGAAGTCAAAGCCATTATGGCTGAATCGGCGCATGAAGAGATGGAACACGCCCTATTATTAACAAAGCGGATCCGTGACCTGGGCTATGAGCCTTTTGACTACAAGCCATTGCCCGCTCAAACAGCGATGTTCAATGCTATCGAAGGTTTAGCCGACACATGCCAGCGCATGGCCGGATTTTCCTTAGCAGGAGAGGCGGTGGCAACCTACTTGACGCAGAAATGTTTAAACGCCTCCACGGTGCCCGATTGGATCAAGCAACCTTACCGAAAAATTACCCAGGACGAAGAAGGGCACGGCAGCATGCCGCAAGCAGTCTTGCAGCGCTATGCCAACACTGAAGAGCGTCAGGACTCGGCGCGCCGGGCGGTGGCGATGCGGCTCGTATTGTTTCGTGAATATTTAGACAGCCTGGATCGTTGGGCGATGGGCAAGGATCGTTGGTAGGCTTGAGCCTTTTCGCCGACGAAGCCGCATGTAAGAGTTTGATTGAAAAAGCGGTGGAGTACATTTCCGCTAAGCGATAAACCAGTCAGCTTTCTTGCCTGGCATACTCACAGCGTGGGCAGACTTGCGGTGACGAAGCTGAAAGGATTGGCCAGCCGCAATCGCCACAAGTAACCACTGGCTCTCCCAGCATTCCGCGAACCAGCGAGCCGCAGCGCCTGCCGCCGCAGGGGCCGGTGCCGACTCCGGTGCGTTTGCCCACTTGCTCGAAGGTCTTAGCGCCCGCCTGGATGGCTTTAAGTACGGTGCCTTTGCGGATCTTGTTGCACAGGCAGGCTGGCTTGAGGTTTTCGATGACCGCTCGTTCTCTGGCTTTCTGTTCTAGCTCGTCGATGGCGAAGTACCTTCCTTTTTGCTGAACTCCTCAGCAGTGTAGCACAATTTTTCTTGAAGCTCATTACTGGGTGGCGATAACCAGCGAAGAGGTGAGCGGCGGCAGGAGATCGATCTGTTGCACGTGCGCTAAGCCTGCCATTTCCATCCAGCGCTTGATCTCGTCGAAACTGTAGCAACGCCCCCCGCCGGTGGTGAGCAGCATCAGGAGACTAAAGATCGCTCCGGCAGGCGGGCTTACGCGCGTTCCATCGAGGATGTGGTCCTTAACGATAATGCTGCCGCCGGGTTTGAGGATAGAGCAGAGGCTGGTGATTAGCCGCTGATTTTCTTCGATACCTTCACCGTGAATGATGTTAGACAGGAAAATCACGTCATAACTTCCCGGGATCTTGTCGATTCGATAATCACCCCTGATTAATTGTATTCGTTCCTCCAGTGCCGCTTCCCGGACATAACGCTCGGTAATGGCCATTGTTGCCGGCAAGTCAAAGATCGTGGCGCGGATCTTGGGATATTTCCGGCAAAGTGAAATAGGGTAGGTGGCCGGGCCCGAACCGATATCGAGAAGTTTTGTAACTTTCTCCCATTCGAAAATAGTGGCGATGACCTCCGCATCACCGCGAGCTTTGACCAGAGAATCCATGGCGCCGATGAAGATCTCGGTCTCTGCCGGATGGTCTTGATACATGTCGGTGGCACGAACCGGTTGGCCGGTGCGGACGGCATCCGCCAACTGTTCCCAAAGACGCCAGAGAGCGGCATCGAAACGAATCATTCCCCCAAGATATTCAGGTGCGCTACGTATAAGATATTTTGCCGAAACCTGCGTGAGAGAAAACCGCTCCGCCTGCTTGTCCAGGAGTTTCAGGGCCGCCAAAGCATTGAGCATCAACTCGGTAGCGCGCCATTCCAAATCGAGCGACTTGGCAACCGTTCGGGCGTCCGGATCCCCACTTCCCACCGCGTCGAAAATTTTTAACTCGACGGCCGCTTGCACAATTCTCGCTTCGACGTGGCCGCTCGCCAGTTTCGCCAAATCCGCAAATTCCATACTTTTCTTGCTACAAGCGTTCGATGATGCGATATCTCCGGCTCTTCGGTTTGAGAGGGGTCACAATGCCGCTTTTGACCATGTGGCGGATATCGCGATAGGCGGTATCCCGGTCGACTTCCGCTATTCTTTCGTATTCCGTGGTCGAGAAGGTCTTGCCATGGCAATAAGCGTAGGCCAGAAGCTTGCGCTGGCGCTGGTTGACGTGCGACGCGCTGAACTGATTAAGCCATCGTAGGGCTTGGTCATCGTAAACCGGAGCATTTCTTAGCGTGACGCTAAAAATAAAACCCGCAGTAGAAAATTCCGGCGGATTGAGTCCATAGCTCTCCATCTCTTGAAACATCCTCGGGACGCCTTCGCCCATCTCCCGCAGATAACCCATGTCAGCGAGAACTCGAACAATGAGTGGGTTGCGCGAAAAATGAATGCTCTTTTGCTGTCTCATCTGTTCGAGACTCACGGGGATCGGCGGGAGCCCGGGACTGCGCACCGTTATGTGGTCGTCAAACATCCAAATTTCGATCGATGCGCCGCTCAACGCGTAATCCCGGTGCGCGACGGCGTTTACCACGGCTTCCTGCCATGCGAAGGTTGGATACTCCAGCCGTTCGCGAAAGAAAAGATCGTGCAATATCGTTCGTTCGCGTATATGTTCCTTGATTCTTCCAACGGTCTCATCGATGAGCCGCACCAGCGGCCCGTCAAAACGAATACGCTTGACCACGTTGAGCGCAGTGCCATGTTGCCGCTCGTTACCTTGATACTTTACGAAATCAATGCCGCAACGGGGGTGCCAGCGGGTCGTATCCTTAGCAAAAAGAAGCAGCGCCGCCATGTTGGGAGCGGGCAGGGCGCGAGAGTTGTCGAGCAAATGATAAGACTGAGCCAATACACTCTGCGGTTCTCGAGTTTCCTGGATCTTATCGAGAAACGCCTTGACAAGATCATGGTCCAGATCGTGCCAAGTGGCATTAAGGGCCTGCTGTCTCTCGTAAAATACCGTCTTCTTGGCTTCTTTAATAGAGTGAATTTGTTCGGCAGGTAATGATGGCGTCTCGGCTGCGATGCGGTAGTACGATCGGCCGCCGGCAATCCGGTTAATTTCGAGACTGGAACCAACCTCGAACTTAAGCAACTGTAAATTGCCCAATCGAATGTTCTCAGAGGCGGGATTGAGCGGAGGGCGAAGCAAATTTTGGGGTGCTTTGAGCAACGCAAGCAGCTCATCGTGCTCGTAGGGAATGCCGGTTACGCTTTTATCGGCTTCGACTCCCACCAAGAGCGTTCCCCCATCGGCGTTAGCCATTCCTGAGAGAATGCGCACGATTTCACGGCCAAGCTCTTCTTCCTTTTTCTTATTCGGGGCGCCCCGCCGATATTCGTACGCGCTAAGAAACTCCAAGAACTGTCCCCGTTCGTGTTTGAGCAGAAGCCCAATTTCTTCACCCTGCATAATGATGACTCATCAAATTTCGAGTATTATTGATGTGGCACCGCAGCTTTCCGCGGCCTCTATGGATTGACGGCGTTGAGTCTAACGACCTCCAGCACCATTTGAGCCGAGAGATTAAGGTCTCTTAGATCGAGCCATTCCTTTACCGTATGAATATCGCGCATGCCGGTGGACAGATTGGCGACCTCCAACCCTTTTTGATTAAGCACGTTGGCATCACAGCCCCCGCCGGTGGCGAGAGTCTTGACAGCTACGTTTAAATTTTTTGCCGCGGCGTGTACGAGTTGAACGATCGGGGCTCCATCAGGAACGTCCATGCGATCATAATCGCGCTCGATCTTGGCTTCAACGCTAGCGGTAAATTTTTTGCCGTCCCGTTCCAACGTGTGACGGGCCGCTGCCTCTTCGAGACAACGCAGCATATGCTGTGTTTGCCGGTCCAATTTTTCCTCGCTGTGGCTGCGCGCTTCACCTTTGAGAATGACTGAGTTCGGCACAATATTGACGGCCATGCCGCCTTCAACGACGCCGATATTGGCTGTGGTCTCGTGATCGATGCGTCCGAGCGCCATATGGGCGATCCCGTCAGCTGCGACTTTGATTGCATTAACTCCGTTTTCCGGACAGACACCGGCGTGCGCTTCCAGACCATGAACATGGAACTCCATGCGGTTGGCAGCAGGCGCCTTGGTAAATAAAAATCCCACCGAATCGCTATCCAGCACCAGCCCGGTCCGGGCTCGTAGCCGGCTCACGTCCAGATGCTTGGCGCCGATTAGCCCGGCCTCCTCGCAGATCGTGAAGACGACATCGACGTCGCTGCAGGGTAATCTATTTTCTCTCATGACCCGCAAGACTTCACAGATAATCGCGACGCCGCTCTTGTCATCGCCGCCCAAAACTGTGCGCCCATCGGTTCGAAGAATATCGCCATCGACAATGGGAACGACACCCTCTCCGGGGACTACCGTATCCATGTGAGCCGATAACAGCAGAGGCCTGGCTCCTGCGACGGTGCCGGCAAAGTGCGCAATCAGGTTGCCGACGTTCCCGCCCACCTTCTCGCCGGCATCGTCGATCGTAACCGTTGCTCCGAGACCTTCCATTTCACGCGTGAGACGCATTGCGATATTATATTCCTTGCGAGACAGGCTATCGATCTTGATGAGTTCGATGAGTAGATTTTTAAGCCGTCCTTGGTTTATCAAACGTTACCTCGTTTCTATAATCATGCCTATGTCGCGAGATTACGAATACTTGCCTGTCGTTTCCGTCAATCTGCCATAGTTCATGACCTATTTCCAAGCGAATAAGGAAAGCTGTGCAGATAAACTTTTTTCGACGATGGGGCTTTGCGGGACGATTCCAGGATCAGTTGTAATTTCGATGCCGTGATCGAGAAGTTTGATAAGATTGGTAAATTCCAGTTCGACGAATAGCGCTCGCAGCTTATCTCGGTTCGGGCTGCGGCATCGAAGCTGCTCGAGTTGACAGCCGATCGGCACGTCTTTTTTTATAATTGCGAGCGCGCGGCTGAGAAATGCCGCCTCCTTGCCCTCTTCAAGATATTTTTGCAGCCGTGCAGCGCCGCGTAAAGGCGTTGTTTCCAATTCCTCCAGATGATCGAAAAGATGCTCCAGTGAACGGAATCGCTGCATTAGAGCCATGGCGGTTTTTTCTCCGATACCTTTCACGCCGGGAATATTGTCGACTGCATCGCCCATCAATCCGATAACTTCGGCGACCCGATGAGGCTCAACGCCGAACCTGGCGATAACCTCTGCTGCGCCGATCCACCGGCTCTTGGCGCTATCAAACAGCTTGATATTTTCAGTGACCAGTTGCATTAAATCCTTATCGCTCGAGACTATGACCAATTCACAGTCCTCGCCGCACAGGGTCTCGCACAAGGTGCCGATGAGGTCATCAGCCTCATAACCTGGCAGTTCGAACAACGGAATATTGAGCGCTTCCAGAGCTCTGCGAATATACGGAAATTGCGGCACCAGACCGGTCGGAGGTTCCAGGCGGTTTCCTTTATAATCGGGAAACATCTGATTGCGAAAAGTCTTTCGGCCGGCATCGAGAACAACGGCTAAGTAGTCAGGACGATGCTGTTTCAAAAACTTCAGCATCAGGTTAGTAAACCCGTAAATTGCGTTGATGGGAAAGCCGGCGGAGTTTATCACCGGCGGTAAAGCAAAGAAGGCACGAAATATATACGAGCTACCGTCTACCAGGAACAAACGTGGACGCGTATGAGTCATAATTCCGAGCTGCTGTAGATGCTGAGGAGAGGAACCGGTTAGCGTCGCGAAATCGAGTGGGTGGCGGTGCCATAAAAGGCCTCCGCAGCTTCCATAAGAGTCTCTGAGAGGGTCGGATGCGGATGAACGGAATCCGCGATATCCCTTGCTGTTGCGCCCATCTCAACGGCCAACACCCCTTCACTAATCAGCTCACCGGCCCCGGCACCGACAATGCCCACTCCAAGAATTCTTTCGGTTTCCGGTTCAATCAGCAGCTTTGTAAGACCGTCCGGACGGTCAAGCGTCAGTGCTCTGCCGGAAGCGCCCCATGGGAACTTTGAAACCTTCACCTCGATCCCCTTTTCCTTGGCTTCGATCTCCGTAAGGCCGCACCAGGCGACTTCGGGATTGGTATATACAACTGCGGGAATGACTATGCTCTCGAATGCGCTGGCTTCGCCCAGGATCGATTCCACGGCGATTTTGGCTTCTTTCGACGCACGATGTGCGAGTAATGTTCCGCCGTTGGCATCGCCGATGGCGTAAATATTTGGATCGTCGGTTTGTTGCTGCGGATTGCACTGAATAAAGCCTTTGTCGTTCTTAGTGACTTGCGTGTTATCGAGACCAAGATCGTTATAATTGGGGGCGCGACCCACGCTTACCAAGACGCGGTCATAAAGCTCTTCGCGCTGTTCCTTGTCCACCTGTGTGGTCACTTTGATTTGTTTTGCCGCAGTGGCCATTTTCAAGACTTTGGTGTTGACGCGGATTTCCTTGAAGACCTTCTGGGCGATGCGACTGACCGGTCGAACCAGATCCGAGTCGATGCCGGCCAGAATAGAGGAAAGGGCCTCAAGCACGACCACATTGCTTCCCAGGGCGGCATAGACCGTTCCCAACTCCATGCCGATATATCCGCCGCCGACGACCAGCAAGTCTTGTGGAATATCCTGGATCTCCAAGGCCTCCGTGGAGGTCATGATCCGTTTGTTGCCTAAATCGAAAGCTGAGGGCATCGCCGGCTTCGAGCCGACCGCAATAATGGCCTTTTCATAGCGAATAAATTTTTGGCCTTCGGACGTCTCCACTCTTAAAGTTTGTGAGTCCTCGAAATGGCCTCTGCCGTGAATGACCTGGACGCCGCGCTTTTGCGCTAGTCCTTTGATCCCTTGCCCAAGCTTTTCTAAAATAGAATCTTTCCAATCACGGAGCTGATCCAGATTAACTTTCGCAGCGCCGAATTCAATGCCGCGGCCCGCGGACTCCTTGGCCTCTCGTAAAATTTCGGTGGCATGCAAGAGTGCTTTCGAAGGGATGCATCCAACGTTTAGACAAATGCCGCCGAGACGTGGGTTTTGTTCAACGAGAGTAACTTGTTTTCCGTTGTCCGCGCCATAAAATGCCGCCGTGTAACCGCCAGGACCGGCACCGAGAACTAAAATTTCAGTTGTGATCGGTTCCATCGTCAACGTCTACTTGATCTTCACGTCCGCTTCATCAAATGATTGCAGGCCAGCGATCATATCTCTTAGAAACCGTACCGCATTCGCGCCATCGAGAACACGATGATCATAAGCTAAACACAAAGGCAGCATGGTTCTTATGGCAAGTTTTCCATCCACCACGACCGCTTTACTTTGTCCCTGGCCGACACCCAAAATCGCCACCTGCGGCGCATAGATAATCGGTGTGAAGTGACTGCCGCCGATGCTTCCCTGATTGGAGATGGTAAAGGTCCCGCCTTGAAGTTCCTCGATGCCGATCTTCCTCTGCCGGGTCTTATCGGTCAGATCCTGAAGCTCACGCGACAATTGCAAAAGACTTTTCTTGTCGACATCGCGTAGAATGGGAACAATGAGTCCGGCATCGGTGTCCACTGCGACGCCTATATGACAATAATCCTTGAGTATGAGTTCTCCGCCGGCCTCATCAAGGCTGGCATTAGCGCTGGGATGTTTTCTCAAGGCACGCGCCAAGACCAGTAAAATGAATGCGGTAAGCGTGAGGCGTGTGCCCTTTTTCTCGTAGGCTGCGGTATGTCTTTTGCGCAGCACCAGGAGTGCGGAGATATCGGCCTCATCGAATTGATTTATCTTGGGAATTGTCGTCCAAGACTCGACCATCCGACGGCTGACGGTTCGGCGCAACGGCGAAAGCTTCTCGCGTCGAATCGGGCCCCATTGAGAAAAGTCGATCGTTTCCTTGGGCGCGGCCGGGGCAGCCACCGGGCCGGCCGGCCGTGCTGATCTGCCGAGCTCCTGAAAAGCCATCTCCTGCAGATGTTGAATGTACGCGCGTATATCGGGCAGTCGGATTCGACCGCCTGCCTCACTTCCCCGGACTCTTGTGAGGTCGATTCCTAGTTGGAGGGCGATCTTGCGCACCGAAGGGGGCGCCGGTGGCGCAACCCCTGATCCTGATTCGTAATGAAAATTCTCGGCATGTCTTTCAGTCGGCGCGCCATCTACCGCGGTTTGCTGCGACTTAAGTGGTTTTAGAAGGTTGACTGTATTCGCTGCTGAACTCGTTGATTCGCTTGTGGACGTCTTGGAAGCAGCGCCGGTGTCAATGGAAATCAGTACCTGTCCAACGATGACCTCCATTCCTTCTTTCACGTGCACCTTGCTAACAGTGCCGGTGCTGGGTGAAGGAATGGACCCCACGGCCTTCTGAGTTTCCAACTCCATGAAAGCCTGGTCCTTTTTAATCTCCTGGCCTTCGGAAACAAGAATGTTGACTACCGTTCCCGATTCTACACCCTCAGCGAGTTGTGGGAGCTTGATGTCCATAATAACTAAGGGTTCGTCGTGCTTTCCGATTCACAGATAGAAGGGAAAAGATTTTTCCGGATCAATTCCGAGCTTCCTGATGGCTGTCTCAACGGTTTGAGCCGGTAATAAACCCTTTTGGTAAAGAGCGTATAAAGTCGCGATCGTCGTGAGCTCGGCGTCAACCTCGAAAAATCGCCTGAGATTTGGCCGGGTATCGCTGCGGCCAAAGCCATCCGTGCCCAGGGACGTGAGACCGCCTGGTATCCAAGGTGCTATCTGGTCCGGTACCATTTTCATATAATCTGAAACGGCAATGAAAACGCCCTCTTCATTTTGCAGCAGCGACTCTAAATAGGACTTCTTCGGCGGCGCCGTGGGATGCAGCATGTTCCATCTCTTTGTGCGCAACGCGTCACCGCGTAGCAACTTATAGCTCGTGGCGCTCCATACATCTGCCGAGACATCGAACTGCTCGGCCAAGATGTCCTGCGCTCGCAAAGCTTCGCGAAGCAACGGGCCGCTGCCTAGTATGTGCGCCTTCTGTCCCTTTCCTTTAGGGGCTGGCTTTAACCGGTAGAGTCCTTTAAGAATTCCTTCTTCGGCGCCCTCTGGAATCGCGGGCATCGCATAACTCTCGTTATAAAGCGTCAAGTAGTAAAAGTATTCTTCGCCGTCGGCGTACATACGTTTTAGCCCGTCCCGAATGATGATCGCGATCTCGTATGCGAACCCGGCATCATAAGTCAAAAGCGTTGGTACGGTGCTGGCTAGGAGATGGCTGTGGCCGTCTTGGTGTTGTAACCCCTCACCGTTGAGAGTTGTGCGTCCCGCGGTAGCGCCCAATAAAAATCCTTTCGCTTTACTGTCGGCCGCCGCCCAAATCAGGTCGCCGATCCGTTGGAAACCGAACATCGAATAATAGAAATAGAAGGGGATCATATTGTTGCCCAGGCTGGAATAGGCGGTGCCCGCCGCGATGAAGGATGACATTGACCCCGCTTCGGTGATTCCTTCTTCCAGTATTTGCCCGTCCTTGGCTTCGTTGTAATACAGTAAAGTTTCCCGGTCGACAGGCTCGTATAGTTGTCCCTTGGGTGAGTAAATGCCGATCTGGCGGAAGAGGGAATCCATGCCGAAGGTTCTGGCTTCGTCCGGGATGATCGGCACGATGCGCCTGCCGATCTCCTGATGGCGTAAAAGTTTGGTAAGGATTCTTACTGCTGCCATAGTTGTCGACATGCTGTGTTCTGCCGAACCTTTTAAAAATTCGGCATATTCGCCCGCCTCCGGTGGATTCAGCGCAGGGGCTTTGACCTTTCGCTCCGGGACGAACCCGCGCAACTGCTTTCTCCGTTCCAGGAGATACTGTGTTTCCGGGCTGTCCAGTGGCGGACGGTAGAAGGGTGTTTCGACCACTTCTTCGTCCGGTAGCGGAATGTCGAATCGAGTGCGAAACTCGCGCAGTTCTCGTTCATTCAACTTCTTCTGCTGGTGGGTAATGTTGCGTCCCTCGCCCGTCTCCCCCAAACCATATCCTTTAACGGTTTTCGCTAAAATAACAGTCGGCGCGCCTTTGTGCTCGACCGCTGCTTGATAAGCCGCATAAACCTTCATCGGATCGTGGCCACCGCGAAGCAACTTGCGGATCTGATCGTCGGTGAGGTGATTTACCTTTTCCAACAGCTCGGGATATTTGCCGAAAAAGTGTTTACGCGTGTAGCTGCCCGGCTCCACTGAATATTTTTGATAATCGCCGTCTACCGCCTCTTCCATTCGTTTGAGCAGCAGCCCGCTGTCGTCAGCTTCAAGCAAGGGGTCCCAATCGGAACCCCAGATAACTTTGATAACATTCCAGCCCGCGCCGCGAAAAAGTGATTCGAGTTCCTGGATGATTTTCCCATTGCCGCGCACCGGCCCGTCCAGTCGTTGCAAGTTGCAGTTTACGACCCAGACGAGATTGTCGAGATTCTCACGGGATGCCAGTGTCAGTGCTCCGGAAGCTTCCGGCTCGTCCATTTCACCATCGCCGACAAAGCACCAAACTCTTGGCTCCTCGCTGCTCAGGAATCCTCGGCTTTTTAAATATCGATTGAACCGCGCTTGATAAATCGACATGATCGGCGCGAGCCCCATGGATACCGACGGAAATTGCCAGAAGTCCGGCATCAAATACGGATGAGGATAAGACGATACGCCGCCCGCTGCCGAGAGTTCTTGCCTGAAGTGATGAAGCTTAGGCGCGTTGATTCTCCACTCCACATAAGCTCGCGAATAGGAGCCGGGGGAAGCATGACCTTGAAAATAGATCATGTCGGCATAGTTCTCGTCGTCGCTTCCTCTAAAGAAGTGGTTCAAACCGACTTCATACAGAGTTGCGGAAGAGGCGTAGGTCGAAATGTGCCCGCCGATATCGGCATGAAGACGGTTTGCTTTGACCACCATAGCCATGGCATTCCAACGCACATAGCTTTTTATCCGCCGTTCGATTTCGCGATTGCCGGGGTACATGGGTTCCTTATCGGCGGGGATGGTGTTGATGTAGGGTGTGCTCACCCTGTTTGGAATTTTGATCCCTGAATGGCGTAGTCGATCGGTGAGCTCTTCAAGAAGGAGACTGGCTTGTTCCGGTTTTTCGTTCTTTAGAATATATTCGAGTATGTATTCCAAAGAATCGACCGATTTGTGGCGATCGTTCCTGAGTCCTTTTCCGTTGCCGCGGTCGCTTTCGGTTTTCGCGCCGCCGGTTACATCTTTTTCTTCTTGCTCCATTGGACTCTCTCCTTGGTTTTCTACCACACAACAAAATGATACCGAAATCAACTCATGAAGCATGAAATATCTTGATTTATCGTTACCCGATCCGGCGAGCAATCTTGCCTGCGACGAAGCTTTAATCGAATTCTTTGAGAGTACAGACGCTGCGGATGGTCTTCTCAGAATTTGGGAGTCGGAAAATCATTTTGTTGTCCTGGGTCATTCGAATAGGATCGACTCCGAAGTTAATTTAGCGGCGTGCGAATTCGAGCAAGTCCCCATTTTGAGACGCTTGAGTGGTGGCGGTACCGTGTTGCAGGGTCCTGGCTGTCTTAACTATACGTTGATCCTGCGCAACCACATCGACGTTCCTGCAACAATCGGAGAATCGTTTCAGTTTGTATTAGAACATCATAAGCGATGCATTCAACAAATGACAGGGTCTCACGTGGCGATTGACGGCGTCAGCGATCTCGTGATCGAGGGACAAAAGTTTTCCGGTAACGCGCAATACCGCAAACGCCGATTCGCTTTGCTGCATGGAACGTTTCTTTTAAATTTAAACCTCGCGATGATCGAACGAATTCTGCAGATCCCATCAAAGCAGCCCGAATACCGGAAAAATCGCTCGCATGAAGATTTTGTTAAGAATCTTCACCTTGAACCTAGCGAAGTTCGTCGAGGATTAAGAAAAGCTTGGCATGCAGGTGATCCATTTTTGCACGTGCCGAAAGCCAGGATTGCCGAGCTCGTGAAAAACCGCTATGGAAATCCTGGTTGGACTCGAAAATTTTAAGTTTGGCTGTGTGTACACGAGTGACAAGGCTTACCAGAACAGATGGGCCTTTCGCTTCAACTTGTTATCAAGAAATTTAAGAAATTTGGTGGCGGTGGGCGGATTCGAACCGCCGACGCCGCGGATATGAGCCGCGTGCTCTGACCAACTGAGCTACACCGCCAAAAGGATGCTATAAACTATGCTGGGGTTACAAAAAGATCAAGGAGCCCGAAACTTAAACTTTCTGTTCCATTTATCGCTTATGAAAGTTTGTTGGACTGTTTTGGCTCCGCGCCTAATTTGATAAATGACTTTATCTTCGAGCGCAAGACACGTCAACTTATTGCCGTATACAAGTCCCGTGTCGAGTCCGATTTTATAAGGCAGATCAAACAGGACCTCTTTGTGTGGGGTATGGCCGAACAGAACGGTAAGAGGAAGGTTATGAGGGTTACGAATAAACTCATTGCGAATCCAAAACATGTCGGCTTCGATCTGCTCGTCTAGTTTTTTCAAGGGTTGAATTCCTGCATGGACGCATAAGTAGGGTTCTAAGACGTAGAATGTTGCAAGATTCTGGTAGAAACTCAGATGGGATTCCGGAAACTGTTTAGTTATTTCTCCGGCTCGGAAGGTTGCCGTCGAAATCCCATAGCTTGCCAGGGTGGCCTGGCCTCCATTGCTCAGAAACACATTCCCGTGGTTGCCTGCGAAGCCGAGGTATCCTAGAAGCATATCCTCGTGATTTCCCTTGAGACAAACAATCTCTATATTACCCGCATTGCGAAGTTCTAAGAGAAAAGAAACAACGCCCTTTGAATCGGGACCGCGATCGATATAATCTCCCAGGAAGATTACCTGATCGCCGTGACGGAGAGGGAGTTGCTCAATTAAGTACCGGAGCTCTGCTAGGCAACCGTGGATGTCTCCAACTACAAAACTACTCATGACCTGGCCATCGTAGGTTACTAAATGTTAGACTTCAACTACGCATGGCCATCAGGTTGCGAGAATTGACTCGGATCTTTAGTTTGTTAAAGGCGACGAAGTGAATATTCGAGACATTTACTCCAGTTATCTTCTCATTTTTGGAGTTTTGTGTCTGTTCCTGGGTATTGGGAACTGGACTGTTGGAGCCCTTGAAAGCGCAAAATACCAAGCTCTATTACACAAAACGGCGCAAACCGGTCTGGAGGATTCGTACAGGAGCTTTCAGGAACTCGATCAACAAAAAAATGAAGAAGTCTTACTTCGCATCAACCAGGACCGGGAAAGATATAACGCGGCCCGTGTCAAGTTGGACTTTTATTATGTGGTTCTAATTGGTGGACGGTGGTTATTGTTGATTGGAACCGGAGTGACTGTCGCTGCCATCATCCGTTTAATACGCCGAGATAGTCACAATAAAGTTAGAAAAGCTGTTCTTCAACCGACCATCACTGATCAATGACGATAAGGTAAGGTTATTTCGATGGTTTCGACTTTTGATATTTTCGATAGTCGTAACCGGTGGCCATGGCAAGTAAAATATCCTCCATCCCACCGCTTTTCTCGCGCCTTAAAATCAACAGGCGTTCGTAAAATTCTTTAAAATCTTTGTATATCCGTTGGCTTTCGTCGACCTTGCGCAAGAAAAAATCCTTAATCCTGGTTACCGTGAATCTCAGCGCCGAAAACCGCAGCTCATTAGGAAAGGAATCCCACTCCGGCAGGGATAATGGGCGCAGGCTTTCATAACCTGAAATCAAAGACTCGAACCGATCAATGCGGTAACGGCCGTCGACAAAGCACAGCGCGTTAACAGCCGTAGCCAAGTCGTAGATGAGCTTTCCCCGGCAGGCCGCCTCAAAATCTAAGACGCCAACCAGCCGACTGCCTTTGAATTTAACATTATCGGAAAACAGGTCCCCGTGTATGATCCCTTTCGGCAAATTGTTATCGAGATAGTTTTCTAAATAGGAGAATTCATCATCCAGAACTCTGACAATATGCTTAAGGTGCGGAGGCAGTTGCCGCCGTGCATCTCGATAAATGGTTACGATCCTGTTGAAACCGAAACGGTTGTCGATGCCTTTTTTATAACCCCTGCCAATGAGATGAAGGTTAGCTAAGGTGTTACCCAATGCGCTGAGATGCGTAGCATTCAGCGACTGTACAGCCATTTCCGTTCCTTCAAGGTAGCGACTGATAGTGAGAATTTTTCCGTCCACTTCCACGTAGTGTCGGCCGGTCTTGCTTTTTATCGGCTGTAAACAGGGGAATCCTTGCTTTTTTAGATAAAAGAGAAGATCCAACTCTTGTTTGACCTCTAATTCCCCCTTGATCTCGTCGATTTTGATAAAGAAACGACCACGTTTAGTCTCAAGGAGATAATGGGTGTTTACGGAACCGTTTTTAATTCCGCTAAGGGAAGCGACGTCGCCTAGTGCGAATTCGTCGGCGATTTTCGCCGCGTCCTTCTTTGCGAGTGGAGTGTAGATGGCCATAGTTATTAGATTTATTGGTCCTCAGCGATATTAGGGGGCAATGTCCGACAAATCGCTAACCCCGCTAAATCTAATGGAAAACTCGCACTATGTCAAGGTATAATCGCCACTTCAACAGAAAAAAGGCCTATAGAAGGCTTTCTTTTTAAATACGGGATCTTAAGTTAAGACAATCTAAGTGTTAGTCACTGTTAGTGTTCGTTTACACTTAACCTGTTGTAACATCTAAAACAATGAACTGTCAGGTATTCAATCCAATCTCAAGTCATACGCCAATGCAGGGTGAAAACGGCGACTTCTCCAAATGGACTTTATAATGGATCTTTACTGCTCGTAGCAAGCCGTAGTTGCTCGGTTAAAATCCAAACGCCCAAAAAAATTCCATCTTTTCAGAGTTTTACCAGCAAGCGGGAAAGATTTTCTCCTTGACAATCATACGCGCGTTTTTCTAATGTCCCTGTCGAACGAGAAGATGGTCGCGTCATTGCTGGGACACCTCCAATTTTAGACCACGGATTTTGTCTCCTTAAATAAGTGGTTGACGGTTTTCTGGTAAGGATGAGGCTGGGGACTGTTTTCTACGGTTCAGGAGACGACCGTTGATTTGAGTCCGCATGCTATCAGCCAAGCAACGTGGACAGGAGGTCTAGGGATGGCAATCGGAAAAGTAAAGTGGTTTAACAATTCTAAAGGATATGGTTTTATTGAAAAGGAGGGCGGTGGCGATGTTTTCGTTCATTACACCGCGATTCAAGGGGATGGATTCAAGACTTTGAACGAGGGTCAGGCAGTCGAATTCGAAATTTCTCAAGGTGACAAGGGGCCGCAAGCCATAAATGTTGTGAAGGTGTGATCGAGACAAAGAAGCGGTAATACCCTGTCGTAGCTTTCCAATACAACATGAGTTGCCGCTTCTTGGTGATTGACAATACGTTCCGATGCTTTCATGCATCGTTTGGTTTGGTTTTCGATCTTTCTCGGACAATCACAGCTTCAAGAACATAATAACTTAAAACCCAAGAGATGACGGAATTATGCAAGCGGATAAAGCTTTAGATTCTAACTTCGGTCAGGACCGTCTCTTGACCGAAACTGTTGTGTTAACGCGACTGGATAAGGCGATCGGATGGGCACGTAAGTACTCTCTATTCCCATATCCCTTCGCCACGGCATGCTGTGCCATGGAATACATGTCTCTGTCGATGGCTCCTTACGATATCGATCGTTTTGGCGCCCTTTTGCCTCGATTCAGTCCTCGACAGGCAGATCTGCTCATGGTTATAGGTACAGTGAATCATAAACTCTCGCCCGTGCTCAAACGTGTTTACGAACAAATGTCGGAACCTAAATGGGTGATGGCGTTTGGCGCGTGTGCGGCTAGCGGAGGGTTCTACGATAACTATGCTACTGTTCAAGGGATTGATCGGATCATACCAGTCGATGTCTATGTCCCTGGGTGTCCCCCAAGACCGGAAGCCGTCCTCGACGGCCTCATGGAACTGCAAAACCGAATTGCAAATCAGAAGCAGCCGGTATGAGCGACGAAAAGCAGATCGAACCCGAGACCGATGATCTATACCACCACGGTGTTATTACAAGATTATTTCCTTCCAATAATACCGGAATCGTCCGGATCGAGAGTGGTCGAGAAGTTTTTTTCTCCTATGAATTCGTGATTCTTTGCGGTGAAGCTAAATCTCCATTAACTCTCAAGGTTGGACAGCCGGTGGGCTATGACTTGGGTTGGACACCGAGTGGACTCCGAGTCACGAAAATCAAGACATACCCACCGTCGGACGAGTTCGAAGCTGCAGGTCATTTAAAAGGGCAGGGAAGTTAAGGCCAGGATTTGCCGGCCGAGAATCTCCCCCACAAATACTCCCAACAGCGCGATATAGAACAGTCCCGTCGCCGCCATTGTGTGCGGAATCGACAAGGTTCGCCAGATCATCCAGGACAAGGTCAGCGGTGCCAGGTAACCGATAATGATGCGAGTTACGAATAGAGTTGAGTGTTGCGTCCAGAGCCTTTCGATTCCCATAAGCGTGTGATGGGCGCCGAGGAAATACAGCAGTACAAATGACAGCAGCAGAAAAGCGCTTGGGACGGTCAACGAGATAACAAAAAACTTATAGATGCGCACGAAAGGGTCCAGAGTTTGCCCGGTATCGATCAAATACCAATGTCCGATGAGCATTCCTACCGTAACGCTGCCTAGCAAAAGCGAAGACAAAAAAAATGCCAGCGGATAAACGAAGGTTTCAAGTGACCAGAGCGGCGCCTGATAGAATCCATGCGCACTCAAAAATAGGCCGGCAATCCCCGTGAGAATACAAGCCGAGAAACTTCGGGCTCTGAAGGCTTGTTTTTCACCCCACAGCGAGACGATGTAGCAGGCGAAAAAAAAGATGAACAAAAGATGCGTCAACGCCTCCAGGGCCGTTACCCAGTTAAAGTCGGCTGACAAATTTCGAATATAAAGATGACTTTTGCCCCAGAAGCCTAGCGCTGCAATCACAAACAGTACGCCGCCCGTTGACTTATAAAAGGCTCTATCCAGTTGGTGGAAAGGGGTCGCTGCTAAAGCGAACAAACCCCCTAGAGCCACTTGATAAAAGAACAGTACAAAACTGCTGGAGAACCCTTGCATCGTTTATTTGTTTTTGTGGCGTGGCTTATCCGCCACATGAAGGCACACCGCTCCAAATAGGAACCGTTGAAGTGTTACTTTTTCAAAGCCGCATTGTTCGATCAATTCGGCAATCTTCTCGGGGGAAGCAAACTGTCGCACCGAATCTGACAGATACTGATAGGCTTGCCGATCCTGGGCCAAGAGCCCGCCTATCGATGGCATTACCCGGTAGAAGTAAAGGGAATAGAGCAGCGAAAAGGCGCCTTTTGATGGCGGAAACATGTCCAATGAAACTAAACGCCCGCCGGGTTTTAAGAGCCGAAAGGATTGGATAAAAAACAACCTTAGATCAGAAACATTGCGCAAGACGAAAGCAGTCATGATGCCGTCAAATACTTCGTCTGCAAACGGCGGCCTAAGGGCGCTTGCCTGAACAAAATGAGTTCGGTCGCCGTTTTGATCTGCCTTCTGCTTTGCTCGCGCGAGCCGGATCATCGGCAGGGAAAAGTCTAAGCCAACGATTCTGCTGTCGCCCTGAGCGGATTTGGCTGCCGCAAAAGTGAGGTCCCCAGTGCCGGCGCCGAGATCGAGGATCCGTTCATTTCCGCTTCTAAGAACGGCGGCTATGGCTTTCTTTCTCCAACCGTTGTCCAAACGAAAACTAATGACTCGATTGACCAAGTCGTATCGTGCCGCAATGCGGTCGAACATTCCTTGTACGACTCGATCCGGAGGGTTCTCAATGGACGCCATGGGTGGTGCTTTGCTGGAATGATTCAAACCTGAACGGCGGAGTGTTACGGCGTCGGCTCAGAAATCTCGATCGATGATGAGTTGAACGAGGGTTTTCAACCCGTTACGATAAAGTGAAGGGGGGAATTTCTTAATAGACTTCAACGCATCTTCGGCATATCGCTTAGAAGTCGCTTTCGCCTCTTGGATAGCATTTCCCGTTCGTAAGGCATTCAGCGCCGCGGTGATCTGTTTCTCCGTCGGCTGCGAACACTCGAAAGCCTCGCAAACCGCGTTCTCGCCTGCCTGCAGTGCCAGGATGATCGGTAAAGACGGATTGCCGTCGCGCAGATCCATCCCGGTAGGTTTCCCCAACAGTTCGATGTGGCCCGTCACGTCCAGAATATCGTCGACCATCTGAAAAGCGATTCCCATATTGAGCCCGAAGCGCTCGGTTTCCTCAACCAGGCTTGAATGGGCACCCGCGAGATAAGCCCCTACTTTGGCTCCTGTATGAAAAAGGGAGGCGGTTTTTCGTCTGACGATTTCTATGTAGTCGTTTAGCGTAACAGCTCGATTTCGATTGAAATGACCCTGCAGCATTTCTCCTTCCGTAAGGAGTGCGCATGCATCCGCCGTCCACTGGACCACCGTTTCATCAAACTTTCCTGCAAATTCGAACGCTTTAATGAAAAGAAAATCGCCCGTGACAAGGGTGGATTTAAGGCCGAATTTTTTATAGGCGGATTCTTTGCCGCGCCGGGTTTCAGCCCCATCAATGATATCATCATGAAGCAGCGTTGCCGTATGGATCAGTTCCATTGCAGTGGCGATATCAACAATATCGCTTGGCTTTTTGCCGCCGAATGCCAAGAACGCCAGGATCGTCACGGCTGGGCGAACGCGCTTACCCCCGCTATGAATCAAGTGAGCCGCAATATCGGTGAGCGCCTGCTCGCGAGAACGGATGGCGCGCGTCAGTGTGTCTTCAACCAATTGAAGCTCCTGACTGACGAAGCTAAAAGGGTCGCCTGTGCCCTGGAGAGAGGGAATCTTGCGACCGAGGCCGAGACTTGTCTTAGCGGAAGATTCCACAGTCTTGCTTTTTGTTTCGTGAATCAAAAGAGCTCCGTGAAGTGGAGGCGAAAGTTAGCAGGAAAATGTCATAGATCTCCAACTAGGTCAAGCAGAGGTCGACTGAAGATGTATTTCACAGAACCCATCTAAAGTGATCGAGCTCCGTACATTAAAATTCTCGCCAAAATCTCGTCTTACTTGCGAGCTCATATACGAAAGAGATATGAAAGTTTCCGATCTGAAGCGAGAAGATGGCTGTTTTGTCTTGACAAGATGAGTCGACCGCTAATATATAAAAACAAATTATTCGCAGTCAATCCAGATCAGGGTTAGAAGGAGGAGGGGAAATCATGGAAACAGCTCATTTTTTCTTTCGTTGGTTTCATCTTTTGGCGGGCATCACATGGATCGGTATTCTGTACTATTTTAATTTCGTTCAGACACCGTTTTTTGCTGAAACTGAAGCAGGGGTCCGCACTGGTGCCATTCAGAAACTCGTTCCGCGCGCTCTCTGGTGGTTTCGCTGGGGAGCGATGATTACCTTCCTTGCGGGTCTTATGATGTACCTGATGCGTCTTGGTGAAATGGGCGCAGGACTGTTCTTCACGTCATCGTACGGTGTGATCATAACGCTGGGTAGCTTAATGGGAACTCTGATGTTCCTCAACGTATGGCTAATCATTTGGCCGAATCAGCAGATTGTCATTGGATCGACGAACCAAGTGGCAACGGGTGGTCAGGCATTGCCGGCAGCGGCCGGAGCGGCTCGCCGGGCGGGTCTAGCATCGAGAACCAATACCGTATTTTCAATTCCAATGCTTTTTTTCATGGGCGCGGCAAGTCATTATCCGTCATTAGTAAGTCCATCCGCGGCACATGGCGTGTTCTGGATTCTCGCAATCATCGTTGTCGCCGCAGTGGAAGTGAACGCGCTGATTGGCACGCAAGGGGCGACGAAGAAACCTTTGGACTCCGTTTCGGGCGCGCTCTGGGCCGGCTTTATTCTTACCGCGGTGTTTTATGTGCTGTTTCTTGCTCTCATGTAAGGGCACGCCATTAGCGCAGGTAGGCTGAGAGATAAGGGATTTCTGATTTCAGAAATGGAAATTGGGGCATTACCTTAGTCGGCCGCTTTGGTTGATAACCGGGCGGGTAATTACTGCTGAGAACTCTGGCTTCAAGCAACTCTTGCGGTGAACCCTTGAGGGCAGGGCCGAGGGGGCCATCTTTGGACGGGTCGCTATTGTGACAGGCGACGCAATTGGCCACATAAACGGCTCTGCCTCTTTCCCAGTCAGGGTCTTTACTTGCCTGCGATGATTGATCAGAGTCTTTTGAACAGGCACTTAACACCAGAACGTAGAACATAATCGCCAATATCTTAGTCCAACCTCGCATTGTGTTTCCGTTAAAGATCTTAACTTTGTTAACGCCCGTTGCGCTCAGCAGTAGACGACCATTAACGAAGCTCGACACTGACTCCGCTTATGAGCCGTTTCGTATCCTTCCCGTTAACTTCCTAGAAAATCAGTGATTCGTCACAGTGACCGCGTCACTGCTGATTCACGGTTATGATTCAAAACAGAGAAGGTGACTGCAGACGTTAGAGAAAGTCAGGCTTCTATGCTAATTATTCTTGGTGCGAAAGGGGGGAATCGAACCCCCACGGGTGTTACCCCACAGGATCCTGAATCCTGCGCGTCTACCAATTCCGCCACTTTCGCGCAGTAAGTCATAGCCCGCTGTCTTCCACACCTATCTAGCTTGGGGTCAGCGGGTTGTCAAGAATATGGCCCATAAGACGCAGAAAAGGTATGAGTAAGATTCTAGTTATTGAACCCCAAAAGATGCTGCAGAGAGCGATTGCCGTAAGCTTTTTTCCCGAGCATGATGTGGTCGAGGAAGCTCCGGCCCGCCGGCGTGGCAAACGGCCAGCGAGAAAGAGTAATAAGTAGTCGTATGCAACTAGAAAAGGCTTATTCACATAAAGACATCGAGCGCAAATGGTACTCCCGGTGGATTGATTCGGGGGCCTTTAAACCTACAAAAGGGGCCGGACCTTATTTTTCAATGGTCATCCCGCCGCCCAACGTAACCGGTTCATTGCACATGGGGCATGCGCTCAACAACACACTGCAAGACATCATGTGCAGGTACAAAAGGATGGATGGGTTCCGCGTGCTGTGGGTGCCGGGCACCGATCATGCGGGTATCGCGACGCAGAACGTAGTTGAGCGGCGCATCGCCGCTGAGGGTCTCACCCGCGCGCAACTCGGGCGCGAAAAGTTTATCGAGCGGGTTTGGTCGTGGAAAGAAGAAGCTGGCAACGCGATCTTGAATCAGCTCAGAGCTCTGGGCGTTTCTTGCGACTGGGCCCATGAAAGATTCACCATGGATGAAGGTCTTTCGCGAGCCGTACGTGAAGCTTTCGTGCGTTTGTGGGAAGACAACCTGCTTTATCGAGCCGAAAGATTGGTTAATTGGTGTCCTCGGTGCAAAACGGCCCTTTCCGATATTGAAGTCATTCATGAAGAGTCGGACGGCAGCCTTTGGCATATTCGATACCCGGTGGCTGATGGTTCGTCTCAGGCGCTTGTAGTCGCTACGACCCGGCCTGAAACCATGCTTGGAGACACCGGCGTGGCGGTCCATCCGGAAGACGAGCGTTATCAAAAGCTGATTGGTAGAAATATTCGACTGCCGATAACCGGACGTATTGTTCCACTGATCGCCGATGCGTTCGTTGATCGTGAATTCGGCACCGGAGCGCTAAAGATCACACCTGGGCATGATTTTAACGATTTCGAAATGGGTGAGCGGTTCGGGCTCGAAAAAATCAGCATATTTGATGCGGACGCGCGCATCGATGCTGCCTCGTTTCTACAGCGTGGGGAAGCCGGTGAGTGGATCGAGCATTACCGAGGCAAGGATCGTTTCGAGGCGCGCAAGCTTGTGGTTTCAGATTTGACGGAAAAAGGTTTTCTTGAAAGGATCGAGCCGCATAAGCTTTCCGTCGGGCACTGTTATCGTTGCCAGACGATCATCGAGCCCTACCTGACCCCGCAGTGGTTCGTGAATATCAAGCCTTTGGCGGAACCGGCCATACGAGCAGTGCGGCAAGGCAACATTCACATCATTCCTGAGGGATGGAGCAATTCCTATTTTGCCTGGATGGAAAATATTAAGGACTGGTGCGTTTCTCGGCAAATTTGGTGGGGCCATCAGATTCCAGCTTGGTACTGCCGTTCGTGCGATGCGAGGAACATCGTCGATGCCCACGCGGGCGATTACCTGCTGACCAAAGAAGCCAGACCTATCGTTTCGCGTTCGGTGCCCACGGTGTGCCCCCAGTGCGGCGGCCATGACTTAGTTCAGGATCCGGACGTTCTCGATACCTGGTTCTCTTCCGGGTTGTGGCCATTTTCAACGTTGGGTTGGCCAGGCAAGACCGAGGATCTGAAGAGCTTCTATCCAACATCCACGCTGGTCACTGCTTTCGACATCCTTTTTTTCTGGGTAGCGCGAATGATTATGATGGGACTCAAGTTCATGGGCGAAGTGCCGTTTCGCGATGTTTACATTCATGCGCTGGTTCGCGACGAGCAGGGACAGAAGATGTCGAAGTCTAAAGGCAATGTCATCGACCCTTTGGATGTAATGGCGGAATATGGCACGGATGCATTTCGTTTTACGTTAGCGGCGATGGCCGCAATGGGGCGAGACATCAAATTGGCCGAAGACCGGATCGGCGGCTATCAGAATTTCGTCAACAAGTTATGGAACGCCGCGCGGTTTGTGTTGATGAATCTGGCGGGGAGCGCTAACGCCGAACCGGCCAAACGTGCTCTTGAAAGCACGCACCTTGGCTTGGCCGACCGCTGGATTCGTTCGCGTCTCGCTTCGACTATTAGAGAAGCCCGCACGGCGATCGACGCATACCGGTTCAATGACTATGCCAACGTTCTTTACCAGTTCACCTGGCACGAGTTCTGTGACTGGTATATCGAAATGAGCAAGTTGTCCCTCAATGGCACCGTCGGCGACGACGTCGGACGAAGCCGACGTATGCTCGTTGAACTATTGGAGCAGATTGTTCTTTTGATGCATCCGGTCATGCCCTTCGTTACCGAGGAGATTTGGCAAGTGCTGCGGAGTGGCAGAGAGAGCATCATGGTTCAAAGGTACCCGGCGGTGGAAGCGAATTGGGTCGATTCGGAGGCTGAGAACGAAATGGAGTTTTTGATGGGCGTGATTCGTGCCATCAGAAATCTCCGCACGGAAATAAATTGCCCGCCGGGCAAGGAAATCAAGGTGATCTTCCACGGTTCTGATGTTGATCTTGCGTTACTACGCACGCAGATGCACTACCTGCGTTCTTTAGCGCGAGTGGGCTCGGCGGATTACCTTCTTTCAGGAGATCGGCCCAAAGGAGCGGCGACGGCAGTGGTCGGCTCTACGGAAATCTATCTGCCGCTCGACGATCTAATCGATCTTGACGAGGAGAGCGCAAGGTTGACGAAAGAAGTCGGCAAAATCGAAGAAGAAATAGCACGCGTCCGAAAGAAGCTCTCCAATCCTGACTTCGTTAGTAAAGCCAAGCCGGAGATCATTCAAAAGGAGCGCGAAAGGGGGAGCTGGTATGAAGATAAAATCCGCACGTTAAAAGGCAGTTTGGAAAAGATTCAAGAGATTCAGGCAGGGAGGAATTAGACCGATGGACATTCTCGTTAGCCCGCAGATCGAGCGTTTGATCCGTGACTCGTTAGATGAAGATATCGGCGCCGGCGATCTTGCCACGATGGCAACTATTTCGGCGGAGTGTCAAGGGACCGGACTCTTCCGCGCGAAAAAAGAGGGTGTGGTGGCGGGCTTGGTGCTTTTGGAGCGCATTTTCTATTTTATCGATCCAAAGGTGGTTGTTCGTCTTCTCACCAAAGACGGCACCCAGGTTGCCTTGGGCACGGTTGTCGCCGAAGCCGAAGGTCCGGTCCGCGCGCTGCTGTTGGCCGAACGGACAGCGCTGAACTTCCTCCAAAGGCTATCCGGGACAGCGACGCTGACGCGCAAATATGTCGAGGCAGTGAAAGATTTTCCGTGCAAGGTGCTCGATACCCGAAAAACAACACCGGGCCTTCGGACTCTGGAGAAGTATGCGGTGCGCATGGGCGGCGGGACCAATCACCGTATCGGCCTTTATGATGCAGCTCTGGTGAAAGATAACCATATCGAGGCGACGGGTTCCATCGCCGAGGCCGTTAAGGCAGTGAGACGGCACGCGCCCTTCATGGCTAAAGTCGAAGTGGAAGCCGGGAACTTGACGCAGGTTCAGGAAGCAATAGACGCTGGCGCGGACGTGATCATGCTCGATAACATGTCGATCCCGCAGATGACTGAGGCGGTTCGGTTAGTGAACCAGCGTGCCTGGGTTGAAGCCTCAGGTGGAATTACTATGGATACGATCCGGCAGGTCGCCGAAACCGGCGTGCATTTTATATCCTCGGGCGCGCTAACACATTCGGCGCCGGTGGTCGATTTCAATATGAAGATTACAATGAATGCCGGCAAGTGATCTTACTGCAAAATCACTGGCGGCATCCGCCGGTTTGCCCCTGGACGTCGACCTAATCCGCGACCAATTGGCGGCAAAGCGGCTTGGCACGCAATTCCGTTACTTTGTCGCAATCGATTCGACCAACAGCTACGCTCGCCGGCTTGCGGAGCAGGGCGCGGCGGAGGGCGAGGTGGTGATCGCCGAATCACAAACTCAGGGGCGCGGGCGCTTGGGGCGCCATTGGGTATCGCCGCCCAATGTCAATTTGTACTTCTCCATCATCCTTCGCCCGAAACTGCCGCCGGCCGAGGCTCCGCAAATTACTTTGATGGCTGCCGTAGCCCTGGCGGAGACCCTCGAGTGGTTTCTTCCCGTTCCGCCGGTTATCAAATGGCCCAATGACATTTTGGTTGACGGGAAGAAGCTGGCCGGTATTTTGACCGAAATGAGCTGTGATGCCGAAGGTGTAGACTATGTGATCCTGGGTATTGGCGTGAATCTCAATTATCCGCTGGATCTTATGCCCGACGAGATCCGGCAACGCGCGACTTCGGTGTTTGCGCTAAGCAAGAAAAAAATAAGCCGAGAAGCCTTTCTGCGGAGATTGATTCAAGACCTCGACCGGTGTTATGGAGAAATCCAGGGAACGGGTTTTGCGGCGATTGCAAGTCGCTGGGAGAGTTACTTCGGACTTAGAGGGCAGCGCGTGCGAATTGAACTTCTGGATCAGGTCGTGCTGGGAACGGCCCAGGGTATAGATCGTGATGGCGCATTGCTCCTCGAAGACGATCAAGGAAACCTGCAAAGAGTGATTGCCGGAGACGTGACCCTGCTAGAGTAAATTAGGCGACGAATCCATGCTGCTCGCAATCGATATCGGAAACACCAATATTGTTCTCGGACTCTACCAGAGAAATAAGCTGATTACCCATTGGCGTTTGCTGACCGAAGCCGAGCGCACCGCTGACGAATACGGCGTCATTATTGCTCATCTGGTTGACTACGACGGATTTCGTTGCAACCAAATCAGCGCCATTGTTGTCTCCTGTGTCGTGCCGCCGATGCTGACGATGATTCAGGAACTTGGCCAGAAATTTTTTAAACTTGATCCATTGATCGTCGGCCCGGGTATTAAAACAGGCATGCCGATCCTTTATGAGAGCCCCAAAGACGTCGGCGCGGATCGCATCGTGAACGGCATCGCCGCGTACGAGAAATTCAGGGATACCTGTATCATCGTCGATTTCGGCACTGCAACCACGATCGATTTGATTTCAAGGCGAGGCGAATATGTCGGGGGCGCCATCGCCCCGGGATTGTCGATCTCTTTGGAGGCACTATCGCAGCGCGCCTCGAAGTTGCCCAAGATCGAGATTGTCAAACCCAAGGAAGTTATCGGGCGTAACACTGTCAACTCGATACAGGCGGGTATATTCTATGGCTATGTCGGTCTGGTCGATGGGATTGTTAAGCGCATTCAGAAAGAAAGCGGAGTTCATGCCAAGGTCGTGGCTACAGGCGGGTTGGCGCCGCTGGTCGCGTCCGAATGTTCCAGCATCAGCGAAGTCGACGAGTTTCTAACTCTCGAGGGACTACGGATCATTCACGAACGGAATTCTCTTCAAGAGGTGAAAGCAAGAGCACAAACATAGGGAAAAAGGAGGAACCCACATTTATGGCTGTAACGGAGCTGGAGAAACTTCGTAACGTCGGCATTCTAGGTCAAGGCGGCTCTGGCAAGAGCTCCCTGGGAGAAGCGATGCTGTTTGCGGCGGGGGCGACCCAGCGGTTGGGACGGGTTCAAGATGGCACATCGGTTTTTGATTATGAGCCGGAGGAAATCAAGCACCATGTTTCGATCTCAACGGCCTTTCACTCCCTATTGTGGAAAAAATATTCTGTTACCCTGGCGGACACCCCCGGTTACGCCGCCTTTCTCGCCGATTCGATTAACTGCGCGCGCGCATTTGGCGGCGCCGTTTTTGTGCTGAATCCTTCGGCGGGTCTAAGGGTCGAGTCTGAGCGTCTGTGGACCGTGGCTAATGACAACAAGCTCAGCCGGCTTCTCTTTATCAACAAAATGGATCATGAACAGGCCGACGTGATTGAACGTATCGAACCTCTTCTTTCAGTATTAGAAACAAAAGGCGTTTATCTCCAGTTGCCGATCGGCGCCGAAACCGACTTTAGAGGTATTGTCGATCTGCCTTCGATGAGAGCATACCTCTACGAAGGCGGTAGCGGCAAGTTCGCCGAGAGCGATGTTCCGGCCGAACTGCAGGCGACGGCTGAAGACATGCGGCGACAGCTCATGGATACGGTTGCCGAAGTTGACGATGAGTTTTTGGAAAAATATCTCGATGGCGCCGAGCTTTCTCTAGAAGAGTTGAAGAAAACTATTCGACAAGCGACGCTTCAGAGAAAAATTTTTCCAATACTCTATGGCTCCGCTACGCATCAAATAGGGATTCCTCAGCTTTTAGACGCGGTCATTGATTACTTGCCGTCGCCGGCCGACGATGTGGAGTTGGAAGGCAGAAACCCGATAACCGGCGAGGTCGAGAAGCGACGGCAGGACGACAGCCGGCCGTTCTCAGCCTATGTCTTTAAGACTATGGTCGATCCTTTCGCCGGTAAACTCTCCGTGATGCGCGTGATCTCCGGCAAGATTAATTCGGACGAGAGTTGTTATAACGCGAACAAACAGAGCAAGGAAAAGATCGGACACATGTTTCGGTTGCAAGGGAAAAAGCAGGAGGCCGTTAAAGAAGCCAGCGCCGGCGAGATTGTCGCAGCGGCCAAGCTCAAAGACGTCGTCAGCGGAGATACGCTGTGCGATGAGAAGGCGCCGATTCAATATCCAGGGCCGGTTCATTTTTCACCGGTAATTTCGTTCGCTTTGGAGCCGAAGAGTAAAGCCGATGAAGAGAAAGTGCCGCAGGGTTTGCACCGGATGATGGAAGAAGATTCGACCATCGAACTTCATCGCGACGAGGAAACGCGGGATTTTATCCTTTCCGGTATGGGCCAGCAGCATATTGAAATCGTTGTCGAAAAGCTGAAGCGGAAATATAGCGCGGAAGTCGTTCTGAAAGTGCCGAAAGTGCCCTACAAAGAGACCATTCGCGGTAGCGCCAATGCCCAAGGAAAATTAAAAAAACAATCCGGTGGGCGGGGTCAGTACGGCGACACCTGGCTCAAGATCGAACCCCTGCCGCACGGCAAGGGTTTTGAATTTATCGATCAGATCGTCGGGGGCGCGATTCCACGCAATTATATCCCGGCAGTGGAAAAAGGCGTGAAAGAAGCGATGGCTGGGGGCGTAATCGCCGGCTATCCCATGGTGGATGTCCGGGTCACGCTTTATGACGGTTCCTATCACGATGTCGACTCGTCGGATATGGCGTTTAAAATAGCCGGCTCGATGGGTTTCAAGAATGCCGTCGAAAAAGCCAAGCCGGTGATTCTCGAACCGATCATGACCATGGAAGTGACGGTGCCGGATGAGTGCATGGGCGATGTCATCGGCGACCTCAACAGCCGCAGAGGCAAAGTGCTCGGCATGGAAACCAAAGGGCATACCCAAGCGATCAAATGCCGGGTGCCCATGTCCGAGGTCTTGAAGTACGCGCCTGATCTGCGGTCGCTGACGAGCGGCCGGGGCGAATTCCATTTGGAATTTTCCCACTACGAGGAGTTGCCGCCGCACCTGGCTGAAAAAGTCATCAAACAAGCGAAGACACAGGGGACCGAACATCATGCGGCGCAATAGGGGAGTGAAATGGCTTGACGGTGTATAGGAGTAATTGAATCCAAATGCATTATGCCATGAATCCACCACTCCAGTCTTTGAGGGTATCGTTATGGACGAATCTTTTGATCAATTTAATGCGGCATTGCTTTATTGCAATAAGTGCGGCAGGGCGATGCCGGTAAGGCAGCGTTTGTTGCTGGTCTTGCCGGACGGCGAACTCTATGATTACACATGTCAGGCCTGCCACAGCTCGGTAGGATCGAAAACCGAGCGCGCCGGTATCGCACAAACGACAGCAAAAACCAGATTGGGAGGTTGATTGAAATGGCGGTCATCGATTCGGATGCGCACGTCCTGGAGACGGAGCACACCTGGGATTACATGTTGGAATCGGAGCGCCCCATGAGACCGCGCATCGTGCCAACGCCGAACGATCCGACTTCGGGCGGCGAGTCATGGTTGGTGGACGGCACTTATATCGGCAAGGCGCGCAACGTCGGCCACGATACTTCCAAGGCAGCGCGCGAGATGGCGGACATCGAAGCGCGTATTACGCATATGGACGAGCTCGATATCGATGTTCAGGTGCTCTACCCGACGATTTTTCTTCGCCCGTTTACCCGTCGACCTGAGGTTGA
Source organism: Deltaproteobacteria bacterium (assembly GCA_009379725.1). Classification (GTDB taxonomy): domain Bacteria; phylum Desulfobacterota; class Binatia; order UBA9968; family UBA9968; genus WHTF01. Next base: position 54,585 of record WHTF01000004.1, read on the forward strand.
GCTGGCGGTGACGCGAAGTTACAATCGCTGGCTGATCGATATCTGGAAGGCGGCGCCGGACCGCTTACGTTGGGTGGCGGTGTTGCCGCTGCTCACGATGGACAAGGCGCTGGAAGAGGCGCGCTATTCCAAGGAGAACGGGGCGTGCGGCATCTTCATGCGCGGGCTCGAAGGCGATAAGCGCATCAGCGATTCCTATTTTTCCCCTCTCTATGAGGAAGCGGGAAAATTGGACCTGCCGGTCTGCGTTCATTCCGCTACCGGCAGCTTCGCAGTACATGACTATTTCATCGACGAGTGCGGCTTTAACAAATTTAAGCTGGCGGTCGTCGGATCGTTTCATTCGCTCATCTTCAACAGGATTCCGGAAAAATTTCCAGAGACCAAATGGGCGTTCATCGAGGTCAGCTCGCAATGGGTGCCCTACGCGATTCATGACTATGCGCGGCGCTTCGAGCGCAACGGCGTGAAGGTCGACAAGTCCGATGTGTTGCGCCGCAACAAAATCTGGGTCGCGTGCCAGACCGACGATGATCTCCCTTACGTGCTCCAATATGCCGGCGACGACATGTTGGTGATCGGTACGGATTACGGCCACAATGACACTTCGTCGGAGATCCTCGCGCTGCGTAAACTCAAAGAAGAGGGCGGGGTGCCACAGCAGGTGGTGAATTGCATCCTCGACGACAACGCGAAGGCGCTGTACGGCCTGTAGAACGACATTGAAGGCAACAAAACTAATATGATAATCGATTTTCAAGCCCATCTTTTCCCCGAACCGTATATTAGCGAGCTCAAGCGGCGCGACGGTGCGGTTATTCTCGAAGATCCGGACCCGCACAGCGGCATGACTTACTTCTACGACAAAAAGTTGAAATGCCGGATCAACACTGCGATCTTTCAGGGCCGGGACATCGGGCGCAGGATCGAGCACATGGACCGGCTCGGAATCGATATTCATGTGCTCACCATTCCGGCCCCCGGGGCGGATCGATTCGAAGGCGACGACGCCGTCGCTATTGCGCGAGTCGCTAACGATGCCATCGCGTCGATATGCCGCGAACATCCGCAGCGTTTCATCGGATTCTTTACGCTGCCCACGAGTTCGGTCGCGGCATCTCTCGATGAACTGGACCGGGCGGTCAATGAATTGGGACTCAAGGGTTTCGGTTGTTTCGCCAATCTCAACGGCCAAGCGTTGGACCGCGAAGAGCTATTGCCGATCTACGAACGACTGGCTCAATACAAATTGCCGGTGTACATCCACCCCACCGCGCCGCTGGCCACTGAGGTTACTGGAATAGACATTATGCCGACCTTGATTTTCGGCTGGGCGTTCGACAGCACGGTAGCGATGACGCGGTTGGTATACGGCCGCGTGCTCGAGAGATTCCCGGAAATCGATTTCGTCGTCGCGGATGTCGGCGGCGTGTTGGCTTTTTTCGCGCAGCGAGCCAAGAATATTTACTCGGGGCGGACCGAAGAGATCAGGCAAAGATACGGACTCAAAGAAAATCCACTCGATTCTTTTCGCAGATTCTACGTCGACACGGCGGATCATCCGGCCTCGACATTGAAATGTGTTCTGGATTTTTTTGGTCCTGACCGCCTCGTGCTGGGCACCAATTATCCGTACGGTCCTGAAGAGGGCTGCCTGTTGATTAAAAACAGTTTGGCGGCCATCGAGGGTTTAAACCTGAGCAGGGAAGACAAAGAGAAGGTTCTTGGAGGCACGGCCGCCAGGGTTCTTGGAGTAGAAGCGGCATGAACTTTACCAAAGCAGCAAGACCGGTCGTTATGGGACAGAATGGGATGGTCTCTGCCGGACATCATCTCGGCGCGCTCGCGGGTGTGAAGATTCTTCAGGAGGGAGGCAACGCCGTCGATGCCGCTCTCGCGGCCGGTTTCGTCATGGCCGTTGTCAAACCTGAGGCCAGCGGACCCGGCGGCGATCTGTTTGCATTGGTTTACATGAAGAAAACCGGAAAAGTCGAAGCACTCAACGCCAGCGGCCCGGCGCCGGCCGGGGCAACGATAGAATATTTCCAGGAACATGGCCTCAAGAGCATACCCGTTTCCGGACCGCTGAGCATCGCTGTGCCTGGAGCCGTCGATGGCTGGCTTGAGCTGCATAAGAGGTATGGAACGAAAGATATCGGCCAACTCATGGCGGATGCGATTCGCATTGCCCGTGGGGGCTTTCCCATCGCCCAGGAGTTTGCCGAAGCGATCGAGGAGTTTAGCGGGGAGTTTCCCTGGGTGGATCGTTGTTATCGAAAACCTCTCGGCATGCCGAAGGCGGGAAACCTATTGGTTCAGAAAAATCTGGGGGATGTTTTTGAAAAGATCGCACTCAAGGGGCGTGATGGATTCTATGGCGGTGAAGTGGCCGAGCAGATCTGCCGCACCCTTAAAGCCGAAGGCGGGATACTGGCCGAGGAAGACTTGCAGGCAAGGGTTGCGCAGTGGCTGGAGCCTCTTAGCTCCACTTATCGCGACACGATCGTTTACGAGCAGCCGGCGGTGTCCCAGGGTTTTATGGTTCTGGAGATGCTCAATATTGCCGAAGCATGGCCGCTTCATAGCGGCAGCATGAGCCGGGCCGACATAATTCACTTTCAGGTTGCCGCAAAAAAACTCGCTTTCGAAGACCGTATCCGTTATCTCGAAGACCCGAGCTTCGGCGATCCCAAAATCGCTATGTTGATTTCCAAGGAATACGCCGCCGCGCGGCGTGAACGCGTCGAAGATGTTCTCAATCGACCCGAGAGGGTAGTCGCCAATCAGAGTAGCGACACGACTTACCTGTGCGCGACGGACCGCGACGGCAACGCAGTCTCGTTCATACAAAGCGTCTTCGCACCGTTCGGCTCGCGCGTGATCGGCGGAAACACGGGCGTGATCATGAATAACCGCTTGTGCAGCTTTGGCCTGGATCCTAATAAGGCAAATTCGCTCAAACCGGGAAAAAGGCCGGCGCATACCTTGAACACATATATGGTGTTCAAAGGCAACGATGTCTTCGCCGTCGGCGGTAGTCCGGGTGCCGATGAGCAACCGCAAACTAATTTTCAAATCATCCACGATCTCGTCGATTTAAAAATGGATCCGCAGAGCGCCGTTGAAGCGCCGCGCTGGAGTCACCAACCGGGCACGCCGCCTCGGGACCAGCTTCCCGAAGCTTTACGGATGGAGGAAGGATTCGATTCACCAACAATCGAAAGCTTACAAAAACGCGGGCATCAGGTGTCTCTCGTCGACCGATGGTCGTTCGGCAGCGCGAAGATCATCGTTCGCGATCAGGAGAACGGGTGCTGGATGGGCGGGGCCGACCCCCGTAGAGTGGCTTATGCATTGGGCTGGTAGCGCCACAAGTCGAAGTCATTCCGTTCGCTTGCGAAGACCAAGTTCGCAAAGTAGATCCCGCATCCAGGTCTAAGTTTCGGTTGCATCCAGAAAATTTGCCGGCAACTCAGTATCATTGCTCACTGCATCGCCACCGCGTTGATGTCAAGGTGGAGCGGAGGTAAACCAAAGTCGTGAAATCCAGTCTCTTTACGGAAATCCAATGTCCGGCAGGTTCGTCTCCCGAAAAGCGTCTCAAGGAATTTTTTGAGCAAGCGGAATTAGCGGATCGTCTCGGCTTCACAACTTTTTGGGTCGCGGAAATTCATTGCCAGCCGAAGTTCTCGTTATTGTCAGCGCCCTATATCGTGCTGGGTGCCGCAGCTCAAAGAACCCAACGTTTGCGCCTCGGAGTCGCGGTCAATACCTTGCCGGTTCACCATCCGGTGCAGCTGGCTGAACAGTCCGCGATGCTGGATTTGTTGAGCGGCGGTCGCATGGACTTCGCGGCCGGCGGCGGGCATCCACACAGCCGCGCCTATGAATGCTTCGGCGCGGACCACAAAGTCACTCATGACGTCATGGCGGAGGCGCTGGAAATCATACGCAAGGCCTGGTCGGAGGAAACACTGACATTTAATGGTAAGTTTTTTCAGATTCCTGAAGTGGTGGTCAATCCCAAACCGTTACAGAACCCGCTGCCGCCGTTCTATATGGCTACGAGTTCGATGGACGGAGTCGAAGTCGGAGCCCGCCTCGGTATTCATCTGCTGTTGCCGATTCACACCCGAACGCCGGAACAGGTGGTGGAGTTCGCCGATGCCTACTGGGCAGGCTTGAAAAAATATGGGCATGATCCAAAGTCAAAGGAGTTGGGTCTGTTAGTGCCCATGCATCTGGCGGCGACGACCCATGAGGCCAAAACGCGTTCCGAGGCCGGCGTCATGAGTTACTTCAAAACCATTGCCGATATGCGTAACGATTATGTCGATTGGTTGACCCGGCGGGGCGACGAATTGCCCGTCAGGCTCAGAACCGCCGCCGGCGCGTCGGTGACCTTTGAAACCATCTGCGCGCGCCACGCGGTGATCGGCGATTCGAAATCGGCCGTGCGAGCCCTGAGAGCGCTCACCGAGAAGACAGGGGCAACCCATCTTCTTACCTGGTTTAATATTGGCAGTGTGCCGCATTCATTAGTGCAGGATTCGATGCAGCAGTTCGCGGCGGAAGTGATGCCGCAAATCTAAATGTGATTACTATTTGGAGGAATGGTTATGGAGGAATTGACAGAGCAAAAATGCCAAGCATGCCGCGTCGGTGCGCCGCCGGTTACGCCGGACGAGATCAAAGAGTTTCATCCTAAAGTGCCCCAATGGCAAATGATCACCGAAGACGGTATCCCAAAACTGGATCGGCTGTTTAAATTTAACAACTTTAAAGACGCCATAGCGTTCACCGACGCAGTCGGAGCGGCGGCCGAAGTAGAGGGCCACCACCCGCGTCTGACCACGGAATGGGGAAAGGTTGGAGTGACATGGTGGACGCATAAGATTCGCAACCTGCATAAGAATGATTTCATCATGGCGGCGAAGACGGACGCGATCTACAAGAAATATGGGCAGCCTTGAAGATGAAGAATGAAATGATACTTCCAACAACCGTTTGAACGGTTGGAACTGCGTTTTTCTAAAGCGCCCGATCGATGACGATGTCGATATTTTTGGCGCCGACGTCTACCGGATTGTTCTTATAATCACCGACCAAATCTCCGGGCGCACGGGTCGCCGGATTGCCGTCTTTGTCCAAACGCACGGTTAAGTTGATCTTGCCGGTGAAAGGCGTTCCTTGCATCATCACGTTTTCTGAACTGATGGAGTAGGAGAGCGGAAATACCGCACGATCGATTTTCTTTACCGCGAGCGGCGGGCCTCCGACAGCGCCGGCCGGTCTGGCAATGATGAATAAGGTAGCTTGAGTGTTTGCCTGTCCCTTCACCTTCGCATCAAGGGTGATCTTGCCGCTAATACTTTGCCCCGAAATCGCTGCGATGGAAGACCGCGGGGAAGACGCCCCTTGTCCTGACGATCCTGATCCAGGCAAGGAAGCAAGAATGTTTTCGATCTCTTGACGGTCTTCGCCGGGCGGTATGAGCTGCAAGAGTTTCTCCAGTATCGGGCGCGCCCCGGCATAGTCTTTTTTGCCGCGGTATAAAATCATTGCTTTTCCCCAGAGCGCCATCGGAAAGTTCGGCGCTTGAGCCAACGCCTTGTCGAACGCCAGCAAAGCGCCGTCGGCGTGGCCGGCCTGAACCAGAATGAATCCCATATAGCTGTGTGCTTCTGGTTGATTGGGCTCGATGGCCAGGACTTTCTTGAAGGCATCGATGGCTTTCGGCAATTCCTGATTGGCAAAGGCTCTTTTACCCTCGTCCAATGCAGAACGTATATCGGATTTCGCCGCGCTTGTGCCGGTGAGAAAATCGCCAGTCAGCGTGTCTTGCTCCGAAGTGCGCGGCCGCAAAGATTGGGTGAGCAATATGCCGAGAGCGAGACCAAAGAGCAGCAGGAAAGCTCCACCCGCGGCCAGTTGCCAGCGTCGAAAGCGCGTGCGGTTCTCTGGAACTGGTTTCTTGGCAGCCCGCGCCGGCGGCTCTTGGGCAGGCTCTTTTATCTTGGCCGGCGGCGGCAGCGCATTTAGCTCTTGGAAAACGAGTGCTGCTCTGCCCTCGACGTCCCTTCGCAAGTCCCCATGGTCGCTCTCGGAAAGTTTGCCGGACTGAAAGTCAAACTCTAGCTCGTCAAGCTCATTTTTGAGCCGGAGCCGTTCGCGTAATAGCTGGGCTCTCGGGCCGCTGTCTTCAAGAGCCGGCTCCTCGAGTTCTTTCAAGTATATTTCGCTGCGTAGCTGTGCGGCGACAGCCGGCTCTATTTCCGGCGCTGCCGGTTGGGATTTTTTTGCTGTCCAGCGGTGCACGAACCACAGCGCGGTGATGATCCCGAGGATTAGGACCGTGATGGGAAGCCACCAGAGGAGCCGGTTGAAGCCGGCGTCCGTCGGTGCGAGCAGGACCCATTCACCATATTTCGACACGAAGTAATCTTTAACCTCCTGGGGAGACTTGCCGGCTTGAAGTTGCTCGCGAACACTTGCCCGCATCTGCTGCGCCATTTCCGAGGGCGAGTCGGCGACGGAAAGATTTTGGCATACCACACAGCGCAGCTCGGCGGCGAGAGCGCGCGTCTGCTCATCCAAATCGGCTGCGGGCGCCGCTTCAAGCCGTCCGCTTAAAATAAATAGAAATATGAAAAGAACGCGCAGAGCCATAGGTTCTAACGTACGGATTGAAATTCCCCTTTTCCTTCTTTAACGCTGACGACCCCCTGTAGGGCTTCGCCCAACTTCTCTGTGACCATGGCGGCGCGAATGCCGCCGACATGCTTGTAGGTAATCCGCCCTTGCGGATCGATAAAAAAACTTTCCGGAATACCCCAGACCCCGTAATCGATGGCGATCTTGCCGGATTCGTCGCGTCCGTTGGGATAAGTGACGCCAAACTCCTTAAGAAATTCGAGAGAAGCCTTATCGGTGTCTTGTAGCGCGACGCCGATAAAAACTACGTTCTTGTCCTTGATTTTTTGCCAAGCGGCTTCCAGGTCTCTCGCCTCGGAACGGCAGGGCGGACACCAAGATGCCCAAAAATTAAGGAACACCGCCGTCCCGCGCAGATCCTCGAGGTTCAGCGTTCTGCCGTCGAAAAGCGTGATCGTAAACGGCGTCGCGGGTTTTGCCAGTAAAGGAGATGTGATGTAGCGGGCATCCCGGGTAAAGCCGAAAGCGAGCAAGGCTAGAATCGGCGCGATAATGAGTAGGGTGATAACGACTCGGCGCCACGGCATGCTATCGGACCTCGCGATGCTCGGGAGGGCAGGTCGCAAATCTCCCACGAGCCGTTCGGAATCTACAATGAATCATCTTGTCCAATTCATCTATATATAACTGTATAACTGTGACAGTAAACGAGCCCGCGGTTTCGGACTTCCTTCCCACTCACGGTAAACCGATAAGACTATACCGTCGCAGTGAACTGACCATGAACGACGCACGCGATCTTATTGTTAGGAGCCACTCGTTACGCCTCGATTTGTGATGGTTTGCAGATGGGCAAGAGCGTCACCAGAGTTCCGAGAGCAATGACAAATCCGCCGATCCAAATCCAGACAACCAAAGGCCTTACCAGCACTTTTAGCGTCGCCTGATTCTTATCCAAATCGCTGAAGCCGGACAGGATCAGGTAAATATCTTCGCTGGCGCTGCTACGGTGCACGGCGCGTCCTATCGGCGACTCCTGGCTCGGAAAAAATTTGAGCGCGGGCGATAACAGACCTATGTAAGAGCCTTCCTTGAGCACCCGAAACGCGCCTTCGACACGGAAGTGTGTCGGCTGTTGTGAGCCGCGCAACCCCTCGAACTGGATCTGGTAATTGCCAATGGAAAGACTTTCATTTAGCCCAAGCGTCGCCTCGCGCTCGGTGCTGTATGTCATCGAACCGGCGATGCCCATGACGATCAACACGATTCCTAGATGCACGACTAAGCCGCCGTAGCGCCGTTGATTGCGCCGTGTCAGGGTAATCAGTCCGGTGATTACCCCCTCGCCGGCGATACGCCGGCGCGCCCGCAGCGCGAGGGCGGTATCGTAGACGATAGTCATAACGACAAACGCCAGCAGCGTAAAACCGAGAAGCGGAAGAAAATCCTTAACCTTCCAGATAAACAAGCCCAGACCGAATAGAAGCGAGCCGATCGCCGGCCAGAGAAAGTTGCGCTTTAGGTTGTCCCAAGAAGCTCTTCGCCAAGCGATGATCGGACCGACGCCCATGAGAAAGACCAGGAACAGGAAGAGCGGAACTGTGACCGAGTTGAAGTAAGGCGCGCCGACGCTGACCTGGACCCCGGCGACGGCTTCGGAAAGAAGCGGAAAAATCGTTCCGAGAAAAATCGTAAAGAGCGCCGAGACCAGGACAATGTTGTTGAGCAGAAATGCCGATTCACGGCTGACCATGGAATCAAGTTCGGGCTGTTCCTTCAGCATGTCGGAGCGATAGGCAAGCAATCCGAAAGAGCCCAATAAAACGAAGGCAAGAAAACCCAGGAAAAAAATACCCACGGGGCCGGATGAAAACGCGTGTATCGACGAAAGAATACCGGAGCGGGTGAGAAATGTTCCGAAGATCGTCAGGCTGAAGGCGATGATGATGAGAGAAAGGTTCCAGACCTTGAGCATGCGCCGCCGCTCTTGCACTTGGACCGAGTGCAGGAACGCCGTGGCCGGCAGCCACGGCATAAAGGCCGCGTTCTCGACCGGATCCCAAGCCCAATAGCCGCCCCAACCGAGGACATGGTAAGACCACCATGCGCCGACGAGATTGCCGGCGGTCAGAAAAAACCACGCGATGATGGTCCAGCGGCGCGTCGTGGTGATCCACGCCTCGTCCAGTTTACCGACGATCAGCGCGGCGATGGCAAAGGCAAAGGGCACCGTGAGACCCACGAAGCCGGTATAGAGCAGCGGCGGGTGAGTCATCATGTTGGCGTCCTCCAGCAGAGGATTTAATCCTCTGCCGTCGGCAGGTATGGGAGAAACGGTTTCAAACGGATTTGAAACGAAGGCGATGACGGCAAGAAAAAAAAACGACACGATCGAAAAGACCATCAGCACCCAGGGCAGGGTTTCTTTGTGGCGATCTCGGTAGATCCAGGCAACGAGTCCGGAAAAAATGATCAAGATCCATTCCCAAAGAAGCAGAGAGCCTTCCAGCGCGCCCCATAGACCGGTCATGCGATAGTAGACCGGCGTAGCTCGGGTCGTGTTAAAGGCGACATATCGAATCGAAAAATCGGTAGCGACTAAGCCATAGATCAACGCCGCCGCCGCCAGCGTGACGAAGATGAACTGCCCGGAGATCGCCCAGCGGATGGCTGCCGAATAGCGGGGCTGGGCACAGCGTGCGGCAAGGAGCGGCGCGACAATCCCAACAGCGGCGGCGAAAAGGGCCACCAGGACACTGGTATGGCCGACGGTAGCGGTCACTGCAATGTGTATTCCTTGGCGGGGACAAAGCTGGTCGGCGGGGCCTTATCCTGGTGCGGGCTGTACTCTTCGGCGTGTTTGGCCATGATCAATGAAGCTTGAAACACCCCGTCGGTGCCGATGCGGCCTTCGACCACCGCCCCTGTGCCTTCGCTGAACAGGTCCGGTGGTATGCCGCGAAAAAATACCGGATAGGAAATCGCCCCGTCGGTGAGCTCGAAGCGGTAGGTGAGATTCTTGTGGTCCTTTTGCAGTGAACCTTTGACGACCATGCCACCCATGCGCAAAAACTTGTCCGCGGAAGATCTCTCCTTGGCCTTGAGTTCGGATGGCGTGACGAAATAAACCAGGGCTTCCTGCATGCCGCCGTAGATCACGTACGACAGAGCGGCCAGGATGATCAACCCACCGATCAGAAAACGTCTATTTCTTTGCATGGTCAGACAACTCCTCAGTGGCACGTAACTGTGTTAGCTCGTCTTGCGCGCAACGATACCTGTGTTTCAATGAAAACAGGTAAACCAGAATGGCTCCCCAGACGATGCCGTAAGCCAGAAAGACAAAACCCCACGATCCCATTAGTAGACACCTCTGGCGAGCCGGCGTGCTTTGATCTCGTTTCTTATTTCACCGAGCCGCAGGCGGAGTGACAAAAGATAAAAATAAAGCAGCAGAAAGCCGGCAAAGTTGACCACCAGGGCGGTGAGCATGGCCGGGTGAATATTTTCCCAAGGAAGCTTGTCGGGCCGCAGGATCGACGGCGGCTGATGCAGGGTGCGCCACCAGTACACCGACATGTGGATCAAAGGAATGTCGAGGAAGCCGATGATTCCCAATACGGCGGCTGAAACCGCGCCGCGATCCTCTTCTTCGATCAAAGATCGGAGCATTAGATATCCGGTATAGATCAAGAGCAAGATGGCCGTTAAGGTCAGCCGCGCATCCCAGGTCCACCACACCCCCCAGGTCGGTTTGCCCCAGATCGAACCTTCGATGATCGTCAAGGCGGTGAAAAGAACGCCAAGCTCAGCGGCTGAATGGGCCAGATTATCATCCCGTTTTTCACGTTTCCATAAATAGAGGCAGCTGCCGATAAAGACCAGGAAGAAAGAGAGATAAGCCGTGAGAATGCTGGGGAGATGAAGATACATGATCCGTTGTACGTCGCCTTGCAGGGCGTCAGGCGGCGCCTGGATCAGTCCCCAATAGAGCCCGCCGGCAATGACGACAACCGCGAGGCCACCGAGAAGGCTCCTGCCTTGTTTTTGTGGTTGAGCGCTGCCGGCCATAATCAAACTTCGATCACCCAGTCGAATACTAAAACTCCAAGGGTCAGGAATATCACATCAAATCCAAGTAGAAGACGCAACCACGGGACCGCCTCACCGATCTCGCCGGTACGAAGAACGGCTCCCAGGCACTGGATCGTTGCCAGGATGACGGGAATCATTAGCGGGAAAAGCACCAGGGGAAGCAAAAGTTCCCGCGCCCGGGCGCGCAAAGTCACCGCGGACAGCACGGTCCCGAGTACGCAAAAGCCGGCTGTTCCCAATAATGTAATGAGAAAAATCTGCGGCAGCAAATTCCACGTGTGCAGGTTGAACAGAATCCAGAACAGCGGAATCACCACAATCTCGACCAGCAGCATCAGAATGAAGTTGAAACAGACCTTGGCGAAAAAGAGCGCGCCGCGGTCCAAAGGGGAAAGTAGCAACGCCTCGAGACACTGGTTTTCCCGTTCAGCTTGAAACAGTTGCGCCAGTCCCAGCGTGCCGGTGAAGAGAAAGGCGAGCCAGAGTAGACCGGGGGCCATTTCGGCAACTCTTTCCGGAGCCAAATCGAAGGAGAAGTGAAACACGAACAGCAGCAGCGTGCCGAAGAAAAACATCGTCAGCAGACTCTCGCGCCGGCGTAACTCGAGAACTAAATCTTTGCGAAGCAGGAGAAAGGCTTCTCTCAAGAGCTGCATAATTCTCCGTGCGGCAGAAACTCGCCGAAGGCTCTGTCAAAATCCGGCCAGGGCTGTTGGCGCGGCGCGTTGAAGGTCAATCTGCCCTGGTGCAGGATGATCGCTCGGTTGCAAATTTTCAGCACGCGCGCGACATGGTGCGACGCCAAGATGACGATGTTGCCCTTGCCGCAGTGGGCTTGGAGAAAGTTTTCGAGCAGATCGACGCCACTGCCGTCGAGCACTCCGTAAGGCTCATCGAGCAACAGCAGTCCCGGCCGGAGCAGGGTCCATTTAGCGATGGAGAGACGGCATTTCATGCCGCTGGAGAGCGTCGATACGTAGTCATGGGCGCGGCCGATGAGGTCTACGTTTTTAAGCGCTGCGTCGATGGCGGTGGAGTCGTGGTTCTGCTTATAAAGCGATGTGAAAAATTGCAGGTTCTCTCGCAAGGTAAGGTTTTCATAGAGGTGGCCGGCCGGTGTCAGAAGGCCAATCTGCGCCCGCGATGGCGCATGGGTGCTGGAAAATGGCACGCCATTTAGCTCGACGGTTCCAAGCGTGGGCGGGATTAGCCCGGCAATCAGTTTCAATAACGTGGTTTTCCCGGCGCCGTTCGGTCCCAGCAATGCGACGAACTCTCCCTGCGGCAAATCCAGGTTCAAGTCTCTAAGTGCCCACAAGACTCCGTAAGCCTTGGACAACTTCTGAATAGTTATGTGCAACGGGATACCTAAGACCGCGAAGAATGCCACAAATTCAAGAGAGTTGATCGACTATAGTGGCCGAAAGGCGCGGATTCAAGTGCGTTTCTAAATTCTCCGCTCCTAAAAACTTCGTTGACAATTTTGACATATGTCCCCTATGTGTTAAATCTCGGCAAGTTCTGATTGAGGAGGAGTCTATGAATCCCGTGGTTACCGTGACCGGCGCCTGGAACGTCTTTGCAACTAAAATCGCAGCGTTCCTGCCGGATTTGATCGCCGCCATCTTTATCGTCGTGTTCGGTTGGATTCTATGCAATATCGTCAAAAGGATTGTTACCCGCCTATTACGGTTCTGCCACTTTGACACGCTCGCCGAGCGTGCGGGTATCAAGCAGATCCTCGAACGAGGCGGGATCCAGCAGACCCCCTCCGAGATTCTTGGGCTGGTGATTTTTTGGTTTCTCTTCTTAATCGTCATCGTCGCCACCTTAGAAACACTCAATCTCAGTGGCGCGACCGATACGCTTAACACCATTTACCTGTATCTGCCGAAAATTGCGGCGGCGATTGTGATGCTGATTCTCGGTCTGTATTTCGCCAACTTTCTGGAAACGATAACCCGAACCTCGTGCGCCAACGCCGGATTGGAGCAAGCGGCCTCGATCGGCCGCGCCGCCTACATCGTTACGACTATCTTTGTGGTAGCGGGAATCTTCGAAATCCTCGATATCGCCTCAGAGATCGTCATCTGGGCTTTTATCCTGGTGTTTGGAGCGGTCTGCCTGGCTCTGGCTCTGGCTTTTGGATTGGGCGGTAGGGACGTCGCCGGTCGTTATCTGGAAAAATGGCTGGAACAGAAGGAGAAGGACGAAACCAAGTTGATGGAGCCTTGATTGTTTATCCGATGTAACGTAGGACCGTCTCTCATGCGGACTTCAAGCAGCTTCCCGCAAAACGCAAAGTTTAGCTGACAAATAGAGTTCTGGAGCGTGGATGATCGCCTCAAAGGCTCGGTCTCAGCTCCACCGCCGTCAATCTCTGCCCTAGAACAGTTGGAGCTGATGAAGGAAGATCAGGATGACGGCCACCGGGCTTACATAGCGGATCAGAAATGACCAGCAGACAAAGCGGAAGGCGGAAATCTCACCGGCGCCGAATTCTTCTTTTCGCTCCTCGCGCGTCAGGACCCAGCCTGTGAAAACGGCGATCAGCAGAGCTCCTATCGGCAGCAGATAATTTGTCGCAAGACCATCCATGAAATCCAGGAACTGCTCGCCTAACGCGGAAGGGATTCCCAACACAAAGATGACGATGCCCAGTGTCCAGCTTGCTTTCTTGCGCGACCAACCTTGCTCGTCGACGAAGTAGGCGCACACCACTTCGAGCAGCGAAATCGCTGACGTGAGGGCGGCGAAGCTAAGAAGAACAAAGAAGGCTAGAGCAACCGGATAGCCGGCCGGCAATTGGGCAAAGGCGATCGGAAGGGTGCGAAAAATCAGTCCCGGCCCGGTCGATGGCTGAAGACCGAAGTTAAAGACCAGCGGAAAAACCACGAATCCCGCGAGAATCGCCACGAGGATGTCTCCGATACCGACAAAACACGCGGATCGGACGAGATTGGTCTGCCGCGAAAGATAGCTGCCGTAAGTCAGCATCGTTCCCATTCCCAGGCTCAGAGAAAAAAGCGCCTGTCCGAGCGCTTCGAGAACCGCGATTGGACCTAATTTATGCCATTGCGGGCGCAGCAAGAACTCAAGTCCCGTCGCAGCGCCATCGGTTTGCAGCGCATAAAAAAGCAGACCGAGCAAAAGGACGAAGAGAAGCGGTATCATGATTCTATTACCGATTTCGATGCCGCTCGCCACACCTCTCGAAACAATGACGATCGAGAGAAGCATAAAAATCCCAAGCCAGAAAATCTGCAGCCAGGAATGGGTATTCATGTCGACGAAAAGAGCGGTAATTTGCTCGGGAGATTTGCCGGCAAAGGAATGAGTCAGTGCGAGGTAAACGTAGTGCAAAACCCAACCGCCCACGACGGCGTAATAGGAGAGAATCACGAAACCGCTGAGGACGCCCAGCCAACCGATGACGACCCATGGCGATCCGGGCCGGAGTGTTCTAAACGCGCCTACGGGATTTCGTTGAGTCTTCCTACCGATAAGGAATTCGGCCAGCATGATCGGAATGCCGACGGCCAAAACGCAGCCGATATAAAGAAGAATGAACGCCGCGCCGCCATACTGCCCGGTGATGTAAGGGAAGCGCCACACGTTGCCAAGGCCGACCGCGGATCCCATGGATGCCAGGATAAAGCCAACGGTGCCGGACCAGTTTCCCCGCGATAACATTTGCACAAGTGTCTCCTTGAATAATTATTAAAGAAGACGGTATTGGATATTTTGATCTCTTGATTCTCCAATGATCCGCACAACGGACCAGGCGAGTCAAGGTGCAACCAACCCCGCCCATCCGCGGTAGAAAATGCTGCAATGCCGTACAAAATTGTCCACTACTGTCTATTAATACGGGCGGTATTTACCCAGCCAATCTTGGACGGGCGAAACATAATCATAAATATTTCGATGGTTTACTTGACACACTTTTACCTTTTCGAGCTTTGTTCTCCACGGCATGATCGTTGCTCAACTAGTCGATGCATCCATCGCTAAGGGTGTGTCCCCGTTATGGCTGTGAAGCGAGGTGATCGTTGAAGCAACGAATCAAAGACCTGATTGATGAGCGGCACGAAAAAATAGACATCATTAAACGAATAAACAGAATATTAACCAGCGATCTTGGCGAAGAGGCACACAAATCAATTCGCGATTGGCTGGCCACGTGGGAAAAAGCACAAAAGTTAAGGCGGCAAGGATATGAAGTCGCGGTTCCGCCACCACGTCGTGGACATCCTCAATTGCTTCTCATCGGCCAAAAGGCTGAAGTTCGTAAGAAGTGAAATGTCTCAATCGCGTTCAAACCCCTCTAAAGCGATCCTGCCCCGGTAAATTCGGGGCCCCCTCCCCAGTCCGCAAAGGTGCGGCAAACGCAGAGAGCTGCCAATTCCTTGACTCCCTTTAGCTATTCAGTTAGCTTCATAAGCGTTTTAAATACTTTTCCTAGAATTAGCCTAATGGGTAGGCAAGATACTGAATGCCCTTAGGCTTTTTTTACAGGTGAGGAGGCTATGGCAGAATATAAAGATGTGAAAGTTCCAAAGGGTGGGGCAAAGATAACGATGTCGGCAAACAAGGAACTGCAGGTTCCCGACAATCCGATTATCCCGTTCATCGAAGGCGACGGCACCGGCCGCGATATCTGGCGCGCATCCGTGCGCGTGTTCGATTCCGCTGTCGAGAAGGCTTACAAGGGCAAACGTAAGATGCACTGGATGGAAGTGTATGCCGGTGAGAAGTCATTCAAGATGTTCAACAACTGGTTGCCTGAAGAAACGGTCAACGCCTTCTCGGAATTTTTAGTCGGCATCAAGGGCCCGCTCACCACGCCGATCGGCGGCGGCATGACTTCATTGAACGTCGCGCTGCGCAAATTGCTCGACCTTTATGTCTGCCAGCGGCCGGTCTGTTATTTCAACGGCGTGCCCTCTCCAGTCAAGCATCCTGAGCATGTGAACATGGTGGTGTTTCGCGAGAACACCGAAGATATTTACACCGGCATCGAATTTCCCAACGGAACCGATCAGAACCGAAAGTTCAAGTCGTTGCTCAAAGAAGCTTTTCCTAAAGAGTACGCCAAAATTCGGTTTCCCGACACCGCCGGAATAGGTATTAAGCCGGTTTCGGTTGAGGGAACCGAGCGGCTGGTACGCGCTGCGATCAAGTGGTCATTATTGAACAAGCGCAAAAATGTCAACTTCGTGCACAAAGGCAACATCATGAAGTACACCGAAGGCGCTTTCGCCGATTGGGGCTATGCGCTGGCAAAACGCGAATTCCGCAATGACGTCGTGACCGAGCGTGAATCATGGATCTTGGGCAACAAAGAAGCCAAGCCGGCGATTACCGTTGAGGACAATGCCAAAGCGATCGATCCGGGTTTCGACATGATGTCGCCGAGCCAGCAGAGCGACATCAAGAAGGAAGTCGAAGAAGCGCTCAAGTTATGGCCGACTCACGGCGACGGCAAATGGAAGTCGAAACTGATGCTCAAAGATTCCATCGCCGACGTGACGCTCCAGTTCGTGCTTATTCGACCGAAGGATTATGACGTCATTGCGACCATGAACTTGAACGGCGATTACCTTTCTGATGCATTGGCTGCGCAGGTCGGCGGTATTGGGATCGCTCCGGGTGCGAACATCAACTACGATAGCGGACATGCGGTATTTGAAGCAACGCATGGCACCGCGCCTAAGTATGCCGATCTTGATAAGGTTAATCCTGGATCGGTCGTCCTTTCCGGTGAAATGATGTTGCGTTACATGGGATGGACCGAAGCGGCGGATCTCATCATTAAAGGCATCGAGGGAGCCGTTAACGCAAAGACGGTGACTTACGATTTTGAGCGGCTCATGCCCGGTGCAAAGCTGGTCAGCTGCTCCGGTTTTGGCGACGCGATCATTGCCAATATGTAACGGAAAGGGAAATACCGTGGCACGTAAGAAGATTGCGCTAATAGGCGCCGGTAACATCGGCGGGTCGATGGCCCATCTTTGTCTTTTAAAGGGCTTGGGCGATGTGGTTCTTTTTGACGTGGTCGAAGGATTGCCGCAAGGCAAAGCCCTCGATCTGTCACATGCGGGGCCGGTGGAAGGCTTCGATGGAGACGTTATCGGCACCAACAGCTACGAAGACATTGCCGGCGCCGACGTTTGTATCGTTACCGCAGGCATTGCACGAAAGCCGGGCATGAGCCGCGATGACTTGCTGGGAACCAACGCCAAGATACTGAGTTCGGTGGGTGAAGGGATAAAGAGGTATGCTCCGAATTCTCTGGTGATCGTCGTTACCAACCCATTGGATGCAATGGTGACGTTGATGAAACGGGTGACGGGTTTTCCAAAAAACCGCGTTGTCGGTCAATCGGGTATCTTGGATTCCTCTCGTTATCGGTCATTTATTGCCAGAGAGCTCAACGTTTCAGTGAACAGCGTCGCGGCCATGGTTTTAGGAGGTCATGGCGATGACATGGTTCCGGTGCGCAGCACCTGTATCGTTGGCGGTGTTGCCGTGGAAAAGCTGATTCCCAGCAAACGGCTCGATGAAATCGAAGCCCGCGTGCGCAACGCAGGTGGTGAGGTGGTGGCGTTGTTGAAAACCGGCTCTGCCTATTTCTCACCGGCGTCGGCCGCCATTCGCATGACCGAAGCTCATCTCTATGACAAAAAAGAGATTTTGCCGTGCGCGGCGTTGCTCGAAGGGGAATATGGCGTCGACGGTTACTATTTCTGCGTTCCCGTTATGATCGGCGCCGGCGGCGTCGAAAAAATTATCGATATCCATCTCAATACCGCCGACAAGAAAGCTTTCGATGAATCGCTCAATCACGTCAAAGATATCGTTCAAGCCATGGATCGTGTGTTGGGCGTTTAATCGTCGATTGGGTGAACAATGTTGAGACCCTGAGGCTACTAGTTTAGTCTTAGGTCTCACTTTGTTGTGGCGATAAAAATGAATATCCACGAGTACCAAGCCAAAGAAATTCTCAAACGTTACGGTGTGTCGGTCCCACAGGGACAAGTCGCGGCGACTCCGGAAGAAGCGAAAGCCGCTGCGATTAAACTCGGCGGCGGCATCTGCGTCGTCAAAGCTCAGATTCATGCCGGTGGCCGCGGCAAAGCGGGAGGCGTGAAGCTGGCGCGCAACCCGGAAGATGCCGAGCAAAAGGCTCGTGAGATCATCGGCAAGAAGCTGGTGACCCATCAGACCGGTCCGGAGGGTCGCCAAGTTAGACGCGTGCTGGTCGAGCAAGGACTGAACATAGAGCGCGAGCTTTATCTGGCCATGGTCCTCGACCGGGCGCAGTCTCGAGTTTCCGTCATTTGCTCTTCGGAAGGCGGCGTTGAAATTGAAGAAGTGGCCGAGAAGAATCCTGAGAAAATCCTCAAGGAATCCATCGATCCCGTGATTGGACTGGCTGGCTTCCAGTGCCGACGGCTGGCCTACGCTCTAGATATTCCTAACGAACTCGTTGGCAAAATGGCGGGGGTGATGCAGGCATTGTACCGAGCCTTCGACGAATCCGATTGTGCCATCGCTGAAATCAATCCGCTCATTATCACCAAAGAGGGTCGGGTGATGGCGCTGGACGCTAAGATGAACTTCGATACTAATGCGCTGTTTCGACATAAGGATATCGTTGCGCTGCGCGACCTCAACGAAGAGGATCCACGCGAGATCGAAGCGAGCGAATACGAACTCTCCTATATATCTTTAGATGGCAATATCGCCTGCATGGTCAATGGCGCGGGATTGGCCATGGCAACGATGGACATCATCAAGCTCTATGGCGGCGAGCCGGCGAACTTCTTGGATGTGGGCGGCGGTGCTTCAAAGGAAAAAGTCGCGCAAGCCTTTAGAATCCTGCTCGCCGACCCTCGAGTGCGAGGCGTCCTCATCAACATCTTCGGCGGTATCATGCGTTGTGATGTGCTGGCTCAGGGCATTGTCGATGCGGCGCGCGAGCTGAGTATTCAAGTGCCGTTGGTGGTGCGTATGGAGGGCACAAACGTCGACCAGGGCAAGAAGATTCTTGCCGATTCGGGGTTGGCGGTTATTCCCGCCGCGACCATGGCCGAAGCAGCAGAAAAGATTGTCGCTGCGGTCAAGGATAAGTAGAACCTTAAGGTTAAAATCTGAGATGGCTATTCTCGTAGACAAAGAAACGCGAGTTCTGACCCAAGGGATTACCGGCGCCACGGGGCAGTTTCATACCAAAGCGTGCAAAGAATATGGCACCCGGATGGTAGCCGGGGTCACTCCCGGTAAAGGCGGTAACCGCTACGAAGAAATCCCGATCTTCGATACCGTCGCTCGCGCCGTCACTGAGACGGGAGCAAACGCCAGCGTGATTTACGTTCCTCCGCCATTTGCCGCGGATGCGATCATGGAGGCCGCCGATGCCGGCATCCCGTTGATTATCTGCATTACTGAAGGCGTACCCGTGCGCGACATGGTGAGAGTGAAACGATACCTGGATGGGAAAGGTTCGCAGCTATTGGGGCCCAATTGTCCCGGGATAATCACTCCCGGCGAATGTAAGATCGGCATTATGCCGGGGCACATCCATCGGCAGGGAACCATCGGCGTCGTTTCACGCAGCGGCACCTTGACCTATGAGGCCGTGGATCAATTAACTCGCTTAGGGCTGGGGCAGTCGAGCTGTGTGGGCATTGGCGGAGATCCGGTGCACGGCTTTGAATTCGTCGATGTGTTGGAGCTATTTAATCGCGATCCCAGTACCGAAGCGGTCGTCATGATCGGCGAGATCGGCGGCAGTGCTGAGGAAGAAGCGGCGGCTTGGATCAAGGCGAACATGAAAAAGCCGGTGGTCGGATTTATCGCCGGGCAAACCGCACCGCCGGGCAAGAGAATGGGGCACGCCGGGGCCATCATTTCGGGGGGCAAAGGCACCGCCCATGAAAAAGTCGAGGCATTGAAAAGGGCCGGGATCAGAATGTCGGCATCGCCGGCAGCCATCGGCCGAACCATGCAGGAGGCTCTAGCGAAATCATGAGTGTCGAAGTCACCCTTTCGATTATTAAACCTGACGCGGTGGAGCGAAATTTCATCGGTGAAATCCTCCGGCGCTTCGAGTCGGCTGGATTGAAAATTGTCGCCGGTAAATTACTCCGGCTCAGCCCCGAGCGCGCGCAGGCATTCTACGCCGTCCACAAAGAGCGGTCATTCTTTGCCGGCTTATGTACCTATATGTCGTCGGGTCCCATCTTTGTGTCGATTCTAGAGGGAGAAGGGGCCATTTTGAAAAACCGCGAAATCATGGGCGCTACCGATCCAGCCAAGGCGGCGCCCGGTACGATTCGCAAGGATTGTGGCAAAGATGTTGAAGCCAATGCCGTGCACGGATCCGATGGGCCGGAAACGGCCGCCGCAGAAATCGCCTTTTTCTTCAAGCCGGAAGAGGTTTTTCGATCCTCCAAGTGAACTTGCCACGGGCTAGCGCGGTATCGATGATGAAGCCAAATATCAAGGATTTGAGCTTCACGGAGTTTGAAACCTACCTGGTCGAGCGCAAGCAGCCGGCTTATCGCGCCGGACAGGTTTGGCAGTGGTTGTACCAAAAGCGCGCCGTTTCGTTTGCCGAGATGACCAACCTGTCGGTATCGTTGCGGGAACAAATTGCGAAAGATTTTGCTATCAGCCGGTTGGCGATCGAGCGCAAGGCTGACTCCTCCGATGGAACGGTCAAGTTTCTGTTTCGCCTGGCTGACGATCGCAGTATCGAAAGCGTCTTGATTCCGGAAGCGAAGAGGTTGACGCTTTGCATTTCGACTCAGGCGGGGTGTGGTTTTGGCTGCGCGTTTTGCGCCACCGCACTCCTGGGGTTGAAGAGAAATCTGCGCGCCAGCGAGATTTTCGATCAGATCCTTGAGGCGAATCGGACCCTCGACGGCGACCGGCGCATCACGCACGTGGTGTTGATGGGCATGGGAGAGCCGCTGGCAAACTACGGGCAAACCGTTAGGGCCCTCGATGTGATGACCGACACGAGCTGGGGCATCGGTATTTCGCCCAGACGAATCACCTTATCAACCGTCGGCTTGGTGCCGCAGATCCAGAAGCTCATGGATGAAACGAATATAAACCTGGCCATTTCACTTCATGCCCCTACCGATGAAATCCGCAGCAAACTGATGCCGGTCAATCGCAAGTATTCTCTGCGGCAACTGATGGAGTGCTGTCGCGCTCTGCCGATCCCCCGGCGCAAGCGTATTACTTTTGAATATGTGCTGTTGCGCGGTGTTAACGACTCGGCCGCGGATGCACAACAGCTTGCAGAGCTGCTGCTCGGCATTCGCTGCAAAGTAAACCTGATTCCGTTCAATCCTCATCCGGGCAGCGAGTTTGAGCGGCCCGAAAGTCGGGATGTCGAGCAATTTCAACAGATACTTTACTTCCACGGCCTGCAGGTCAACGTGCGCCGGCCGAGAGGCGATGATATTCAAGCCGCTTGCGGCCAGTTGCAAGGCGAAACCATAGCGGAAAGAGAGGGCGCAGCCGGTCGTTGCTGATCCTGCAAGAAACAACATGAGCAAACAGATCATCGGTGTGATCGGCGGAAGCGGTCTTTATCAAATAGAAGGTTTGCAGCAAATCCGGCAAAAACGGATCACGACTCCGTACGGGAAACCTTCGGACCCGTTTGTCAAGGGATCTCTAGATGACAGCGAACTGGTATTTCTTCCGCGTCATGGCAAGGGCCATCGCTGGTTGCCTACCGAGATTAATTTTCGCGCCAACATCTTCGCCATGAAAAAGCTCGGTGTCGAGCGCATTATTTCGGTCAGTGCGGTCGGTAGCTTGCGTGAAAAGATCGCGCCCGGTCATCTGGTGGTGCCCGATCAAAGCATCGATCGCACGACCCAGCGGCCAAGCAGCTTCTTCGGCAAGGGTATTGTCGCACATGTGAGCCTTGCCGATCCCTTCTGCAAGGAGACTTCGTCGGCACTGGCCGAAGCAGCCTCGTCAACCGGGGCCAAGGTGCACCGTAAAGGAACGTATTTGTGCATGGAGGGGCCGCAGTTCTCGACCCGCGCCGAGTCGCGCTTATACCGGGATTGGGGCGCCGATATTATCGGCATGACCAATCTGCAGGAGGCGAAACTGGCGCGAGAGGCGGAAATCTGTTTCGCCACGCTGGCGTTGGCGACTGATTACGACTGCTGGAATGAATCGGCTGGAGACGTGGAGATCGAACACGTGCTGGCGGTTTTGCAACAAAATGTCGAGTTGGCAAAGAAAACCATTCGGCAATTTCTCAAGAACTTGGCGCCTCCGCGTTCTTGCGGCTGCGGCTCGGCGTTGCGCAACGCGATTATTACCGAAAAATCAAAAATTCCGCAGAAGGTACGGCGCGATCTGCGCCCGATCATTGGCAAATACCTATGAGTATTTTGGTTGTTGGCACCGTCGCGTTCGATTCGATTGAGACGCCTTTCGGCTCTGCTGAACGGATTCTCGGCGGATCGGCGTCCTATTTTGCGTTGGCTGCAAGTTTTTTCACTAGGGTTCGGATCGTTGGGGTGATTGGCCAGGATTTTCCACAAGAATACCTGGACTTGTTTAGCCAAAGGCCGATCGATCTCGAGGGCGTCAAAAAGGAGCCTGGTGAGACGTTTCACTGGCGCGGCAAATATCACGAAGATATCAACGTACGCGATACTCTGGAGCTTCATCTGAATGTTCTCTCAGGATTCGTGCCGCAATTGCCGGAGCTTTACCGCGACGCCGAGTACGTGTTTCTCGGCAATATCGATCCTCTGATGCAGCTGGAAGTTCTCAATCAGATTCGCCGCATGCGGCTTGTTGTCTGCGACACCATGGATCACTGGATACGCGAAAGCCTGGAGGATTTGCGCAAGGTGCTCAAGCGCATCGAAATACTCGTGATCAACGACTCTGAAGCAAGACTGTTGAGCGGTTATAACAACATTGTTCGCGCCGCGCGGGCGATATTGAAAATGGGACCGAAGGTGGTTCTGGTCAAGCGCGGCGAATATGGCGTTCTGCAATTCTCCGACTCGACCATTTTTGCGACGCCGGCCTATCCTTTGGAAGAAGTCTTCGACCCGACCGGCGCGGGCGATTCTTTCGCCGGGGGTTTCCTCGGTCAGTTGGCCCGTTCAAGTGATCAAAGCCAACAGGGAATCCGCCGGGCCATCGTCTATGGTAGTGTGGTCGCCTCTTTTACCGTCGAAGACTTCGGAGTGAAGCGGTTAGCCGGTGTTTCGCTAGCGGAAATTGAAGAGCGCTATAAAAGCTTTGCTCAATTGACCGACTTCCAAACCTGAGCCGATGGATTTATCGATCGTTATCCCGGTGTTTGATGAGGAGGAAAACGTTGCCCCGCTGATCGGAGAAATCAAGGCGGCGGTAAAACCTCTGGGCAGGCGGTATGAAATGGTTTTCATCGATGACGGCAGCCGGGACAATACATTCCGAGTGCTCGCACAAATGTATCGGACGGAGCCTGATCTCCGTGTCATCAGGCTCAAACGAAATTTCGGTCAAACGGCCGCTCTCGCCGCCGGTCTGGCGCACGCCCAGGGAGAGGTTGTGGTGATGATCGACGGCGATAGCCAAAACGATCCCGCCGACATTCCCGCCCTGCTGGCCGAGCTGGAGCAGGGCTATGACCTGGTCTGCGGCTGGCGTCATGTCCGGCAGGATTCGTTTGTCAGCCGCCGGTTGCCGTCGATGATCGCGAATTGGTTCATTTCTTCGATCACTCAAGTGAAGCTTCATGATTATGGCTGCACGTTGAAGGCCATGCGCAAAGATATTGCCAAGGACCTCAAGCTTTACGGTGAAATGCATCGCTTTATACCGGCCATCGCGTATGAGCGAGGCGCCACCATTGCCGAGTTAAAAGTGAATCACCGGCCGCGCATGCGCGGCAAATCGAAGTATGGAATAACCCGGAGCATGCGAGTGGTTTTAGATCTACTGACGGTCAAGTTTCTTATGAGCTATTCGACCCGGCCTTCGCATATCTTTGGGATCGTCGGCATCGGCAGTGCCGGTTTGGGTTTGCTTCTGGGCATTTATCTGACCGTGCAGAAGTTTTTGTACAATATGGAGATCGGTGGGAGACCGCTGCTGTTGTTAGTGGTGTTGTTGATTTTCATCGGTTGCCAATTCGTGACGATGGGACTTTTGGGGGAGATGTTGTCGCGTACCTATCACGAGTCTCAGGATAAGGCTATATTCGTTATCGGTGAAATTTTGGGCGAGAGGAATTGCGCATGAAGCTAACGGTTGTCGGTACGGGATATGTCGGGTTGGTGGCGGGGACTTGTTTTGCCGAGACCGGCAACGACGTAATCTGCGTGGACATCGACAGAAAAAAGATTGCGATGCTCCAGGATGGAAGAATTCCGATTTACTAG
>WHTF01000050.1 GCA_009379725.1 Deltaproteobacteria bacterium
AGCGAAGCAGCGATCGATGGTAACTTGATGATAGACATAGGGGTCACCCATTAGCAACATTACGCCGCTTCGCAGCTGAACAACAGGAAGTAACTTGGTGCTGCGTACAGTTTGGAGTAGAAGAGGCTGGACGCAGTGGGTCGAGGAGACCGAGCCGTCATTGGTGCTTTGTGCCCGTCCATTAGCATGGTTCCGGAGGAATGCGCCAACATCAGTGGTGACACGTGTGGCGGCCACGTGATCCCGTTTGGGAGAATGCAACGAGCGCACCTCCGCGCCCACGGTGTCTGAATCTTGTTCTCAAAGGAGAAGCCCCGTGAACACCACCCCCACTTCCAGCAAGCAGCGCCGTGGCGTCCGCAGTGTGTCGAAGACCAAGGTGCCGCTTCCTCCGCAGCTCAAGCGAGTTAATCTCGATGCTGCCGGCATCGACATTGGCGCAGAGGAGCACTGGGCCGCTGTCCCGCCAGGCCGCGACACCGAAGGGCAGGATGTGCGCCGATTCGGAGCCTTCACCGGAGAATTGTGCGCTCTGGCGGACTGGCTGAAGCAATGTGGGATCCAGACAGTGGCGATGGAATCCACCGGAGTTTACTGGATTCCGCTTTACGAGCTGTTGGTGGAGCGAGGCTTTGAAGTGCTACTTGTTGATGCTCGCCAGGCGAAAAACGTCCCCGGCCGTAAGACCGATGTGCTCGACTGCCAGTGGCTTCAGGAGCTGCATACTTATGGATTGTTACGCGGTGCGTTTCGCCCTGTTGATCAAGTCTGCATCCTGCGGAGCTATCTGCGCCAACGATCGATGCTGGTGTCTTACGCCTCCCACCACATTCAGCACATGCAAAAGGCACTGGAGCAGATGAATCTTAAGCTCTCGCATGTGGTCAGCGATATTACCGGGCTGACAGGTATGGGGATTATAAAGGCCATTCTTAGCGGTGAGCGCGATCCGGTCAAACTGGCCAAACTTCGCGACCCCCGCTGCAAGAGTTCCGAGGCCACTGTGGCCCGTGCCCTCGAAGGGCACTACCGTGAAGAGCATCTGTTTACACTTCAGCAGGCCGTCGAACTTGTGGAGTTCTACCAGCAGCAAACGACCGCCTGTGACCGGCAAATCGAGGCTTGCCTCCAACAGTTTGAGGAAAAGAGCAGCGAGACTCCCGTGACTACCCGTCGCCACAAGCGCCGCCGCGGGATTGCTTTTGATGCCCGCAGCTATCTTTATCGAATGACGGGCATTGATCTCACGCAGATCGATAGCATCGAAGCGAACACCGCTCTGACAGTTATCAGTGAGATTGGACTGGACATGAGTCGCTGGCCGACAGAAAAACACTTTGGCTCCTGGCTCGGCTTGGCTCCAGGCAGCAAGGTCTCTGGTGGTAAACGCCTCAGCGGTCGCACCAAGCCCTCGGCCAACCGAGCCGCGGCTGCCCTCCGCCTGGCAGCACAGTCGCTCAACCAAAGTCAGTCTGCCCTCGGTGCATACTTCCGTCGCCTCAAAGCTCGTCTCGGTGCCCCCAAGGCCCTCACGGCGGCTGCGTACAAATTGGCGCGGATAGTCTATCGGATGCTCAAGTACGGTGCTGGCTACGTTGATCAAGGAGAAGCCGCCTATGAAGAACGTTACCGTGACCGGCTCTTGCGAAACCTCAAGCGGCGTGCGGCCGAACTCGGCTTCCAACTTACTGCAATTGAATTAAACTCTGGCCAAGCGGCACTTACTTAAGTCGGTTACGTCGATTGGGCGGAGTTACTTGGGAGACTCTCATGACCTCTCAGATAGGACTGCGTAAATATGGAGAGGACATGAGCAACGAGATTACGTAGCCCAGTAAAAAGCGGGAGCTTCACAACCATCACTTCGATTCGACGATCTGGAACGATTTTCATTTCCGCGACGACGATATTGTCATTGCCACATACGCAAAGTCCGGAACGACCTGGGTGCAGCAGATCGTGGCGCAGTTGATTTTCGGCGGCGACCCGGAACTCGCGGTAGCGGAAATGTCGCCGTGGCTCGATCTGCGCGTTCCGCCAAAAAAGATCAAGCTGCCCCTTGTAGAGGCGCAGACCCACAGGCGCTTTATCAAAACTCACCTTCCGGTAGAAGCGCTCGTCTTCTCGCCAAAGGCGAAGTATCTGTACATCGGACGCGATGGCCGCGACGTTGTCTGGAGCATGTACAACCATCATGTCAACGCGAACCACGTATGGTACGAGGCTCTTAACGATACGCCGGGCCGGGTCGGTCCAGCCATCGAGCCGCCGCCGAACGATATCCGGCAGTACTGGCGCGATTGGATGGATCGGGATGGTCATCCTTTTTGGCCGTTCTGGGAGAATATCCGTAGTTGGTGGGCGAGCCGCAATCTCGCCAACGTAAAGCTTGTACATTTCGCCGACCTGAAGCGCGATCTGCCAGGGCAGATGCGCGCGATCGCCGCATTCTTGAATATCCCGATTAACGAACCCCGCTGGCCTGAAATCGTCGAGTATTGTTCTTTCAATTGGATGAAAAAGAACGCGACCAAGAGCGTTCCTCTAGGCGGCGCGTTTTGGGATGCCGGCGCCGAAGTATTTATCAACAAAGGGATAAACGGCCGCTGGGTCGATACCCTTACTGCTGAGGAGGTTCGGGAGTACGAAGCTCGGGCGGAAAAAGAGCTTGGGCGCGGTTGCGCGCGCTGGCTTGCTATCGGAAATGGAGCGCGGTAGCAAGCTCTATTAACCGGGTGCGATTCATTCTTTGTTGCGTTTGCCATGTAGCGTGACAAACAAATTGTAAAACGACGCGACCGACCGTTCTTCCATATTCGGGTGCCCGTCTTTATTCTGGTAGAGGAGGGTTACGCTGAGGGGACTCTTGTGCAGTTCCAGCAGCTCGGCGTCCTTCGAATCCAGATAGCATCCGACTGTCCTCAAACTATTGGGTAAGCTGTAGAAGTCCGGAAGACGGTCGGATTTTGATCGCTTTGAGCGGCCTTCCATGTCGAGGCGTTCGATCTCAGCCATTCCATAACTAACCGATCCGAGCGGCTCTCCTTTGAGGCGTTCCCGCCAGTCGCGCCACCTACCGAGCAGATTTGCGTCCTTCTCCGGAGCTCCGCGGACGAGGTATTGCCGGCCGTCGCTCTTGAGTTCGAACAGATTTATACGTTTTGCCTCGAGTGACTGTCCGATCACCCGAAGATGTTGATCGTAGGAAATTCCAGATTGCATAGAGCCCTCACTTCCAAGGACGCAAATGACCGCTCAGACGGCACTAAGGAAAAAGACGTCTGGGTTAATATCACCGGCTCACTCTGGACACAAGAGCTAGGAGGCTCACTTCCTTGACAAGAAATAGAGCCAAACGTATGGTTGTTATACTCTCCAAATTACATCGATATTGCTTCAATAAGGAGGACTGAATGGCACGTCCGGAAAGAGTTGGAACGGCCCCAAGCACCGTTTCCTATCGTGGTTTGCGTGATTGGTTGGACCAGGTAGAAAAAATGGGCGAACTGTTGAAAGTCAACGGCGCCCATTGGGACCGAGAGATGGGCGCGATCACGCAGATGCTGACCGAGACAGGGAAGGGCAAAGCACCAGCGATCGTTTTCGATCAAGTTCCGGGTTACCCAGAGGGATATCGCACGCTTTACGGACAGTTCTCCACAATCAAGCGGGTCGCTTTAACTCTGGGCCTCCCGCTCGAATATGAGCACAAGGCCGACATTGTCAAAGCCTACCATCACCGCATGGAGGACATGAAGCTGATCAAGCCAAAGTTCGTCAAAACGGGACCGATCTTTGAAAACGTCCTGGAAGGCGACCAGGTCGACGTGCTCAAATTGCCGGTGCCGGTTCATCATCAGCAAGATACTCATCGTTACATCGGCACTGCCGATATGTGCATCACAAAAGATCCCGACGCCGAATGGTACAACTTCGGCGCCTATCGCTGCCAAGTCTACGATGAGAAAACCATTGGCTGCCAAATCACTGAAGGAAAACACGGCCGCATCCACCGCGATAAATATTTCGAACGTGGCCAGAGCGCAAAGTTTGTCATCGTTTGCGGTCAGGATCCGCTCCTTTACTTGCTTTCGGCCAGTCCGCTACCGAGCGGGGTTTCCGAATATGATTTTGCCGGAGGCATCCGGGGTGAACCCGTCGAAGTCGTAAAAGGGCCGTTTACCGGATTTCCGATTCCAGCCGACGCGGAAATCGTGATAGAAGGCGAGGCAATGCCGGGGCAGGTAAAACCCGAAGGGCCTTTCGGCGAATGGATGGGCTATTACTCCGATGACGTCGTGCCGCGTCCCTATCTGAATGTAAAGACTCTTATGTATCGGAATAATCCGATTCTTACTTGTGCACCCCAGCATAAGCCGGTTGACGAAACCGGTTTGCTCAAAGGCATTGCCGGCGCAGCGGAGATCTGGAAGGCGCTCGAAGCGTGTGGTTTGCCCGATATTCTTGGCGTCTGGAATCATGAGGGTGCTCCGGCGACCCGCTTCACGGCGATTCAGATCCGCCAGCGTTATCCGGGTCATGCGCGCAATGTCCTGCATGTCGCTGCCAATTGTATGGCGGGCGCGTACAATGGTAAGTGGACGGTCGTCGTAGACGATGACGTCGATTGCTCCGACATAGACCACGTCCTCTGGGCGATGGGCACGCGATTTGATCCGGTAACCGACATTGACATTGTTCAAAAAGCCTGGTCATCGGGACGCGACCCGATGTTTCTGCCCGGCAATTTTAACAATCGAATTTTGATCGACGCTTGTATGCCGTACAATCGCAAGCTGAAGGGGGAGTTTCCCAAAGTCGTCGAGGTTCCAGAAGATGTGCGGGCGCAGTTAAAAGTGAAGTTCCCGCAGGTTTTCAAGTCACGATCGTAGGTTCAAGGAGTTTGTAGTGGTCTTTACCAGTTGGCGCGGCGTTGTCGGTGTAGTGAAACCCACTCATCGACCAGGGTCTCTCGAAGAGTTCATTCGATTGCTGCCCGAAGGAATCGGCGTCGTGCCGGTTTACTTGAATTTCAAGCGCGGTACGGAAGATGAGTTCCGCGGCGCCCTTAACGCTGTCGAAGAGAAAGTCGCTGAGCTGGCCAAAGAAGGGGTCGATCTGATTCATCCCGAAGGCGCGCCGCCTTTTATGGTGCATGGATACAAAGGTGAAGAGAAGATTATTAAAGAGTGGGAGACCAAATATAAAACTCCCATGGTCACTGCGGCCCAAACCCAAGTCGAAGCGTTACGCGCCTTGAACGTCAAAAAAATTCTCGGCGTGACCTATTTTATCGGCAGCGTCAACGACATCACAACGGGTTATTTTCAGGGCGCGGGTTTCGAGGTGCTGGCCATGGAAGGGATCCCGGTGGCCTTCGAAGATGTCGGGCGGCTCGCGGCGCAGGAAATCTATGCGCATACGCGCCGGGCCTTTCTGAAGAACCGAAGCGCGGACGCGATCTATATGCTCGGCACCGGCTGGCGCTGTCTAGATATCATTCGTATGTTAGAGGAAGATTTACAGGTTCCGGTGATCCATCCCGTACCGGCGCGAGTGTGGGCGGTGCAAAAACGCTTGCATGTGAGACAGCGCGTAAAGGGCTTCGGAAAACTGCTCGAACAGATGCCCTAGAACCGTAGGCCGCTGTCTGTAATCCGGTTATCTCACCCAATCGCTTAGTCTTCGAGTCTAAAGCCGAGTTTAATGGTTACTTGCCAGTAGTCGATTTTGTTGTTCTCGATATAACCTCTGGTTTCGACGACCTGAAACCAGTGTATATTACGCACCGTCTCGCCCGCTTTTGTGATCGCGTTCTGCACGGCGTCTTCGACACTGGTTTTAGAACTGCCCGTCAGTTCAACTTGCTTGTAGATGTGATCGTTCATCATTGCACCTCGCGATAGTCGTTATGTCTGTCATTCCTAGTACGCAATAAAAGTGCCCGTTTAAAAAAACACCCTAAACTCCGGAGCTTTTGTGTCATCTTCTGACCGCTGTCCCAACCACGCCACAAATGCATTCGCTGAAAACCGAAAACGAATCTGGGGCTTATGCGCACGGACGACTACTTCTTTATGGACCGTGATGCGTCGCCAGCGGGCTGGTCTCTGCCAGATTCATCATCTTACGTGCGAGTCTCTCGGTAAGATTACGACGAATTGTTTGAGAATCCCTAGCCTCCCACAAATTAATCAATTCGTCCGGATCGTTTGTAAAATTATAGAGTTCGCCCCATTCGACACCTTCGTACAGCGTGAGTCGATAGTCCTGCGTGATCAGGCTTCGTGCCCGAAAATTGTTTGCAAAACCCATATAGCCGCGCCGTTGATGTTCTTCGATCAGCAGCGAATCGCAGCCAGCGGCATTACCTTCGATTGCCGGAAGCAAAGAGGTCCCTTGCATTCCGTTATAACCCGCCAGACTCGCTCGGTCGAGAATGCTACTGGCGATGTCGAGTGTGCCGCCGAGGCCTGAGCTTACGATTCCCTTGATCGCTGCAGATGGATCGCTCCAAATAAACGGCACCCGGACGAGTCCGCGGTAGTGCAGGGCGCCTTTCAACAGCAACTGGTGATCGCCCATGAAGTCTCCATGATCGCTGGTAAAGACGACCACTGTCTCTGACGCCAGGCCGAGCATTTCTATCCGGGCGAGAATCGCACCAATGGCGTCATCGATCATTGTGATCATGCCGTACGTCAGGGCGATGGCCTCGCGTGTTTCGCGCTCCGTGACCGCGAAAGTTCGTTGTCCGTCTCGGTTGCTTTTATTTAAGTTTCGTTCTTCATAAAGTTTTTGTAGGTGTGGCGGAATCGAACGTTCTCCGACACTGAAGGATGAGGGTAAGGATATCGTCCGCGGGTCGTACATATTCCAATATTTGCCGGGCGGCGTAAATGGATGATGCGGATCAGGAAACGAGCATTGAAGGAAAAAGGGTTGGGTTCGGTCTGATCGCGAATGCCTTTCCAGATAATCCATCGTCCTTTCAGCGACAAAGGTGGTGGGGTAGAGCTCTTCCGGTATTCTCGTGCGCCATGCCTGAGGAGCGACGTAATCGTTTCCGGGAAGCTGATTCTTGGCTCCGCGCAAGGAATCGGAATCCGGATGACGTGCCTCGAGCCATCGTCCGTAGTGGCCGACAGCTTTATCTCCGTGCCCTATGGCGAGCTCTACACGATTGAAGCCGTAGTAGGGAAGAGTCGGTTCGAATTCCGGCTCTCGCTCCCAAGTCGATGGGAGTTCCTGATCGTACCGGCCGTGGTGCATCAGGGTCTTACCGGCTTCAAGCAAATGTTCCGATGGCGGGATGTGCTTGGGATTTGGATCGGGCATGCCTACAACAGGACGGTTGCCGTTTATGCTCTGCAAATGACATTTGCCGATAAGCGCGGTGTCGTAGCCGGCAGCACGCATAATGTCGACGAAAGTAGTGGCCGACAGGGAGAGCGGGATGCCATTTTGCCGCGCGCCATGGAGCGAAGGCATGCGTCCGGTCATCAGGGTGGCTCGGTTCGGCATACAGATCGGTGTCGCAACGTAGAAACGGTCAAAGCGGGTGCCTGTAGACGCTAGTCGATCGATGTTGGGTGTCTGCACGACGGCGTTGCCGTAACACCCCAGATGATCGGCTCGGTGCTGGTCAGTTACGATCAAAAGAAAATTCGGGCGTTTATCCACGGGCATTTGCCGTCCTCTCGACAGTGGATTATCACACTGAGTGAATGATACAATGAGTTTTAAGGCCCAGTACCAAAGGTTTATCGCTCATCGATATGAAGCTAAGTGATCTGGTTCAGACTGCTTCAACTCTTCCCGTTACCTTTTTTCCGTGTGTCGCCGCAAAACGTAGAACCGACAGCGTTGAGCGACCTGTCAAGTCTTTTCCCGGCGTGATTCTTTTACTGGATCAAATATAATTCTTCGTTCCGTCATGATGACCTGCTTTCGCTTCACTTGTTTGACTTAGTCCTGTATTCCCGTTATCAAGTAACAGTTTATCCGCCAGCGAGCCGTTAGCTCAGGCGGTAGAGCATCTGCCTTTTAAGCAGAGGGTCGCTGGTTCGAATCCAGCACGGCTCACCAGTACGTCCCCGTCGTCTAGCCTGGCCCAGGACACCGGCCTTTCACGCCGGCGACACGGGTTCAAATCCCGTCGGGGACGCCATTACCAAGCGTTCCGTATTTTCCGTGAAGAAAATCGCCGAAACCGAGAGTCTCTAAAGGAGAAGCCGGGTTTTGTGCCTACTCATCGATTCTGACCTCAAGCAGTGAGAAAAACGTTGGTCTTGAGATTGGGAAGTTATGCAAGAGTTAAAGCTAAATCGCCTTACTGGCGTGGTAGGTCTGGGGTGGGTGTGGAAGTATCGTTTTTAGCAGGGGTCAACGCGGGAACAAACGAGTCATTCACTCTGACAAATCCATGAGCCTCGAGTTTTTTCGCGCATATTTCCACGACTTCGGCGAGCATTTGAATTTGCTGTGGAGTGGATTCGCGAGCCACGCATTTACGCAGAGTGTTTGTCTTCGAATGATAAAGACTGATCGACAAATCATTTGTTGTTCCACAGGCGGTCGGAAGCAATCCAATTCCCATCAAAACCGATACGATTGAGATTTTTCGCATAATTTCGCCGATCTCCGTCGAATTCTTTTCTCAGCTGAGTTGACCCTGGTTTGCGAAAGATGATAACAGAATATAGAGGGAAAAGGGACAAATTATCAGCTCAATACGCCCCCGTAGCTCAGTAGGATAGAGCACAGGATTCCTAATCCTGGGGCCGTGAGTTCGAATCTCGCCGGGGGCACTTTTCAGAAAGAAGCAATGGAGAGAATAGATCATGACAACTTCTAGCGCCGCATTTGTGCAGGAAATCCAGCAAATGGTGCGCAAAAAGCACTCAAAGGATCACGCATTAATCGGCTTGATCGAAGAGGGTAAACTGGATCGTGAGGAACTCAAAGGATTTGTTGGGCAGTTCTATTTATTCTTTCCCAAGCCTTTTCCCAAGCCGATCGCCGCAATGCTCAGCCGCTGTCCGGATGACCCGGAACTCGAAAAAATGTGGATCGAAAACGTCGTCGAAGAGGGGACAGGGGAGATCACAGGCACCGACAGCCATAAAGGGCTGTTTATCCATTTTGCTAAAGCATGTGGCTACAGTAAGGAAGAACTAGACCAAGTGCAGCCGCTGCCCGAGACCCAGGCGTTTCTAGATTGGCGCGAGCTCCTTATGTATCAGCGAACTTGGCTCGAGCTTTACGCTTGCCAAGGGTTTTGCCTGGAAGGAACTGCCAACGAACGGATGACAAAGATCGTTAATGGGCTGACAAAACATTACGGATTTGGTCGTGACTCTGAAGACATTCGCTATTGGACTCTCCATATGGGTGTCGACGAAGAACACATGAAGGTGGGGCCATTGGCCGTCGAGAGGTATGCGGTTACGGAGCCTCAACAAAGCGAAGTTCGGAGATCTGTACAAAAGACCTTAGATCAATTCTGGCTTGCTTTCGACGGGATCAAGCGAGCGTTTGTTGATAAGGACCCAATTTACGCCCGCTGGAGAAACGCCAGCTAGATCTTAACAGGAGAATACGCATGGAGATGGTTGATCTTTCACGAATCATTTACGATGGTATGCCAAAGATTCCAGTCTTGCCGGATGTTCATGTGCAGAAATTCTTAAGTCTTGAGAAGGGCCATCCGTTGAACGTGACGGAGATTTCGATGCCGTGCCATGCCGGTACCCACGTCGACGCGCCCATCCACATTATGCCCAACGGCAAGTCCATAGAAGAACTGCCGCTCGATGCGTTCGTCGGTCCCGGAGCGATTATCAGCGTCAATAAAAAGGGCGCAGAAGAGGTCACCGCGAAGGATCTCGAAAACTCCGGCGTGACGGTGAATAGGGGCGACATCCTGATGCTCTATACGGGCTGGGACGCGAAATTCGATAGCCCGGACTATAACCTGCACCCCTATCTTTCGCTGGATGCCGCCGAGTGGATGGTCAACAAAGGCATCAAAATGTTCGGCATCGATTGCATCACCGTCGATTTGCCGACGCCTTTGAGACCCAAGGGTTTTGACTTCCCGGTTCACAAAACGCTGCTCGGCAACGACGTATTGATCGCCGAGAACGTGACTAATCTGGGCAGCGTCGTCGGCAAAAGAACTCGGATTATGGCGCTACCGTTGCGCGTAAAGGGCAGCGATGCCGGACACGCCAGAATCGTCGCAGAAATTCTGAACTAGCATTATGGAAATCAAAAAACCGATCAAGGGGATCATCGGGGCTTGCTTGACGCCGTTCGACGATGACGATCGCATCAATTACCAAGCGCTCGAAAAGGAAATCGAGTTCTTGATAGCCGACTGCGATGCTATCACGATCGCGGCGGTCGAGGCCGCTGAGTATACGATGATGTCGCGCGACGAACGCAAAGAACTGTTGCGCATCGCCACCGAGATGGTCGCGAAACGCGTGCCGGTGATTCTTGGATGCTCCAGCCCCGCGCCGCGCGAAGTCATCGACTTAGCAGAGTACTCGGCAAAGGTCGGCGGCGATTTCGTCCAGGTGCTCATGCCGCTGCGACCGTGGGGCGGTCAACCGACCATCGCCGAACTCATGGAGTTTTATACTCAAGTGGCATCAGCGAGCCCTTTACCCGTGACCTGCTACCATAACCCCGGTCCGGGGGCCGATCCGCCGCAGGACGCCTTCGTCAAGATCAGTGAAATCGATAATATCCGTTATTTCAAGGAAAGCTCTCGGGATATTACTAAGATATCCAGACTAATTGAACAAATCGAACTTGCCGGGCGCGGCCATTACTTCACCACGATGCAGCCGTTACTCGTTACGTTGATGCTCGGCGGCTCCGGGGCCACCATGCCTCCGCCGGGTACCAGAATCGGCGCGCAAATCGTCAAGGCATTTCGCGCCGGCGATCTCGAAACCGCGAGGTTCTGGGCCCGTTGTTATGCACTGTTCCCGGGCAAATGGGGCGCCTATGGTTTACCGCCGGTCATGAAGTCGGCGATGAAGCATTTCGGCGTGGACATCGGCAATCCATCACGACCCTACGCCCCGGTGAGCCCGCGAGATCACGAACAGATCGGTCAATTTCTCCGCCAAGTCGGTCTGATCGGCGAATCGGGGCCAACACCACAGGGTTTGTCGGAGGCAAGCGAAAAGCTTCGCCAGGAAGACACTTTCCTAAGATAATCTGGGAGCGAGTTGCTAACCGTCGAGTGATACCTATGCTAGCTCGGACGTTGTTCGAATAGTTTTATGGAATGGCTTAAGGATCTTTCAGATAGATTTATTCTATGGTTCCTACAGACAAGTTCCGGGTTTGAAAAGGAACTGACGAGTGAAGGACGCATCGAACAGGAGATGTGGCGCGAGCAGCGCCTGCGAAACTTAAAGGGGCTTGCCCTCCGGGCTCAGCAACGCGCCGGCCGCAAGGAAGAATCCCACTGACTCTAGGGCTACCGGTAAATGCGACGACTCAACGGGCGAAAGCAAATTGTCATTTTGGGGGGTGGAAGCGGCGGGGTCGTCGCCGCAACCAATTTAGGACGCAAGCTGGGCCACGACCACGATGTCATCCTCATCGATAAACGCGCCGACCACCTATTTATGCCGGCGTTTCTTTTTCTTATGGTCGGCGAAAGACAAACCAGCGATATCACCCGAAGCCTCGGGCATCTGGCGAAGCGTAACGTTAAGTTCATACAATCCGAAATTTTAAGCATCGATTCCACACGACAAGAGGTCGTACTGCAAAACGAAAAAATCGCGTACGATTACTTGATCGTTTCACTGGGCTTACAGACGCGACCCGATTTGGTTGCCGGGTTTGCCGAAGCATCGACTCACCCCTGGGAGTTGGAAGGAGCCGCTAAATTACGCGATGCATTGGCTGCGTTCCGAGGCGGCCGGATCATCGTGGGAGTTCCCCTGGGTCCATATCGCTGCCCGCCGGCGCCCTATGAGGCCCAATGGATGATCGACGATTATTTTCGACGCAAGGATATGCGAGACCGGGTCCAGATCGAATATTTCACGCGCGATCCGGAACCGGCCGGCGAGCATCGCAACCCCGTTGTTTGGATGGACGCGGAAAGCCGCAGGCGCAACATCAAGCAGCACTATGAATTTGTCGTTAATTCCATCGATCCGGAAAAGAAAATTGTCCATGGACTTTATCATTACAGCATCTCCTATGATCTGCTGGTCATGGTTCCGCCGCACCGCCCGGCGCAAGTTTTGTTCGACTGCGGGCTGGCGGAAACGGAAAATGGTATCCGCGTCGATTATCAATCGATGAAGACCAAATGGGAGAATGTCTATGCGATCGGGGACTGCGCGGATATGCCGGCCTCGAAATCCGGCGGTGTGGCCCACCAGGAGGCTGACGTTCTAGCCCATAACCTGACGGTGGAGATTACCCGAAAAGGCCGGCCCTTGGACCTCTGGCTTCATACGATATGACTACTGGCATTCGGCGCGGGGCGCGCCGCAGCAAACCGCACAACTTATCCGACCGGATTCCCGCCGTTTGGTGCCACAGAGGCGCGCACCTGGGGACCTTCGCGGTTGATATACTGGGCCAAAGTGGGATTCGAGAAATGGTGGCTCTGGCGTTATTTTTAGACCCGTTCATGAGCTCATCACCACCAAAATCCCAACGGGAAAACACCTGCCACGACTGTCTGTATTTCAAACTTCCACCGGCGTCCCGGCATAGTACACGCGGCAACTGTTCGCTGCATCATCAATGGATTGAGCACGCGACACGGACAACATGTAGCGAGATGAGCAGCCGCCGCCTCAAGAAAGGAATTTATCAGCTTTTCGAGCTTTATCGGGGTGAGTGGCGCTATGTCTTACGTGAAAAGCGATTGAGGACCCGTCTCTTTCTAGTCACGAAAGGGGGAAGAGAGCAGGGTGCTAAAACTCAAGAATTAAAAAAGCCCTCTCTACTAAAGTTTACATAATATATGTTATCAGACATTATTCTGGGAGCGCTTGTAGGCGCCTGATAAGTGAGAAAGTCGGCGTCTTGTCGAGAACGTTGTTCGAGTGAGGTTTATTTGGCCGCTGGTTGTGGATCGCTTTTAGCCTGCAGTGCGGCGATCTGGAGCGTGAGACGCGTGTTGATCGGCGAGGTAGGATTTTCTTTCACATATTGCTGATATGCGGCGATTGCGGATTTATCATCGCCGATGGTCGTAAAGCAGCGCGCTTTGCCTAGTGTCGCGGCTTCCTTTAAAGCTCCAGCGATTCGCTCGGCTTCGGTATAGTGTTGAATGGCTTCTTTGCATTGCGTTTTCAACTCCTCCACATGCCCGAGCGTAACCAGTCCGATCTGCCGATAGACTGAATTCTGATCGGTTGCGGCAATGAATCGCTGCGCCGCCGTCTTAGCTTCATCCAAATCGTTTGTTGCGATGCGGCTATTGGCCTCGTAAAGGTGCGCAAGAGCCGCGTAATGCGACCAGCGATACGCCTGAACCTTTTCGAATTCGGGGATGGCTTCTTTGTGATTGTTTGAGCGATAGAGTGTAATTGCTTTGTCAAAATATTGGGCAGCGTGTTCGTTTTGACGATTTTTGTAGATTTGCCAGGCCCAGACGCCCATGAGCACAGCGATGATAAACCCGCCGGCTACAATAAGCAGAACTCGTTTCTCTTTGATAAAATCGAAAGCTCGTTGGGTCCAGATCATGAATTGATCGGGTTGCCGGAGCTCCTTGCGGGACAAATGTTTAGCGCTGGTCGCCATGTTGGCTCATGGGTTTGAAAGACGGAAAGGTCGAGTTGTTGACCGGGCGGCTAAGAACAGCTTACATCTTATATTTGAAATCGTCCGGCGTCATCTTCTCTAAGATTTCCGCCCACTTTTCTTGGGAGACATTGGAGACGTTTTCAACCGGAGATTCCTTGCCTTCTTCATTTTGTTGAAGAATGCTGGACGCTTCGAGTACTGCCTTGGCAACGAAGATAGGGCTCTTTGTTCGCAGGGCCAATGCAATGGCATCGCTGGGGCGGGAGTCGATGACAACTTGACGACCCGCAACGTTCAGATACACCAACGCGAAGTAGGTATTTTCCTTGAGGTCGGTGATTTCCACCGACTCGACTGCGCATCCGACTTCGCCCAGAATATTCTTGATCAGATCATGAGTCATCGGCCGCGCCATTTTGATTCCTTCTATTTCCGTGGCCATGGCCGTAGCTTCCAGTAAACCAATCCAGATCGGCAGATTCAGTTTATTATCGGTGTCTTTTAGAATCACGATGGGAGTTTTGGTTACCGGGTCGAGCGTCAGCCCACCCACGGACATCTGGATTGCATCGTCCCGTTTCGTCATGCCATTTCCCCCTGTGGCTGTATTTCTGAACCCGTCTCTAGAATGCCGACTTCCCCGATCAACGAAGTCACCGTTGCTCCGGTGATTCGTGCCTGCACCAGCTGACCCAACAACGTCTCGCTTCCTCTTAGATTCACGATGCGATTAGTTCTGGTGCGGCCCATCACCTGTCCATTTTTCAATTTCGAATGCCCATCGACCAGGACTTCTTCGATCCGGCCGATCTTTTGTTTATTCTTTTTTAGCGAAATCCCCTGCTGAAAAGTCTGTACTCGCTTGAGCCGATCCTTTTTCACGTCTTCCGGAATGTCGTCGTTGTAAAGCTTCGCTGATACCGTGTGCGTTCTGGGCGAGTACATGAATGAATAAATTTCATCATACTCCAGTTCCCCTAGCAATTCCAGGGTACGTTCGAAATCGCCGTCGGTTTCGCCGGGAAATCCGACGATGATATCGGTACTGAGCGCCACCTCGGAGCAGCGTTGCCTCAAACCGTCGATACGATCGAGATATTCTCGACGCGTGTATCCACGACGCATTCTCAAGAGAACGCTATCGGAACCGGATTGAACAGGCAAGTGCAGGTGCTCGCAAAGTTTAGCCAGCGTCGCGTAAGCTTCGATGAGTTCCGGCGACAAATCTTGCGGATGAGAGGTCGTAAAGCGGATGCGTGATAATCCTTCAATTGCGTCGACACAAGCCAGAAGTTCCGAGAACCCGATTTCGCCGGTGGATGTTTTGCCGTAAGAATTAACATTCTGTCCAAGAAGCATGATTTCTTTTACGCCTTGACGGGCGAGCGATTCAATTTCGCCAAGAATCTTTTCACTCGGCCGGCTGACTTCCCGACCACGAACATGAGGTACGATGCAAAAGCTACACACTTTGTTGCAACCCTGCATGATCGTGACGAATGCTTTCACCCCCTGCACGTTTGTTCTGCCGTCCGGATCCTCCATATACGATGGATCGCGGTAGAAAGCCGTTTCGACCGGACGAGCATGCGCCGCCTGCACCTGCTCGACCATTTCCGGAAGTTTGTTGATATTATGCGTGCCGAAGACGAGATCGAGATAGGGGACGCGTTTGAGCAGCTTGTCCCCTTCCTGTTGAGCGACACAGCCCCCCACTCCTATGATGACTGTCGATTTCTGTGCCTTGATCTCGCGCCAACTTCCGAGAGCGCTGTACACCTTGTGCTCGGCCTTGTCGCGTACGCTGCACGTATTCAACAAGATCAGATCCGCGGCGGCGGGTTCGTCGGTCAGCGTGTAATTCACCCTGCCCATCACTTGCGCGATCCGTTCCGAGTCGTATTGATTCATCTGGCACCCATAGGTCTGTATGTACAGTTTCTTCATGGCACGATGGTTTCGATGAGGTTGTAAAGCTGGCCGATATTGCGGCACTCTTCCGCAACGTCGCAATAGGGCGTATACCGCGGCATTTCGCTGTCCCCTACTCCCCAAGTCATTCTGTTTTCAGGGTTCAGCCAGATCAGCTGCTTCGCTTTCTGCTGAATCTCTCGCAGAACCCATTCATTGGGACGATTATAATTATTACGGCCGTCGCCGATGACCAAAACAGTGGTTTTGGTGGTGATGACGGAGAAATATTCTTTGTAGAAAAGCTCAAAGGCGCGGCCGAAATTAGAATGGGAGTAAACGTCAATGACACTACCGGTGAGAGCCATTTCGATGGCTTTGTGAATGTCATGTTCTTCGAAGAGCTCGGTTACCTCGCCGATGTCGCTGACAAACACGAAGCTTCGCACCTTTGTGTAAAGATCCTGAACCGAATAAACAAACTGCAGCATAAAGCGGGAGGCGTTCAATACAGAATCGGAGATGTCGCACAGGATGACCACTTCGGGTTTGGTTTTCTTTCTTCGATTGAGTTGGATGTTGAACGGTACGCCGCCGAACTGCAGATTCTTGCGCAGCGTCTTCTTGACGTCGAAACGTCCTCTGGCAGCATTCTTGCGCCTGACCGAAAGTCTGTTCTTGAAACGTTGCGCGAGTCGGACGACAGCCTCGTTCATGCGTTGGATGTCTTCTTCGCTATAAAAACTAAAACTCTTCTCCGCCAGTGACACCAATCGGTTCCGATCCGAAGGATCCATCCCTCGCTTACGCTGTTCCTGCTGAATGAGCTCGCGGAGCATGCGGTAGAGATCCTTGAGACGCTGATCGAGATAGCGAACGACCGATTCAAGGTTTTCGCCGCTTTCGGCCAACATCTGAAGCCGTCCCTTAAGCCGTTCGATTTCGTCCTGAAGCTTGTCGAGCTCGAGCCGCGACGCCATTCTGGTAAACGGGGTGAAACGAAAACTTTCCGCTGTTCCTTCTTGCGCCTCAACGGCGGCTGCTTGTCGCAGCAATCTTTCTAATTCTCCTTTATCGCCGCGAAGCAGAGCCCGCGTCAGGTCTGACAGCTCGCCTTCCATTTGCTTGAGAAATGTTTCGACTTGCTCCAGTAGCTTTTGAAATTCCTGCGGTGTCAGTCCAAGCTGTTCCATCAGCTGCTGATCCGCTTGGTTCAGACTCTGACCCATGCCAAAGAAAAAGAAATCGAACAATTCTTCGAACGGGCGCAGGTCCACGGTGCGTTTTACCAAGGTGGACCGGAGGGCGGCGCGGAAGAGCGAAGGATTCTCGATGCCGAGCAAATCGACGGCGCGAAAAGCGTCGACGTTCTCAGACAGAGACACCCGGACGCCATTGCGCCGGAGAACATTTGCAAATTCGATGATTCGATCCTGCATTTAAAGACACTCTGCTTTAATGCAGATGATCCTTATCGTCGTTGGTCGTGACCCCTTGCAAAGCGCGGCGTTCGGCCAGGTAGCTTTGCAGTTCCTGGTGGGCTTTCCGGATGTCGGCTTCATACTTCATGAGAGTCGATAAGGTTTCATTGACCAACTGCTCATCTAGTTGCCTAATGTTTAGCAAAGTTAACGCCTTCACCCAATCGAGAGTTTCGCTGATGCTCGGGGTCTTCTTAAGATCGAGCTTACGAATTCGCTGAATAAATTGGATCACTTCGTGCGCCAGCTTTTCATCAATTCCTGGAACTTTGATTTTCACGATTTCCGTTTCCCGCTGAGCATCGGGAAAGTCGATGTGAAGATGCAGACAGCGGCGCTTCAGAGCGTCGGACATCTCGCGGGTGCTGTTACTGGTGAGTACGACCAGCGGAATGTGTTTAGCTTTCAATGTGCCGATCTCGGGCACGCTGATCTGAAAATCGCTTAAGACTTCCAACAGAAAGGCTTCAAACTCCGCATCCGACTTGTCGACTTCGTCTATCAGGAGAACCGTCGGCTTGTCGGATAAAATCGCGCGCAAGAGGGGACGTGGAAGGAGAAAACGGTCGGAAAAGAAGACGCCGTCCTGATTGGCAATGTGATCGACCGCTTGCTGCAGTGTTTGTGCCTCCTGCAGGACCTGGCCGATTTTGTCTTTGAGAATCTGGGTGTAAAGCAACTGTTTGGCATATTCCCACTCGTATAGCGCTTTTGCTTCGTCCAGGCCCTCATAACATTGGAGCCGGATAAGCTCCATGCCAAGAGACCCGGCCAATACCTTGCCCAACTCGGTTTTACCCACTCCCGCCGGGCCCTCGACCAGAACGGGTTTTTGCAGGGAAATGCCGAGATAAATGACGGTCGCTAAGTTCTTATTGCAAATATAATTTTGGGAGCTGAAACCAGCGATGACCTGATCCACGGATTGAAACATGATAACCTCTCAATTGTTGGAAGCTAACACAATTGCAACTCGACAACAAATCTGAGGATTTTAAGCTTCATTGCAGAATCGTTCGGCTTTCTGTAAACGATGATAGTGTGCACCTTAGCGCTCTATTTTAATTCTTTTCCGGGATTTCCTTTGGTCGTCGCGGCTAATCGGGACGAAAGCTATGACCGCCCATCGGCCCCGCCCTCGGTTATCGGCACACTTCCAGCGATTCTCGCCGGCAAAGACCTGCGCGCCGGAGGGACGTGGTTGGGAGTCAATGAGTATGGACTGCTGGTGGGCATTCTTAACCGGCGGGCGCCCATCAGCCTGCCGACGGGCGATGAATACCGCTCGCGGGGTTTGTTGTGCCTGGAGCTTTTGCGGTTAAAAGATGTGACCGACGTGGAGCGAATATTCCATACCTTGTCGGCGACGGCGTACCAGCCGTTTACAATCGTTGGCGCGGATAGCAGCAATGTTTGCGTCGCCTGCAATATCGATGAAAAGATTGAAATGGTAAAACTTCAGGAGGGACTTCATGTTTTCAGCAATAGCGCCGCATTCAACGCGCAATCTGAAAAGGTCAGTCGCGTTTACGAACAATTTTTAAAACTTTCGCAGACTGCCGATGAGCGACTAAGCGTCTCGGATTACGTCGGCGAAATCGCCAGAGTGCTTGGAGATCACTCACTCGGCCAAGATTCAAACGATCCCAGGGACGCGATCTGTGTTCACGGCGAGATTTCTGGAACCGTGTCATCCAGCGTTATCTTTTATTCGGATACGGCACAACAGTTCCAGAGTTATTATTGCGATGGTGCTCCTTGCCGGAATCCGTTCATCGAATATCCCAGCCTCGACCTTCGATGAGTGAAACCGAAAAACCAAAACAAGCGTCCACGGTGATTTTACTGCGATCCGCCCAATCTCGGGGTATCGAGGTTTTTCTCACGCGTCGCCCTGAGCAAATGGCGTTTCTTGGCGGTATGTACTGCTTTCCCGGCGGCACCGTACGAAAGGAAGATCGCGCAGCAGCGACACTGCACCGGTGTCACGGGCTCTCCCCTG
This sequence comes from Deltaproteobacteria bacterium, assembly GCA_009379725.1. Lineage (GTDB taxonomy): Bacteria > Desulfobacterota > Binatia > UBA9968 > UBA9968 > WHTF01. The sequence continues at coordinate 19,198 of WHTF01000050.1, forward strand.
CCGAAGCTCGCAAGGTCGTTGGCTCTCATTTCAATCCGCAAGAAGCGTTGGGCCTTTGGATTGCCGCCATTCGGGAGCTTTTTGAAGAAGCAGGGATTCTGCTGGCAGTCACGGACAGTGGAGAGCCTGTGGTGATGAATCGCGAACTCAACAGACGCCTGGCCGAAAAACATGCTTCGCTGCTGGCAAAAGCTTTGAGTTTCGATGGCCTGCTTGAGTCGGAGCACCTGAGGTGCGACGCGTCGCGATTGGCCTACTTTTCCTATTGGCAAACCCCATCGCAATTTAAGATCCGCTTTGACACTCGTTTTTATCTTGCGGCCCTACCCGCAGACCAGACCCCCCTTTCAGTTTCTCACGAAGTTGCCCACAGTCTATGGCTTAGCCCGGATCGTGCCTTACAAATGTTTGGTCAAGGTCATTTGCCCATGATCTTTCCGACATTCGCATCCTTGAGGACCCTGGCAGACTTCGATTCTCTGGAGAGCCTGCTCGCGGAATTCAAAACGCGCAGGATTAACCCGCCTGTTTAAAGAGCAACCGAAAAGCATTGCGGCTATATGTTGAGCCTTGTCATCGCGGCCTTCAAGCTGGATCGCAGCCGTTCCATTGAACGCGCAAGCTCACCGAGCTCGTCAGTTGAATGGACCGCAACCTGCGCATCGAAATTACCGTGACTGATTTGATCCGCGGTTCGGGCTAGGGAGAGGATCGGCTTGCTAATTCGTCTAGCGATAAAGAAAACGAGAGCAAGAGAGGCGAGAAGGATTAAAAGAAGAATTCTAAGAATCGGAAACAAAACGTGGTAAATCTCGCGCTGCATGGCGGATTGCCAAACGGCAACATGCACGGCACCCATTTCACCGTTCATAAGCGGCACCCGAGTGACAACCGCGGGCTGTCCGTTGATTAAGGTTGTCTCATGAATAATGTCCCTGAAATCGCGAATTGTACCTGAGCTTTTCGGCGGAATGTTTTTCCGGTTGTGGGCTATGATAATACCCTTGCGGTCTTCAATAAAGGCGTAGGCGACATCGGCGAATTCACCATACCTTTGCATCAACTTCCGTAAACGACCGACATCCTTGCGCAGTACATAGGGTGCGGCGGCATCGCTCAAGTTGACCGCAATGGCGAGTGTGGTTTGTTGCATTTGCGATCTTAGGGCTCCGCTCATCACATAATAAACCGAGCCGATCGTACCCAAGCCGATGACGAGAACTATTCCAATAAAGGTGCCAATCATTCTCCACACGAGCTTGGCCTTTCGTTCAGCTCTCCGCCGCGAAATGAGCACCCATAATCGGCTAATAGCGCTGCTCATGCTCGTTTTCCATCGTCTGCCACCGCTGGGCCAAGATTTGCCCACGCCTTGCTGACGAACCATTTGTGCCACTCGCTTCATAAGTACAATGGCCATAAAGGTTCCGAACAATGCCATGCCGCCGAAGAGCCACAGCTTCCCGTCCAATAGATAGTGGACAAAAATATAAATGCCCGGAGGCAGTGACGAAATGAGATCTTCAAACGGGCTCGTATGTTTGACAGCGAACCGCACCGAGTTGAAGCGGTCTTCGATAAATCCGCCCGTGGGCAAGAAGTTAACGACTAAAAGCGCTGCGACATCATTTATAAGAGTCATGAACAAACTCGTGGAAGACGACTTGTGGATGTAAGTAATTCAAAATGCCAAGACAGGTCAAGGGGCTGGAATAGGAAACTCTGGAGCTGTCCGTTGGTGAACGGATGGCTTTGCAAAGAACACATACGTGTTCGTCATATATTATAGTAGCTCGATTGAGATCGAGCCGGTCACTTTTTCCCGGCCTGCTCTCTCGCATATTCGACATGGCGGACGGCCGCCTCGGCACTGTCTGCCAGAGCGGTCAGGTGTCCCATTTTTCTTTTCGGCCGCGGCTCGATTTTGCCGTAGAGATGGAGCTTGACGTCCGGACAGGCGCAAACCGCTGCCCAGTTCGGCTCCCCCTCCTGCCAAAGGTCGCCCAGTAGATTCCCCATTGCTGCCGCGGAAACGAACTCAGTCGAACCCAACGGTAACCCGCACACCGCGCGAAGCTGCTGTTCAAATTGGCTGGTGCGCGATGCGTTGATGGTCAAATGGCCGGAATTGTGTGGCCTCGGCGCCACTTCGTTGATCAAAATTCTTTCATCTCGAGTGAGAAAAAATTCGATGCAGAGGACGCCGACGAAGTCGAAAGCATCGACTAGCGCCTTGGTTATTTCAATCACCTTGCCGAACACTTCCTCGGACACCGTGGCCGGAGTAATCGACATGTCGAGGATGTGATGTCGATGGCGGTTTTCAATGATACCCCAGTGGGCGAAAGAGCCGTCCAATCCACGGGCGGCGACGATGGAAAATTCCAGTTCGAAATCGACGAACGATTCGAGAATCATCTCCTGCTCACCAGCGGCGACAAAGGCCTTTTCACCGCTGGTCAAATCGCTGATCTTCGTCTGCCCTTTGCCGTCATATCCCGAGCCGGCGGTTTTCATGATCGCGGGACAACCGATGTGCTCGACGGCGCTGCGCACTTCAGCTAAAGACCGGACGGGCTTGAAACCCGTTGTCGGAAAACCGTTTGCCACCAGGAAGCTTTTTTCGCGCAAGCGATGCTGCGTAGTGTGCAGTACGGCACGGCCGGGGCGGACGGGGGCGAATTGCGCGGCGATTTCAACCGCGGCTGCCGGTACATTTTCAAACTCGAAGGTGACCACCTGCACGTTCTGGGCAAATTTTTGCACGGCATCCAGATCCTGATATGAAGCGGCGATTTCGACGTCGGCAACTTGCCCCGTGGGCGTGTCGCTTTCCGGAGAAAAGGTGTGAACCCGATAGCCCATCTGCCGGGCGGCAATGGCAAACATTCGGCCGAGCTGTCCGCTGCCGAGGACACCGACCACCGCGCCGGGTAAAATGGGTCTGAACGACTGGCTCACGGCAGTTTTTGTTTCCGGACGTTCTCGGTCTGCGTGACGCGAAACTGCCGCAGCTTTTCACGCAGCGCTGGACGGCCATTGCTGAGAATTGCGATCGCCAGGAGTGCTGCGTTGATGGCGCCGGCTTTGCCGATGGCCAATGTACCCACCGGGATGCCGCCCGGCATCTGCACAATGGATAGGAGCGAATCCATGCCTTTGAGCGCCGCACTTTCCACCGGCACACCAAGAACCGGAACGAGCGTCTGGGCTGCGGTCATGCCGGGGAGATGGGCGGCACCGCCGGCACCGGCAATGATGACTTCTATGCCGCGCGATTCGGCCTGCAAGCCAAACTCGGACAGCCAAGCCGGCGTGCGGTGCGCCGATACGACGAGGCTTTCATGCGGCACTGCAAAATCTGTCAGCGTGGAAGATGTGTGCTGCATTGTCTCCCAGTCCGACTGACTGCCCATAATGACACTCACCAGCGGTTGGTTTTCTTCAGGCATAATGTTTGTCTCCGGGTTGCTTATGAATACCGTAATTGAAGTCGGATACCAAGCAGATGCTACTACAGCATGGATATTAGGCGAACCGATTCCAGCGATGAGCTAGCGTATAACGGCGTACCCCGAGATTCTTAGATTATTTAAGATTTCAAGACGATTATATTAACATCGCGACCGAGGACGGTTGGGGGGTGTCTGATTGCTGGAAAATCGCAACGGCCGGGTGCCGTAGCTGCAACTTTGCTGGTAGTCCGTCGACGTCAGATCCCCAGCCCTTGGGACTTAGATGATTCTGGCTTGCCTGTTTATGGGTATCCCTGGATGATTTCCTGTCTCCGGTAACAGCTCATGACATGATCGTTGGCCATTCCGGTGGCTTGCATGTGCGCATAGCAAATCGTCGAGCCGACGAACTTGAAACCACGCTGTTTTAGATCCTTACTAAGCGCATCCGACTCGCGCGTTGTGGCTGGATAGTCTTTCAGTGTTTTCAACTTATTCACGATCGGCTTGCCGTCGACAAAGCGCCAGATGTAGGAATCGAAGCTGCCAAACTCCTCCTGCACCGCCAAAAACCGCTTTGCGTTAATCACGGCCGCCAGTATTTTTTGTTGGTTGCGGATGATTCCTGGATTTTGCATCAAACGTTCGACGTTGCGTTTACCGTAACGTGCGACTTTTTCGGGATCGAAACCAGCAAAAGCTTGCTTATACGCCTGGCGTTTTCGTAAAACGGTGTACCAGCTCAGGCCTGCCTGCGCCCCCTCCAAAGTGAGAAACTCGAAAATGGTTTGGTCGTCGTGCACCGGTACTCCCCATTCACGATCGTGATAGGCCACGTAGTCCTCCTTGGTGAAATCAACCCAGGGACAGCGGGCCGTGCGTGCGAAGCTTTTCATGAAAATCATTCCTCTTGTGACAGGTGATTGATCGTCCAATCAGGCAGCCACCTTCATCCGCTTGGTAAATTATTGGCTGGCATGATAGACCCTGTTTGCTATCATAGCCGCAGCTTAGCAATAGGCCTTTTTAACACGGAGACACTCTTGAGCCAGAGACAACGTGAATATATCCGCGAGTTGAGACCGAATCTTATCGCAGCTACCCTGCTCCTTGCGCTGGGCGTGTTCGCCGGCATCCTTTTGGCTGGTCATTCGACTTTCGCAGGCGTCAAGGTCGGCGAGTCAATGGGCGGATTCGCGCAGCTGTTTGTCAATCTCCCCAAGCCGCTGCTAGCGGCGGTGATTTTTGCTAACAACGCCCTGAAAACACTTCTGGTTATCGTGCTTGGGATAGTATTTGGGATAGTCCCAATCGCTTTTCTTCTCGTAAACGGGCTGGCGATCGGTGTCGTTATTCATTTGTCGACGCAAACCAGAGGACTCCTAAACTCCTTACTCGCAATCGTTCCCCACGGAGTGTTTGAGCTGCCGGGAGTCCTTTTAGGCGCGACGATTGGCCTTATGTTGGGCATTAAGGCGACAAAACGTTTATTCGGCAAAGCCGAATTTAAGGTCGGTTACGAACTCGGCCGCGCCCTGAGATTTTTTCTAACCGCTATCGTTCCGCTTCTCTTGATTGGTGCCGTTACTGAAGCCTATTTGACCGCCGCCCTTGTCGGCAGGTAGTCCAATGCCACATCAATCATTCGGAAAACGCTCAACTCATTCTCAGACCTATCTAAGCTGTCTTTTGTTTCCGATTAGCCGCGACAGCATCGCGGCGGAATCGTCGGGTTTGTTCCCGATTTCTCACTCCCTCGGTTTCAAACAACTTCGAGAGAATAATCTCGAACTAGAATGTCCTTAACCGTGCCAATGCTTGCGGTGGAGTATTCACGCGTCTCCAGAAGATTGCCCCATACCGGCGCCGGCCAGCATGGATCGTCTTGGCGTCGACCGATGATATGAAGATGAAGTTGCGGGACGACGTTGCCAATCGTAGCAAAATTGATTGTTTGATAAC
>WHTF01000051.1 GCA_009379725.1 Deltaproteobacteria bacterium
CCATTCAAGCGCTCTCCCAACTGAGCTACGGCCCCACGGATAGAAGGCAGAAGGCAATGGAGACAAAGCACCCTTTACCTTTTTGCTATCGATAATATCCAGAAACCCGTTGGAAAAGTCAAATCGACGAGACACTTGCATCAAATGCCGCGAGACCTTGCGTTCCTACGGTCGTTATCCATTTGCCTTGATTCTTGCTTCGATCATCTCCTCAGCGTGCCGCAGGGTCTTTTCCGTGATTTTGACTCCACCCAGCATACGCGCCACCTCCGAAACCCTCTCGGGTTCAGAGAGTCGCTTGACATGGGTAAAGGTTCGCCCCTTTTCAACTTCTTTGTGAACGACGTAGTGGGAGTCTGCTATAGCAGCTATCTGCGGCAAGTGGGTTACGGTGATCACTTGATGCAGAGCGGCAACCTGCTGGAGTTTTTTTCCCACAATCTCGGCAACCCGGCCGCCAATTCCCGCGTCCACTTCGTCGAAGAGAAGCGTCGACACGACGCCGGGAGTCAATACCAGCGCTTTCAGGGCCAGCATCAAGCGTGAGAGTTCACCGCCTGAAGCAATTTTTGCGAGCGGTTTCACCGGTTCTCCGGGATTTGGAGAAAAGTGGAATTCCACTTGATCCATGCCGCGCTCGGTCAACTTCTTCCCGGAGATAAAAAAAGGCGGATCATCGGTTTCCTTGTCTTGACGAACAAAGCGAACCTCAAAGATGGTCTCTGGCATGCCTAACCCGCGGATTTCCCTTTCCATCTCGCGCTTTAGCTTTTTCGCCGCGCGCTGCCGCTCATGGGACAACTTTTCCGCCATATCCCACGCTGCCTGTCGCGCCTCTTCGAACGCCCTCTCGAGCACCACAATCTGTTCTTCGCCCTGCTCCAAACTTGCCAATGTTTCTTCAATGCCGGCTTGCATCCGCAGAATGTCTTCGATATCGGCGTTGTACTTACGTTTGAGACGCTGAATCTCTGCCAGCCGGTCTTCGATTTGCTCCAGGGATCGTGGATCAAAATGGATGCGATCGGCGTAACGGCGCAGTTGGGAGGCCGCCTCTTGCAGTTGCGCCCAGGACGAATCGAGCAATTCAACGGTCGGCTTCAAACCCTCATCAATCGCCGCCAACTCGCGCACTTTGCCGGCGTATTTTCCCAGCCGGCCGACGAGCGCGGCATCGCCCTCGTAGAGCATCTCTTCGCCTTCGCGACAGCCTTGATGCAACTTTTCGGAATGTGCCAGAATATTCTTGCTGGAGCGCAGTTCTTCTTCTTCGCCTGGCCGCAGACGAGATCCGGCGATCTCCTCCGCTTGAGCTTCCAAGAACGCCTTCTCCCTGCGCTGTTTTTCCAGCGTGTCGCGCGTTTCTGTGAGCCGGTCCCAAGCGCAGGACAGCGCATCAAATCGCTCTTTCATCGACTTGGCCTTGGCGTCCAAGTCGGCAAAAGCATCGAGCAAATTCAAATGTGTTTCCGCTTGCAGCAGCGTGTGGTGTTCATGCTGGCCATAGATATGAACGAGAGCAGTCCCGATCTCCGCAAGCAAACTCAGGGGACAGAGGCTGCCGTTGAGATAGATGCGATTTTTCCCCGATCGGTTAAGAACCCGCTTGATCACTAATTCGCCGTCAACGTCAAATCCCGCTTGGCAGAGTTTCGCATTGAGCGACGGAGGCAAAGTATCAAATAGAGCTTCGACCGTGGCCTCTTCTTCTTGATGCCGAATGATATCCGAGCTGCCGCGCTCCCCGGAGATTAGACCCAGGGCGTTCAGGATAATTGATTTGCCTGCGCCGGTTTCGCCGGTGATGATGTTCAAACCCCGGCCAAGTTGCAGAACGACCTCATCGATGATCGCAAAATTCTTGATCCGCAGCTCACGTAACATAAAGACGGCCGGCTTAACGTTCTCCCCATTTGAGTTTGCCACGCAAAATTTCATAATAACTGCGGCTCGGCAACTTAATCAACGATACAGGCAAGCCAAAGTCGCGCGCCTCCACTTTGTCGCCGTTGTTCAGCCGCACGCCTTGTTGCCCGTCGGGACTCAAGATAACCGTGTCGCCAAAAGAGCGCAGCGTGACCCGTATTCCCGCCCCACCCGGCACTACAATAGGCCGGTTGGTCAACGTATGGGGACACAAGGGACTGAGAATAATAGCGCTGAGGGCGGGTTCCAGAATCGGCCCGCCTGCCGCCAAGGAATACGCGGTGGAGCCGGTGGGCGTCGAAATAATCAGCCCGTCAGCTCGGTAGGTGCACAGATAGTCGTCGTCAACATAGGTTTCGAGATCGATGATGCGGCTGCGCGCGCCTTTAGTAATCACCGCGTCGTTTAGAACACGAAATCGATGGGGTTTACCTTTCTTTCGCTTAACCTGAATCTCCAGAGTCATGCGTTGCTCTGTTTGGTAGTCTCCCTCCAGAGTATGCGCCAGGACGGATTCCAACTCGTCTGCCGCTACCTCAGTGATAAATCCGAGCCCTCCCAGATTGACGCCGAGAATCGGCACATCCGGCCTTTCTACTAGTGGAGCGATGTTGAGCAACGTGCCGTCACCGCCCAAAGAGATGATCAGATCGGCGTTGGCCGCCATCTCTTTTTTGCTGGAAGAAGTGCCGCCGCTGCGAGTAATCCCATCTTCCACATAGACCTTCTTGCCGCGCTTTTTCAACCATGGGACCAGCCAACGCACCATCTCGATGGCCTTAGGCTCCTGATATTTTGCAACCAACCCTATGACTCGAATCATTGAAGTTGTTTCTCCTGAGCGAGCTTAAAACACGGATAAAAAACGTCCATGACACCACGACGACGTCATGGACAAGCACTGTCTAAACAGTGCCGAACGGAAAAGGCGAGCTCTGATGCGGCAGACTTGGTCGATTTCAAGCCAGCTCAAAACGATCAGCTAAACCCAAATAGCCTGACCTGACACCAGCCTACACGCGTTCGACAATTTTACGATACGCCGTCAATGGCTTTCTAATTGCGCGCTACACCACGAGAGTTCGTAAACGCGAGCTGAGGTAATCCACTAGCATAACGAGTGCAATCAGAACAAGCACGATGGCTGCTGCTTCTTGGTATTGGAACGTCCGAAAACTGGTGTTCATCAGGTAACCAATGCCACCGGCGCCGATTAAACCAAGCACCGACGCCGCACGGATGTTGGTTTCCAGCCTATAAAGGGTAAAAGAGATCAAGTCAGGTAGAATCTGCGGCAACACGGCAAAGGAAAGAATTTGCGTATAGCCGGCGCCGGTCGCGCGAATGGCCTCGACCACCCCCTCGTCGATATTTTCCACCGACTCCGACAACAGTTTGCCCAAAACCGTGGCGGTATGGATTGCCAGCGCCAGTGTCCCGGCAAATGCGCCCAGACCCACCGCCGCCACGAACAAGAGCCCCAGAGCGAGATCGGGAATCGTCCGGAGAAGATTCAATAGGGTACGCACGATACGGTATACGAAGGGATGCGGGGTGGTGTTGCGCGCAGCGAGAAACCCCAAAGGAAAAGCCACGAGTAGAGCCATGAAAGTTCCCGCCAGTGCCATCTGCACCGTCTCCAAGGTCGCCCCGATCACGGTCTGCGGAAATATATTGTTCCACCAGCGCTGCTTACTACGCGCTTGCGCTTGCGCCAGCGGCACCGGCAGGAGCAGTTCCGTCCATGAAACTTGTTCCGGGAAGAAGTAGTTCTTGGCGTCGGTCAGTTTGGAAAAATCCGGCGGCAACATACGGCCCAACGTATGGCCGATCTGAGGAATGCCTTCAAGCAATTCTCCCGGTCTGATCTTCGCCCCTTGAAACGCCCAGAGGAGGATAATAAAGAGAAGCGCGATGGCAATAAAAAATCGAACGCCGCGCTTCGGCGCCGGCGGTGCCTCAAGAAAAATGTCCGGGTTATCTTTTTTTTGCAGTCGCTGAGCCAAATTTCTCTCCTTCGTTATTTGATGTTTATCGGTGGAGCCAAACCTAGTTCGGATGGTAAAAAACAAATCATCGGACAAACACCATAAAGCACCGCACCGCACCACGGCAAGCCTTGCCTGCTCTTTTTTGCGTTTGAGGACAAATCGGCCCGACCAAGATGCCTGTTTTAATACCGAGCGCGGGCCCGTCCGTTTGTCACTGCCGGTTTCCTACGATACATTCTCAGCGACTCATTTCTCGACAACAGCAAACAGGCAAGACGGTAATCACGAAGCGAGTTCAAGATGGCACAAAACGGTTTCTCGCTCAGGTTTTGGGGAGTACGAGGCAGTCATCCCATCTCGGATCGCGGCTCGTTGAAATACGGCGGTAATAGTTCTTGCGTGGAGGTCAAGGCTGGAGACCAGCGGATCATTTTTGATGCCGGCACCGGCATTATCGGACTTGGCAAAGAACTGGTTAAAAAAAACCAGGCTCCGTTGATTTTAAATCTCTTCCTGAGCCACACCCATCATGATCATCTTTTTGGCTTCTATTTTTTCGAGCCGCTTTTCGATACGCGCAACCGAGTCTATATTTTCGGTCCCCGTTCTGAAAAAAGATCTTTATCGAAAACCTTACGGGCGGCCATGGATCGCACACTCTTTCCTGTCGGATTCGACGCTCTGCGTGCAAACAAAGTCATTCACTCACTCGACGGCAATGAGAGTATCGAATTGCGCGGCAGCAGACAGGCCCCAAGAGTAGCCAAAGTCGTCGGTGTTGAAGACATGCAGGGTGAGCAACCCACGGTACTCACCTATAAGAGTGCCGCGCATCCTAACGGGGTCATGCTTTATCGGCTCTGCTACAAAAATAAAAGCGTAGTTTACGCAACCGACATCGAGCAAAAACGCGGCGGTTATCCGGAAATCATCGAATTTGCCCGCGGTGCGGACGTATTGATTCATGACGCGCAATACCTAGAATCGGAATATACGTCTCGGACTCATCCACGCAAATGCTGGGGACATAGTAGCGTGGAACGAGCCGCCGAGGTGGCCGCTAAAGCCGGCGTGAAACGGCTTGTTTTGTTTCATCATGAACCGACGCACGACGACCACTGTATCGATCAGATCGTAAAACAGACCCGCCGCCGCTTTCCTGCAAGTGTGGCGGCTGCCGAGGGAATGGTCATTAGCTTCTAGCCGTGCGCCGGCTTCCGCTGTCGATGATTTGCAGCTTAAACAATGAGATGCCTGCTGGAGGATGGCTATCGATCAGCTTTCTCTTTCGACTCGAACGTAGATTCCGGGAGGGATAACACGGTACAACCGCACGGGTTCAGCAACATTTTTCAGCATCCGATCACCGAGATTCTCCAGGACAAAGTATCCGGAAATGCGTTCCGCCGTTGCCGGGCTGACCAGGATCTCGCCTTCGCTTGCCTGGCCGGCGATGCGCGCCGCCAGGTTCGTCACCGGGCCAGTCGCCGTGAAGGTCCAGCGCGCATCGTTGCCCGACGCCAGTTTGGTCGCTCCCACCAGCACCGAGCCGCTGTTGATGCCGATGTGCAGATAAAGCGGCTGGAAGGCGCCGCGGAATTCCTCGTTGAGCTCCTCTACCCGCCGTTGAATGGCGAACGCGGCGCGAGTGGCGGCCAGCGAATGCTCGCGTTGAAAACGCTCGTTTTGGAAGATAACCATCAAGCCATCGCCGGCGGTTTCGTTGACGTCGCCCTGGTGATCGCGAATGATCTCGATAAAGCTGGAAAAATAATTTTGCACGAGACGGTTGAGCTGTCTGGCGTCCATCTGCTCAGACAGGCGGGTGTAGCCGGCAATGTCGAGGAACACCACGGAAACATCTTTTTCGCGCTTTTCCAGCTCCGTGGCATTCGGATTTTGCTCTAACAATTTCTTTACCGATGCCGGAACGAATTTGGCCAGCTGGCCCTTGAGCTGTTCGAGAAATTCAACGCGGCGCATGGAGTCTTTGAGATTGTTGAGAGTCTCGTCGAGGGTCTTGTTCTTGGATTCCAGGTCGTCGTGGGCTTTCTTGAGCCGTGCGCTCATATGGTTAATCACCGTGCCCAGCCGGCCGATCGCATCCTGATTCTTAACGTCGACGCGAGCATCAAGGTTACCCTCGCGATTTGTTGCGCGGCGATAATGACCCGGCCGAGCGGCCGCAACAAAACACGCCGCATGAAAGCGATCAGCGCGGCGGAAACCCCCAGAATCGTTAGTAGCGCCACGCCGGCTTGCCGATTGCGCGCCGTCCTTAATTCGGCATCCAGTTCGTCCAGCCCGAGGCTGATGCGCACGACACCCCGGACCTTGTGGTCCTCGCCGTGACAGTCGTGACACTCCTTACGATTGCGCAGAGGCTGGAATAGGGTCAGCGTCCGGCTGCCATTGAACTCGTAAGTCTCTTGAGATTCGGCCGTTTGAACAGCGCGGGTGAAATACGAATTGCTGAGCCGGGCGCCAGGTTGCCGTCTCATCTTTGAGATGCGCTCCACGAGATCCGGCTCGATATAGCCGGCCAATTCCGGCCTTTACCAGTTTTCTCACGGTGGTGACGCTAACGGTTGCGCTGTTGCCGTTATCATCTGAGCTGGGCATCAGTCCATGAGTCATGGCAATGATTGTTCTCATAGGTTCGGAAGTTTGGTTTTTTCCATTTCAAGTCGACTGGCACACCATGGCGTACGCCACGACCGGCGGGAGGGGTTTCGGCTATGCGCTGATGACCCGCATCAATCCGGTTTACGCGGTTGCCTATGTCGTCGCTGCCATTGTCGCCATTCCGTGGTGGCGCTATCTGGGGCTGATACAATAAACCTTAGCCATAGACGAGTTCCAACCCACCCGCGACAGAGATCTTTCCTTCGTGTCTTTATCTAGGATAGATCTCCTCGACTACGCTGTCGGTCAGTTCGCCGGCCGAGCCATCGAAAACAATTTGGCCATTTTTAAGTCCGACAATCCGGTCGGCATACTCGCGGGTCAACTCCAATGTGTGCAGGCTGACCAGTGCCGTGATTCCATCTTCCCGGCAAACTCGTTTGAGAATATCGAGCACCACCCGAGACAGCTTGGGATCGAGGCTTGAGACCGGTTCGTCGGCGAGAATAAGCGCCGGCTCTTGCATCAAAGTGCGCGCAATGGCCACACGTTGCTGTTCGCCGCCGCTGAGTTCGTCCGCGCGCCGGTACGCCTGACCGAGCAGGCCAACGCGCTTGAGGTTGGTCAGCGCCTTGCGTCTTTCCTCTTGGGTAAAGCGCCGCAGCGTGCTGCGCAGCAACGACTGGTAGCCAAGCCCGCCGGACAGCACATTTTCAATGACCGATAGACGTTTGACGATATTGAACTGTTGAAAGATCATGCCGGTTTTGCGTCTCAACAGCCGTAATTCGGATCGTTTGAACCGCACCACATCAGCAAGCATGCCGTCGGCCTTGCCGTTGACAAGCGACATGGGAATTCGGATTCGCCCCGAAGTAGGTTCAACCAGCCGGTTGATACACCGAAGTAACGTCGACTTTCCCGAGCCGCTGAGACCGATGATACCGACGAATTCGCCGCGTCTCACGGCTAGATTGATGCCTCTAAGCACAGGCGTGTTGGCATTGTAAAATTTATGGAGATCCTCGATCTCTAAGATAATCACGGCCGTTTTTTTTGCAGCGCTTCTTTCAACGGGATACCGGCAATACTAAAAGCCTTACGTACGGAATCGTAGTCGCTATCAGTAGCTGGAACGAAGCCGTCGATCTGATAGAGATCCCGCATCATTTTTTTGCCCTTGGGATCACGGCTCAGCTCCAGGAAACTCTCTTTCACTTTTTGGACGATGTTCTCATCGAGATTGCCATTGATCACTAAATTGTCGGCGGGGATGGGTTCGGAAAAGGCAATGGCGTGAATCTTCTTAACATCCTCGGGATCTTTCAGATAACGCATCCACGCGGTATCTTTACCGTCGGGTGAATTCGCATAGGTGGCTCCGGCGTCGACCTTGCCGTTGAGCACCGCCAGCACTGTGGCGTCATGGCCACCCGAATAAAGAACCTGTTTGAAATCGCGAACCGGATCGATGCCACGTTCCTTAAACATCTTGCGTGGAAAAATATTACCCGAAGTTGAAAGTGCATCGCCGAAAGCAAAGGTTTTGCCGCGTAGGTCTTCGAGCTTCTTGATGCCGCTGTCCACTCGGGTGATGATCGCCGCATAATAGGAAGCGATGCCCTGGCGCTCGGACTTTAGGATGACCTTGACGTTTGCCTCGTTCTTGGCAAATACGTACGAGGCCGGGGTCAAGAAAGCAATATCAAGTTTGTTGACGCGCAGCGCCTCGACGACACCGGTGTAGTCCGCAGCCACGAAGGACTGAACCTCCATGCCCAGCCGTTTTTGCAGCAGATCGACGATGGGTTGGGCGTTTTGCATTACCTGTTGCGCGTCTTCCGCCGGCACGAAGCCGACGCGGAGAACCTTAGGAGCCTTGCCGGAATCGCCACAGGCAACGAGCCAAAGAAACAATGATGCCAATAAAAGTCGTATGATGTGTTGTCCCGGCATGGTCAATTTCCATAGTTACTGAATCGGCACCATAGGTGCAAACGTTCTTACCGGCAAGAGGTGAGAAGCGCCCATGGGGTGGAATGCCGTACCGCCTGTGCCCGGCAGCGCAACAGCAATGATCAGTTCTCTGAGAGAGGACCGCTGAGCGTTATCGAATCCGGCATGCTGTTCTAACGATCCTTAATTTCTTCCAGCAGCTCTTCAGCTTTTTGCTTGTGCTTGGCATCGTCGGAGAATCGAACCGGCAAATTGCGAATCGACGAGAGCAGACTTCGAGCGGCAGGCCACTCTTCCAAGGCCGCATGGGTCCTGGCCAATTCTAACCGGCTGATGATAACCGTAGGATTTATCGTGATCGCTTTCTTTAGGTACTCGATGGATTCGCCCATGCTGCCCGCCGGCAGGGAACGGCCGTATAGAACCGAGGCGAACATCCGGCTCATTTGACCGATCTCCGCCATCTTTCGGTGCCACACCCCATAGGCGTGATAGGCAAAGCCATTGCCCGAATCAAGCGCGATCGATTTCTCCAGCGCCTCGCGAATCTCCCCGGCGAGCTCGACCTGCCTGGGCACCGGCGAGATGACAGCAATGTTACCCAAGGAGGCGGCGACGTAAAAATGCCCCCAGGTGGAGTTGGGATCGACTTTCACCGCCCGGCGGGCGAAATCTTCGGCGGTGCGATACTCTTTCAGCCGCCTTTCTTTCCAATTCGTCGAGGACTCCGAAATCGAGTCTCCGATATCGATATAAGCGCGAGATAATTTGGCGAGAGCCTCGAAGTTTTGCGGCTCCGCGCGTAAGATCTTGAGCAGTTCCACAGCCGCTTCTTTGGCTTTGAACTGGGCGTAGAGGCGATCGGCGTTCTTGTGCAGTTGCGCGACGTCCAAGCCTTCACGACGGCACTCGGGACAGTGAATTTTCTGATCCCCCGCCGGAAGCGGCTCATCCCCCTCCGCGGCACTTCCCGGCGATGCTAATATCACAATTAGAGCCCAGGTCCCGATGCTCTGCGCCAGCATAAATCACCTTACGGATAGCGGCTTTCCCGCCTCATCGATGGCCACATACACCACCTCAGCCGCGGTGACCTGGACGTTATGTCCCGGCTCGTTAAATCTTTCCGCCTCGACTTCCACTCGAATAGTTAGAGAAGTGGTTCCCCGGCGCTGTAAAGAAGTATAAAAGCTCACCACGTCCCCCACATAGACAGGCGCGATAAATTCCACCTCGCGCATCGCTCGGGTGACAAAGTGCCTGCGGGCTTCGCGCGCCGCCGCCACCCCCCCAGCAAGGTCAATATGACTCAGGATGACACCACCGAAGATAGTTCCCAGCGCATTAGTATCACGCGGGAGCATCGTCACACGTAAAGTCGGTTCACGACTATCAGCCATCCCAGCACCCAAACGAGCCTATCTGGAGCGACTCAGGAAACACCAACTAAAGGTGAGTCAACCAACTCGAATATTTTTTGTCTCTTCCTTTGACCACGTCAAAAAATGACCTTTGAATATCTTCTGTGACAGGTCCCCTGCAACCCGAGCCGATCTGCCGGTCATCCACCTCGCGGATCGGCGTCACCTCCGCCGCCGTTCCGGTGAAAAAAGCCTCATCCGTGGTATAGAGCTCGTCGCGTGTAAAGCGCTCCTCGATCACTTCATAACCTTTATCGCGAGCAAGCGTTATGATCGAGTCTCGAGTGATACCGGGCAGGATCGACGTGAGCGGCGTCGTTTTCACTTTCCGATTGCGCACGAGAAAGATATTTTCGCCGCTCGCTTCCGAGACGTAACCTTCGGCATCGAGCATAATGGCTTCATCATAACCGGCTTTTTTGACCTCGTTCTTGGCCAGTACCGAGTTGATATAATTGCCCGCGGCCTTGCTCTTGGTCATCATCACATTGACGTGGTGCCGCGTGAATGAAGAGACTTTGGCGCGGATACCGTTTTTGAGACCTTCGTCGCCAAGGTAGGCTCCCCAGGGCCAGACGGCAATGCTCACATTCAACGGATTGTTTGGCGCATAAAGGCCCATTTCACCCAAACCCACGAAAGCCACCGGCCGAATATAACATTCCTTGAGCTTGTTCACACGAATGATATCGAGGGTCGCCTCGGTAAGCTGCTCGATCGAATAGGGTAGCGGAAAGCCTAAAATCTTTCCCGAGTCCGAAAGCCGGCGCAAGTGTTCCACGAGCCGGAATACGGCGGAGCGGCCGTCGGCCAACTCGTAACAGCGAATTCCCTCGAAATACGCCGTGCCGTAGTGTAACGCGTGGGTCAACACATGGACCGTCGCGTCCTCCCAGCGCACCATCTCGCCATCCAACCAGATCTTTTCAGTCTTGAGTGACATGACTACTCGTTTCGTAAGTTCCGCGGCAATTAAATCTATTTCAGTGTACGTGTCCAGTGAAGTGCCATCAAGGACTTACCAAAAAAAAGGCCACCACGGCAGTCGTGGTGGCCGGCTATAAAGAGTGATTATTTTACAAGCCCTTTTTGATATTGGGCGCTGGCTTAAAGCCCACGGTGCGGCTGGCTTTTATACTGATAACCGCACCGGTTTGAGGATTTCTTCCCTTGCGTGCTTTACGGGAGCGAACCGTGAAGGTCCCGAAGCCGGGAACTTGAAATCTTTTGCTCTTTTTAATTGCCTTCGAGATATTGACAAAGGTCGCATCCACCGCTTCCCCCGCCGCCCTTTTGCTGATCTTTGCGCTCTTGGCCACCGTGTCGATGAGTTCCCCTTTTGTCATTTCGTTTACCCCTCCTTTACGAGCTGTTTATTAATCCGTCAACGTAAATTACAATTCACTTCGCTATCGGAAACAGGTCGAGATCATCATGGATTCATCCGTAAATGTCAACAGTTTATATTCGTCCCAACCGCTCGTAGAGCAGCCCGTAGCGTACTCCCTGATCGCTAACGATCACCTGATGAGCGCCGAACAACATCATCATTCTTCCTATCAAACATGCGCCGGCGAGAATGATGTCCGCTCGATTTGGCTCTAATCCCACAATTGCCTTGCGATCGGTGACGGCCTTGCTTTGAAAAAGTCGCACCTGCCGTTGAACCTCTTGACGCGTCAGGATGCAGCCATGCACCCTACTGTGGGAATAACGCGCCAGCTTCATTTCCACGGCGGCCAGAGTGGTAAAAGTTCCGGCGATTCCCACCCATGTCGAGCGCGCTGCAACTTGAGCCCACGGCTGTCCCATTGCCTGCAGTTCGCGATCAATAACCGCCGTCATCGTAGCGAACTCATCGTCGGACACATGATCTGAACCTAGAAAACGTTCAGTCAGCCTGACCGAACCGAGATTCATGCTGACGGCTTGCAAGACTCCGGATTGATTGCCGTGAATTAATTCCGTGCTACCGCCACCGATATCAACAACCAGCAACTCTTGTCCACCGGGCGACAGCCCTCTTTGCACCGCCAAAAAAGAATAAGCAGCTTCCTCATGGCCGGCGATGACACGCACGTCAAGTCCGAGCTGCGCGCGCCATCGTTGCCGAATCTCGCCGCTATTTTGCGCATCGCGCAGCGCGCTGGTCCCAACCGCGATGATTTGTTCGACGCCCAGCGTTTTGCAGGTGTCCAAATAACGGCGCAGCACGTCAGAGGTTCTCTGCTCGCCTTCGGAGCTGACCACGCCGGTACGATCGACGCCTTGGCCCAGCCGGGTAATCTCAGCCAGATCGTCCAGCACTCTAAACCTACCGCCGTCTCTAAGTTCGGCGATCAAACAAAGAATCGTATTCGTACCGATATCGATAAAGGCGAACCGGGGCGAGCTCATTGCGCGGAGGCATTGTCCGCAGGGGGCGATAAATTTATTGCCGTATCGCTGCCAGGCCCGTTCATGTTTTCACCCAAACATCCATATCCGTCACTGCCCGTTGCGCCATCGCCTCTTTCTTGGCTTTGCCTCGAAGGTGTTCCAACAGCGGCGGCAACAAACCAAAGTTGGCATTCATCGGCTGAAATTTTTTGCGCTGCGGATCCGTGATGTAACGTAGGAGCGCGCCAAGCGCGGTAGTTGCAGGTGGAACCCTCAGCGGTTGACCGGCCAGCAACCGCGCGGCATTCATTCCTGCCAAAAGACCCATGGCGGCGGACTCAATGTAACCCTCCACGCCGGTCATTTGGCCGGTAAAAAACAGCGTCTCGCGCTGGCGCCATTGCAAGGTCGGCATGAGGTGGAGCGGCGAATCAATAAAAGTATTGCGATGAAGGCTGCCAAGGCGGACAAACTCGGCGTTTTCCAATCCTGGGATCATGGCGAAAACGCGGCGCTGCTCGGGGTAAGTCATCTTGGTTTGGAAACCGACCAGATTGTAGAGTGTCTTCTCGCGATTTTCCTGGCGCAGTTGGATCACCGCATAGGGGCGTTTGCCCGTGCGTTGATCGATAAGCCCGACCGCTCTCATGGGACCGAAAGCCAGCGTATCCTTGCCGCGGTCGGCCATCTCTTCAATGGGCATGCAGCCCTCGAAGGGCACAAAGCGTTCGAAGCTGTGCGTCGGCACGCGCTGGGCTGCAACCAGCGCATCAATGAATTGATAATACCGCTCGCGGGTAAGCGGCAGATTAAGATAATCGTCGCCGTCACGGTCATATCGCGACGCCCGGAAAGCCACGCTCATATCGATGGATTCGGCGGTGACAATGGGGGATATCGCGTCGTAAAAATAGAGATGCTCCGCGCCTAGAAGTGAGGCCAGCTGCTGTGAAAGAGCCGGCGACGTCAGCGGCCCCGTGGCCAGAATCACAATGCCGGACGGTATTTGTTGAACCTCTTGGCGAATCACCCGCACGGTCGGCAACGCCTCGATGGCGGCCGTTAAGGCGCGCGCAAATAGTTCGCGGTCCACTGCCAACGCCGATCCGGCCGGCACCCGATGGGTTTCCGCCACACGAATCACTAGAGAGTCGAGTTTGCGCATCTCTTCTTTTAAGAGCCCCGCGGGTGCGGACAACGAATTTGAACGCAGTGAATTGCTGCAGACCAGCTCGCCAAAATTACCACTCGCATGTGCCTCCGTCATACGGTGCGGCCGCATTTCCAACAGCTCCACGGATGCGCCCCGGCGCGCGAGCTGATAAGCGGCTTCGCAACCGGCCAGCCCGCCACCCACTATGCGAACGAGTTTTTCCACAGGTTATTCTGGGATCGGGATCGAATAGCCGCACTCTTTGTTGCGGCAGCGCCGCGTTCGGCCGGCCCGCTTGGTGAACTTCTCGACGAGAATAGGATCGTTGCAATCCGGACATGGACCGGGCACCGGCTTATCCCAAGTGGCGAACTTACACTCCGGATAACGGTCGCAGCCGTAGAACATCTTGCCCCAACGCGACTTCCGTTCCTTTACGTTACCTTCACCGCAATCCGGGCACTTGATGCCTAGATCGACGGGCTTTTCCAACGGGACAATGGTCTTACATTCAGGATAACCGCTGCAGCCGAGAAACTTGCCATACTTGCCCCAGCGTAGCTGCATCGGACGGCCGCAATTTTCGCAATTTTCATCGATCTGAATTTCCTCGGCGACTGTAATCTGGCCGTTTTCGTCGCGGCTAAAGTTCTTGGTGCTTTTGCATTCGGGATATTGCGGGCAGGCTAAAAACTCGCCATTGCGCCCCCACTTGATCACCATCATGGCGCCGCATTTGTCGCACGGAATTTCCGTCGGCACCTCTTGCCGCTTGACATCGCGCATCTCAGTTTCCGCCTTTTTGAGATCACGCGAGAAGGGGGTGTAAAAGCGCTTCATCGCTTTGGTCCACTTCTCTTTGCCCTCTTCGATCTTGTCCAGTTCGTCCTCCATGCCGGCTGTGAACTCGACGTTCAAAATGTCCGGAAAGCTTTCCACCAGCAGATCGGTAACCAGAAATCCTAAGTCGGTTGGCGCCAACGACCGCCGTTCATCCTGCACGACATATTCGCGGTCGGTAATGTTAGAGATAATCGCGGCATAGGTTGATGGCCGGCCGATACCCTTTTCGTCGAGTTCTTTGATGAGCGAGGCCGGGGTGTAACGCGGCGGCGGCTGTGTAAAGTGCTGCCGCGGGTCCATGGAACGAAGCGTGAGGGCGTCGCCTTGTCGCAGGTCAGGCAACACGCCGTCGCTGTCCTGAGCTTCGGCTTCAGCCTCATCCTCGCCGGCTTCGTTGTCTTTGCCGGCCGGAGCGTCTCGTCCTTCGATGTAGACTTTCATGAAACCGTCGAACTTGATCTGCTGTCCGGTGGCGCGAAAGATCGCTTCTCTCACCGGAATCTCGAAAGCAGTTTGATCGAAAACCGCAGGAACCATCTGGCTTGCAACGAAGCGATCCCAGATCAACGAATAGAGTTGAAACGCGTCGCGGCGTAAATAAGAACGCACTCGTTCCGGAGTGTACTCTAGCGAAGTCGGCCGAATGGCCTCGTGAGCGTCCTGCGCGCTTTTCTTGGAACGATAGGTGTTCGGTCTACCGGGAAGATAGTTCTTGCCATACTGCCCATCGATGAACTGGCGCACGGCCGCCAACGCATCATTGGAAATACGCGTAGAATCGGTTCGCATATAAGTAATCAATCCCACCGAACCTTCGCTGCCCAGCTCGACACCTTCATAAAGCTGCTGCGCCAGTTGCATCGTCCGCTTGGGCTGAAAACCCAATTTACGCGCCGCCTCTTGTTGCAGCTTGCTGGTGACAAAGGGTGGCGTCGGATAGCGCCGGCGCTCCTTCTTCTCGACCTCGCCGATGACCCATGACGCATCCTCGATCGACTTGAGAATCTCCTGCACCCGGGGCTCGTTTTCGAGGCGGAACTTCTTGTTATCGACCTTGCTCCCTTGCCACTGCACGAGCCGGGCTTTAAACGACGGCGGCAGTCGTCCTTCGAGATGCGCCGTAAGAGACCAGTACTCTTGCGAATCAAACGCGCGTATCTCTTTCTCCCGCTCGCAGACCAGACGCACGGCCACAGACTGCACGCGGCCCGCGCTCAGCCCCCGTCTGACCTTGTTCCAGAGCAGTGGACTCAGCTGGTAACCGACCAATCGGTCGAGCACGCGGCGCGCGATCTGGGCATCGAATTTGTTGCGGTCCAACTCGAGAGGATTGGCAATCGCCTCCTGGACGGCTTTCTTGGTGATTTCGTTGATCAAAACGCGGTGAACATTTTTGTGATTCTTCGCCACTTGGTCGGCGATGTGCCAGGCGATCGCTTCACCCTCACGATCGGGATCGGAGGCGAGATAGATCTTCTCTTTGCCTTTGGCCGCTTTTTTTAGATCGTCAATGACTTTTTTCTTTGCCTGAATGACATGAAAGTCGGGCGCAAAGTCTTTCTTTACGTCCACTCCAAGTTTGCTCTTGGGCAAATCGACGACATGCCCGACAGAGGCTTTGACTTGAAAATCTCTACCTAAGTATTTCTCCAAGGTCCTGGCCTTGGCGGGTGATTCAACGATGACTAAATTTTTTGCTGCCATAACCCTCAACCCCATCCTTACCTGGTCTCAAAAATGTGCGGATACGTTTAGCGCTCCGCGGTGTATCTATTGCCGGGGAGTTGTTTGAGAAACCCCTGCAATTCGAGTTCCAAAAGAATCTGCGATACTTTCGCTGTGGACAGACCGCTCGCCTCGATCACTTCATCGATATGCAGTGACCGATCCTGAAGTATGTCGAAAATTTTCCGCGTTTCAACGGCCGCGCTCGGCGGCAAGACTCGCAACGGCCGTGTTGCCGGCCGAACCCCAGATCCGGCAAACTGTGGCGCAATTTCTTCGATGATATCCTCTACGCTTTGTACCAGCTTCGCGCCTTGCTGTATCAGCCGATGCCCGCCGCGGCTGCGGCTGGCGCCCACTTCTCCGGGCACGGCAAACACTTCTCTGCCCTGTTCCAGAGCCAATGCAGCCGTGATCAAAGAGCCGCTCTTTTCAGTGGCTTCGACGACCACCACGCCGATTGACAGACCGCTGATCAAACGATTACGCGCCGGAAAATTGAATGCCAGCGGCCGCGAGCCGATAGGCAATTCGGAAATCACCGCGCCGCGGTCGCTGATTCGGTGATACAGCTTTTCATGTTCCGGCGGGTACGCTCGATCCACGCCCGACCCCAACACCGCAATGGTTCGGCCGCCTGCGCTGAGCGCCATATCGTGCGCCGCGCCATCGATGCCGCGCGCCATGCCGCTGACCACGGTAAAACCTAAAGAAACCAGGCCCCGGCACAAATCGCGTGCCACTCTCCGCCCATAATCACTCGCGCTGCGCGTGCCGACCACGGCAACCGCTTTGTCATCTTCCGGCCGAAATTCTCCCTTTAGATAGAGACACGGCGGCGGATCGGCGATGGTCCGCAGACGGGCCGGATAGATCGGGCTGCCAAAGGGAACGATCTGCACGCCCGCTTCACTCGCCCGCCGAACCTCCCGCTCAACCTCATCCCAATCATCAAAACTCAGTAAGCCGTCAATGACTTTTCCATCAAGGCCATCGACTTTGGCCAGCTCAGCCGCGGATGCCGTTAAAGACTCGGTTGGATCGACGAAATGGCCGGCAAGCTTTTTAAAGCTAACACAGCCTAACCCTTTGACCCGAGTAAGGGCAAGCCACGGAGCATTCTCGCTACGAGCCAACATGGACAAACGCTGTTCCTTCGTAAAAGCTAAGGAAGCCTGAATCATATTCTTTTGCTGTTTGTCAAACCGGACACGCAAATTGCCGCGACCACCCAATAGAAACGAAGCAAAAATGATCGGATAATTTTCGCCTAAGGCTAGAAGCTGTCCGCCGGCGCTCAGCGAGCGTAAGGGAAAATCCTTTTGCTTTTACATGAAGCGACTGAATTTGCAGAACTTTTTGCGGCTTCAACAAGTTTATCGCGCAGTTCCTGCCCGCACCCAGCAGCATTCTGTCTCTCCAGCAGACCCACTGCAGTCAACGCTTTCGCGGACATCGTCATGCGAGGCTTCGGCATCATCGGAGTTTACGTTTTCGTTCTTCGCGCCTGGCGCGCAGGAAAAGTTTGATCGGCGCATGGTCCAGTCCTAAACTTTCGCGCAACTGGTGCACCAAATATCTTTTATAGCTTTCGCCCACCGCCGCCGGAGAGTTTACAAATAAGGTAAAAGTCGGCGGACGTGTGCCGGTTTGCGTGCCATAATAAAACTTTACCTGGCGCCCCTGATTCAGCGGCGCGGGATGTGCCTTGACTATTGTCTGCAGGGCTTGATTGAGCGTCGAAGTCTGGATCTTGCGTTGATAAGCCTTGAGCAGGCGCGCCGAGATTTCAAGCAGTTTTCTCACACCGAAGCCGGTGGCGGCGGAAATAAATGCCACCGGAACATGTTCGAGAAACGACAGATTGTAATAAACTTCTTCGCGATAGGCTTCGACATCCTTGTCGTCTTTGGCCGGCAAATCCCATTTGTTTACCGCCAAAAGTAAGGCCTTACCGCGCTGGAACGCGTAAGCCAAAATTTGCGCGTCCTGGTCCGTTACTCCCTCGGCGGCATCGATGACATGAATGATAAGGTCGCCTCGATCGACGATGCGGAGCGCGCGTTGGACGCTAAATCGTTCGACCCGGTTGTCGATCCTCGCCTTGCGTCGCATACCGGCGGTGTCGACAAGAATGCACGGCAAACCATTCAGCTCGAACGGCGTGTCTAAAGCGTCTCGCGTCGTTCCCGGCGTGGCATCGACGACCGAGCGCTCAAAGCCAAGCAGACGGTTCGTCAGCGTCGATTTGCCGACGTTGGGCCGGCCGACAATAGCGATGCACGGAGGGGTTTCGAGTGCTTCGATCTCATCGGCACCATCGTCACCCTCCGGCTCTTCCGGAAAAAGAGCGATGATTTCATCCATGAGCTCCGACAGCCCGACACCATGCTCTGCGGAAAGAGGAAATAACCGATCCAAGCCCAACGAATAAAACTCATAAAGGCTTTCTTGTTTTCGAAGAGTATCCAACTTGTTGACGGCAAAAAGTACCGGTTTGCCGGTTTTTCTAAGTTGCTCAATAGCTTCTTGATCGATGGGGTTAAGCCCGCTTTTGCCATCCAAGAGAAAAAGAACCACGTCGGCTTCGGCAATCGCGCCGTGGCTTTGTTCCTGGACCCGCTCTGCGAGTCCCTCTTCAACCTCGCTATCCAACCCCCCGGTGTCGACCAGGAGGAATTTCCTGCCGGCCCACTCCGCTGCGCCGTAGTTGCGGTCGCGAGTGACGCCGGGAAGGTCGTGAACGATGGCTTTTCGTTCACCGACCAGCCGGTTGAACAGTGTCGATTTACCGACGTTGGGCCGGCCGACAACAGCCACAATCGGCAACTTGCGTTGCGCGTCTTTATCTACTGGTGCTGGTCGGATCATTTATAATCCCATTTCGGTCAAAGCATACGGATTTTGCGTCCAACCCTGATCGACCCGAATAAAGAGCTCCAAATAGACTCGACAGCCCAGCAAGGCTTCCAGCTCTTCCCTGGCCCGCTGGCCGATCTCTTTCAGCATTGCGCCTCTCTTGCCGATCAGGATGGGCTTGTGGGATTCGCGCTCGGTGTGGATCGTCGCTTTGATCACGATCAGATTTTTTTCATCTTTCTCGGTAAATTCATCGATGCTCACGCCGGCGCCATAAGGAATTTCCTCTCGCGTCAAAAGAAACACTTTCTCGCGGATAAACTCGGCGGCGATGAATCGCTCGCTCTGGTCGGTGAACTCTCCTTCGGGAAAAAATTTCTGTCCTTCGGGCAGCCCTTTCTCGATCAATTCCAATACGAGCGGCAGGTTTTCTCCCTTGAGCGCGCTGATCGGTACGATCTCCCTTCCAGGAAGCAATTCGGAGCAACGTTGTATGAGCGGCAGCAGTTTTCCCTTGGAGACAAGATCGATTTTGTTCAATAAGATAAACACCGGATTCTCGGCCCCACGCAAAGTCTCGGCGATCCTTTCGTCCTCCGGCCCGATGCGTCCGTGCGCGTCGAGCAACCACAGCACCCCATTTACCTCGTAAAGGGTCTGCAAAGCGATGTCGACCATGCGCCGGCTCATCAACGAGCGCGCCTGATGAATCCCCGGCGTATCCAAGAAGACGATTTGCGAGTCGGCGGTGGTTTTAATACCGGTGATGCGGTTGCGCGTGGTCTGCGGTTTGGGCGACACTATCGCGACTTTTTCGCCGAGCAGTTGATTGAGCAACGTTGACTTTCCTACATTGGGCCTGCCGACGATGGCGATGTAGCCGGAACGAAACGGCTGTCTTTTTTCGCTCTTGTGCTTCGTAGTTGCCTTTGTCATAACTTTGAACCTACCGACAAATGATTATGGCATGGTACACTCAACGTTCAAAGCCGCTCACCGGCTAATTTATGGCATGCATCGTATCGATTAAACTCACACCGCTAATGAAAACCCGGCTTACCCGCCGGGCTCGAGAAATGATCGCGCGGTCGCTTGTCTATTTTCCGGAATTGAATGGACAAACCATCACCGTCGGTTATACGCGCAAGCACCTGGGCAGCGCCAGTATCGCCTATCGCCGCGGCGTTATCACGCGGCTGATCATCCGGCTTAAAGTTCGCAAACTCACCTACCAGACTATCGGCCATGAACTCACCCACTTGGTGCAGGGATTGGCGCGCAGCGACCGTTCACCGACCGGCCCGGTGGAACGGCAAAGAATTCCTTCCGGTGAAAAACAGTGCGATATATGGACGTTGGCGCGGCACACGCTCTTCTGCGACGATGCGCCGACTTACATCAGAATGCCGCGCGTCCTGCGCGACCATTGGTTCGATTACGCCGCGTCAGTAAGAGAACTGTGCGTCGCAGCGATCGAAAAACGATCTACCCACCGCCTTTATATTCGCTGGCTTGAAACCGAAGTCGGCAAACTGACAAAGGCACCGCCGCGACAGCAACTGAGCCCGGCGCAACTTACCTTGCCGTTCGCCGACCCATTGAATTAGCTGAACAACGCAGTCTAGCCTTTGACCAACGCGTCGACGTCTTTGACCTCTTCGTCGGTCAGGTGCCAATCGCCGGCCTTGACGTTGCTCAAAACATGATCGAGCTTTGTCGCGCCGGAGATCACCGAGCAAACTTGTGGCTGTGCCAACAGCCACGCCTGCGCCAGCTCATTCATGCCGCGTTCGTGCGCCTTGGCCCAAGCTGACAATTTGCCGACTTTGGCGTAATTCGCCTCGGTCATCAGATCTTGAACGTTCTTGGTAGTCTCGCCGCGCGATCCCGGCGGCGGCGGTTTTCCCTGCTCGTATTTGCCCGTGAGAAAGCCGCCTGCCAAAGGATAATAGGGAACAAAGCCGACCCCATGAGCACGGCAATAAGGCAAAACTTCTCTTTCAACATCGCGCCGCAGCATATTGTACTCCGATTGCATCACGACAAATGCCGTCCAGCCGCTCATTTCGGCCAACACGTTAGCATGAGCCAATTGCCAGGAAGCGTACGCCGAGGCGCCGATGTAGCGCACCTTACCCATGCGAATCACATCGTCCAATGCCCGCATCGTTTCCTCGATCGGCGTGGTATCGTCCCAACGATGGGCATAATAAACGTCGATATGATCGGTCTGCAGCCGGCGCAAACTGGCGTCGATGGCCTGCATTAACTGGTAGCGCGATGCGCCCCAGGAGTTGGGGCTGATTTTTCTCGGAAATGAAAATTTGCTGGCCAAGACAACTTTGTCCATGCGCCCCTTGAGCGCTTTGCCCAACGTTTCTTCGGAGCGACCGTCGGTGTAAACGTTGGCCGTATCGAAAAAGTTTACTCCCAGTTCCACCGCTTGATCGACGATTTTGTCGACTTCGGCTTGTCCCACTTCCTTCGAACCGAAACGATTGGCGCCAAGCCCAATGACGGAAACGCGCACACCGGAATGACCCAGTTGACGATATTCCATGAAGACTCCTTATTTTGAATCAGATCGGCAGCGACTTATCTGTTTCGAAGGAACTCGGAAAGAGAAACCACTACGCCCCGGCGGGCACGCCCACGAGAACGGCCTCTGCCGCAACTCCAACATTCGGAGAACTGCCCTTCGATCTCCTCGCCGCAGCCGCCACAGGTCCATGGCTTCTTGACCGACTGCAACGGCGCCATGGTTTTTTTTAGGATCGACTTGGCTCTGGCAACCTGATCGTCATCCACCCACAGTTCGGGCCAGCAATCGATGGGCGGCAACTCGCCCGCCGCACTGGAGAGATCGAGATTCTTGGTCAAACATGCGATGCCGAAGGTCGCCAGAACGTTTCTCAAGTGGCCGATCATCAAAGGATCTTTCGCGCAGTAAACTTTTTTCATGCCGAATTCCACCACTGCCGCATCAACCGCGGCGCAGCACCTCTTCTCTTAACTTCAGCACTCCTCCCAGCCAAAGCGAACGATCCAGATGGTCTCCGTAACCGTCCCCGGTGGAAGGATGGACAAGCACCGTCAAGCCTTCGCGATTGAGCATCAACCACGGCACGATCTTGGCAAACTCCTCGTTGGCAAACAATGCTTGATACATCGACTTGGGATGAGGCCCCACCGGCGCGTCGTGCCAGCTGCCGAGTTGAACGTTGAAGTTCGCCGCCAACCCCGCGCGCACCCGCGTCGCCGCATCACGCGTCGTTGGATCATAGTAAATATGGGCGTGATAACCTTTTATTTCTCGATCGCTCATAGGGCAGTTTTCCTCGATTCGTTTCTATCCTCTTATCAAATCTTTAGAGCGGATTCCAAATGCGAATCTGGGGCCACGAACCGATCTACGGCCGGCGACGGGCCCTTCGCTCCTGCAGTTATGGACAAGATGAAGAAACCAACGCGTCATTCCTTGACCGGCTACGATTTACTGGGTTCAAGTAGAACCTCCTCGGGAAATAAATACTCTTCTCCGGCGGGTCCAAAGTTTACCAGGATCAGCTTTCGACCCATGTTCTCAACGGCTCGAACAAAAATACCGTGGCGTGGTAAAAGAGTGCCGGTTTTTTGCGAGCGGATCGGTTTGGTAGTTTTGAGAGTGTCCCCTGGCCTCATCGGTGCCTCGTCGGAGTCATTCTTTGTCGCCTCAGCACGACTTCCCGTACGACGGTGTTTTGTTCTAACGATCGTCACGTTGCCTCGCTTCTTACATCTTTATCTTTATGATCGCTGCTGGGAACGGCATCAATGCCATCGATGCGCTAGCTAACCCGCGGAGGCTATTCTAACTCATTTTGGGCGATTAGCCCTATAACTGGCTCTTTGCAGCAAGGTAAATGCCGGAGAGCGGTCCGTTTGAGGAAAAGCGACACTTTCCATGTATCTCTGTACACCACAGGAGACGTAAAGTCATTGAGAAAGTCTTTTTGAGCAGCCTGCAGTTTTCAGCAAACTGCTAACTAATGGGTGATCCCATTTTATGTTCGAAGGGAGGACTGTCGCCGCCGATGTGCCATCTCGATGGAATCTACACGCAGAAGTTTAACCGGGTCCATCATCGCGACGGCCCGCTGTTTCGCGGCCGGTATAAAGCGATCCTGATTGATGCTGAGGAGTATTTTTTGTCCGTGGTCCGCTATATTCATAAGAATCCCGTCGGCACCGCGGTGGTATCGGACATAGACCGGTACCGTTGGAGCAGTCATTGGGGGTATTTGAACAAGAAACATTGCCCGGACTGGCTCGCTACGCGCTCGGTTCTGTCGCGGTTCGGTGGACTCAAAGATTATCAGAGATTCATGCATGAGGAGATCGAAGAGAAGATTGAGGAGATTTACCAGGCTCCGTACCAGAAGCCAGTCTTGGGGAGCAAGGAATTTATAGACAGGATCAAAGAAAGGCTCGGGGATAAGGCCCGAATAGAAGAAGAGAAGCCGGAATCGAGGCGTATCTTTGGCCTTGATCTCGAAGAAATCGTGGAGGCAACGGCACGGGAGTATGGCAAGGGAGTCGAGGAGTTGAAGCGGCGAAGGCGCGGCGGGGAGAACGAGGCGCGGATGGTAGCGATATATCTCGGCCGGCAATTGGGTGGGCACAAGCACGAGGAGATCGGGAAAACGGTGGGACTAGGGAAAACGTCATCGGTGAGTTCGGCCTATTTGCTGATGAAGGAGCGAATAGCCAAAGAGAAGGAGCTTGTCCGGAGAGTTCGGAGAATTGAAGAATCACTTATAAACAGCAAAAAGCCGACTTGACCCCTTTTGCGCCCCCTCAAGCAACAATCACTCGGCCTTGCGTAGTTCACGGCTTTCTTCAAGACGTTTGTCTATTATCTTCTGCAACACTTCGAAATTAGCTTTTGTTGCGTCGCTAACCTTAGAAATTAACCCTTTCCGGGTTGTGGCATGAGCGTAATAAAGCCCCGCAATAATACTTTCGTAGCTCGCATTAGACGGAAGTTTCAAGGCTTCTCCTATGGCTCTCAAATCAGTCGAGTCAAACATTTGTTCCATTGTTCTGTCTTTTCCGTTATCGCGGCTTGGCAACAGATCGAAGCGACGTGCTTCATCGGTGCCGAAAAGCGATTCAGCACGTCTTCTCATTTTCCGACCTTCCGGATCATTGTCCCAGAGCGCCACATATACTCGACCGAAAGCATTGAGAGTTTGTATGTTTTTCAAGATGGAGTCGGCGCTTGTCCCAGGATAAATACGAACCTGGTTCGCTTTGGGAAGAAACATGTTGATCGAATATTTGTCGTATATGCCTTCGACAGCCACTACTGGTAAGTCATCCTGAGTAAACTCGGCTGAGGCCATCTGAAGTGCTTCGAATACAGGTTGGAGGGCGGTTAGTTTTTCCCTGGAAGTGGGACATAGTGGCAGGGCTGTCAGAGAGATCGATTTATTCGCTGCTTTGGAAACAATTAGAATGCTATTGAGCGGAATTT
>WHTF01000052.1 GCA_009379725.1 Deltaproteobacteria bacterium
AGTACGACAATGACCTCAACCCTACACTCAGGAGGCAGTGGAGAACCGCAGCTCTTGCTGATCAGATAGTTAGCTGCCTCTTCGAATCTGGTGCCTTCAGTAGGTGGCACTTAGATGACGACGAATCCCAAACCCTGCACTGAGAAGAAGGCCCCTGCCGTTGATTGAGAAGTCAGACCGTGAGGAATGTGTGATCTTGGTCACAAAATTAGCCAGAACACGACCGGTATCGTAAAAATCGAGATAAAAGTACTCAAGACTACAATCGACGCGGCGAGTTCCGGGTCCTGGCCATATTTCTCCGTGAGGACGAAATTGATCACCGCGGCGGGCAGCGCGCCGTAGAGAAGCAAGACCTGACGATTGACACCCTCGGCGCCGATCAGATTCACGACGATCGATGCGACCAAAAATCCACCGAAAATTCGCACCAGGGCGCCGCCGATAGCATGGCGCCATTGAAACGACTGAAAATCATGGAGCCGGTAGCCGAGGCTGACAAGCATTATCGGAATGGTCGACTGGCCGAGCATGGAAATGGGCTGGAAGAGCAACTCCGGAATGCTAATGCGATTTAAACTGAACGTCAGACCGGCAAGGGTTGCATAGATCAACGGCAGGCGAAAAGTTTCGGCCCAGTTTCCTCGCCCGTTCAACAGGTAAAGGCCAAGCGAATACTGGAGAAAGGTAATCATTACAAACATCAAGGTTGCGCGTTGTAAGCCGGCTTCTCCGAAAGCAAACAGCGCCAACGGGATTCCCATGTTTCCGGCGTTCATAAACAACGCAGGGAGCGCAAAGCCGCGTGAACTGAAGCGAAACACGGAGAAGTAGATTCGGACCAGCAAACCAACCCCGGCGAAGATCAACAGCACGCCGCTTAACAAGACCGCGATATCTGCGGCGAACAGGGGCTTTCTCGCGAGAGAAGTAAACACCAGCGAAGGAGTTCCCAAGTAGACAATCAGTTCCGTCACTGGCACGAGACTGATCTTTTTCCAACGGGCAAAGACAAATCCGGTGGCAATGAGTAAAAAAACCGGAACGACCGGAGAAAGTGGCTTTAATAGTTCCATCGTGCGGCAATCGATGAAGTCAATTTCAGAGTGAAGCGAGCAGAGTGAAACTCAAGGCTTCGCTGAGTTCAATCACCGCACCGAAGTTGTCGCGGGTCAGCACGCCGTTTCGTTTTTGCAAGAGAATGCGCCAAACCAAAGCCAAGACGGAAAGACAAAGGCCGATCCATAGGCCAGTGCGGCCTAGCAGATAGGTGGCAAGAGCAAGTGTTCCAAAGGTGGTCAACAAGAGATGCCAAAAACTGACGTTTTGAGCAATGAGCCTCGCCTCTCCCTCAGCGTGCCGCTGCGAGCCATAAATAAAAACAATCAGCGCCCAACGCGCCAAAACGGGTGTCAGCAACAATCCCGGCGTGAGTTTCACTTCAAGAATATCTATCGATTTTATCTTAAAGAGCAGCACTAAGAGAATCGCAATGATGCCCATGGCGCCGCTCGATTGGGCGGTTGTCGTTGGTATCCGGCCCGCCGGGACGGCGTCAAAAGTGTTTTGCAATGCTTCGAGGTGAAGCCCGCCGGTTACGAAGATCAAAAGTGCAGTCAGAACAATGCTTAGAATTTCCGTGTCCAGATAGTTTTCCAATGCCCGAGGTATTAGCGCCAACATTAGGCCGAAAAATAATCCCACTAAAGGAAAATAGGGAACAGACGTCCCCACCAAACCCGAATCGGGTTGAGAACGCGTGTATCGGTTCCAAATTGTCAAATATTTGAAAGCGATGGCGATGCTTTTCATGGCTTCTCTTTTTCGCTTAGACACATCGAGCTGTCAACCGGATAACGGTTTCCGTCGGTCACTCGGTTGGGTCTCGGCAGGTTCCGAGGAAAAATAAAATATTTTCTTAAAAATCAGTCATTTATCGATCCTCGATGCTTTACTTTTAAGCAGATTTTTGCTACTATCTTGGCAGTTGCAATCCGTTCTAACCTCATAACTTTCAAGCAATATTCCGTTCGACGTTAGGTGAAAATGGCTGAATCAAAATCTCCCCAGAAAACTGAATATAACGCAGACAATATCAAAGTCCTTGAAGGGCTCGAGGCGGTCAGAAAACGCCCTGGAATGTACATCGGTGACACCAGCGAGCGCGGTCTTCATCACTTGGTTTATGAGGTAGTCGATAATTCCATAGACGAGGCGCTGGCAGGGCACTGCGACAGGATTGAGGTCACTATCCACATCGATAACAGCGTCACGGTCGTCGACAACGGTCGCGGCATTCCCGTCGACATTCACCCGACGGAAAAAGTCTCCGCCGCTGAAGTCGTGCTCACGAAGCTCCATGCCGGCGGAAAGTTCGATAAATCCTCTTACAAGGTTTCCGGCGGCCTTCATGGTGTTGGGATCTCAGTTGTGAATGCTTTATCGGAAAGCTTGGAAATCGAGATCAAACGAGACGGCAAAGTGTACCAACAGAGTTATAAGCGAGGTGACCCGCAGGGAAGACTTAACGAGGTCGGCAAATCGAAAGAACGCGGAACGCGGGTCACGTTCACGCCTGACAATCAAATTTTTGAAACCCTTGAATTCAGTTTCGACATTCTGTCGCAAAGGCTTCGTGAGCTCGCTTTTTTAAATCGTGGTGTAAAAATCACCATCGAAGACGAGAGAAGCCAGAAAAAGCATGAATTTTTCTATAAGGGCGGTCTGCTGTCCTTCGTTGAGCATCTCAACCGCGCCAAATCCGCTATCCACGCCAAGGTTGTCCATTTTGAAGGCGAAAAAGACGGGGTTGAAGTCGAAATCGCCATGCAATGGAACGACGGCTATTCAGAAAATGTATTTTCGTTCGCCAATAACATCAATACCATCGAGGGTGGCACGCACCTGATCGGTTTTAAATCGGCGTTGACCCGCACCGTTAACAGCTACGCCATGGACAGCGGACAGCTAAAAAAAGACGACCAGAATCTTCAGGGAGAAGATGTTCGCGAGGGGTTAACCGCGGTTATCAGCGTGAAAGTCCCCGAGCCGCAGTTTGAAGGGCAAACCAAAACGAAGCTGGGTAACAGTGAGGTCAAAGGCATTGTCGAAGCTCTGGTCAACGAAAAATTCGCCAGCTACCTGGGCGAGCACCCGACCGATGCAAAAAAGATCGTCGCTAAGGGCGTCGAAGCAGCCCGCGTCCGCGAAGCGACGCGCAAAGCGAAAGACTTGGCCCGGCGCAAGGGCGCATTGGACTCAGGTTCGCTGCCCGGCAAGCTCGCCGATTGCCAGGAGAGAGACCCGGCGCTAAGCGAAATTTATCTCGTTGAGGGAGATTCTGCCGGTGGCTCGGCGAAGCAGGGCAGGGACCGTCGCAACCAAGCCATTCTTCCGCTTAAAGGGAAAATTCTCAATGTTGAGAAGGCGCGCTTCGATAAGATGCTCTCGTCCCAGGAGATCCGATTGATGATCACCGCACTGGGGACGGGAGTGAAAGAAGATTATGACGCGGCAAAGCTTCGCTATCACTCGATCATTATCATGACCGATGCCGATGTCGACGGTTCGCACATCCGTACTCTGCTGCTGACATTCTTCTATCGCCAAATGCCGGACCTGGTCGAAAAGGGCCACCTTTTTATCGCCCAGCCGCCGCTATACAAGGTGAAGCGCGGCAAGCAGGAACGTTATCTAAAGGACGAGGCGACTCTGGAAGACTATTTGATTGAACTGGGCACGGAGAATATTCGGGTGAGGGCAACCAACGATGGCAATGGGCTGGCCGGTCAGCCGCTGCAGAATTTCGTCAAGAAGGTCGCCCGTTGGGAAAAGCTGATGGCTCTGATAGTTCGCAAAAGAAAAAATCGAGTCGTCATCGAAGGGCTTTTATTAGAAGAGGAGTTCAACGAAGAGACCTTAAAAGATGAGAAGGCGCTGCGGAGCATCGAGATCCGCTTGGCTTCTTATGTGAATTTGATGGCACCGGAGCAAGCGCCGTTGTCCTGTGCCTTGATAGAAGACCCGGAACACAACTGCTTTAAGCTTATCGGCACAACCCGAGCCAACGGGACAGGGTTCCAGACGGTGGTCGATCGCGAGTTCCTGACCAGTCCGGAATATAAGGAAATAAAAAAAATCTTCGCCGAACTTATTAGCATTGGCTTGCCCCCTTATTCAGTTGAAAACGGCGATCACAAGGCGCAGCTTCGCTCGCTTACCGAAGTGCTCGGATACATCATGGAGGGCGGCAAGAAAGGCCAATACATTCAGCGTTATAAAGGCCTTGGAGAGATGAATCCGGACCAGCTTTGGGAAACCACGATGAATCCCGAGACACGGATTCTCTTGCAGGTAAGAATCGAGGATGCCGTAGAAGCCAACGACATCTTTTCCACCCTAATGGGCGACGAAGTTGAACCTCGGCGCAAATTCATAGAAGAACACGCACTCACGGTTAAAAACCTGGACGTTTAGCTAGTTAGCAGCACGTTCGATCATTTCAGGACGATCCTCAACGGCTTGAACGGCAGCAGTTTGAATCTCTCGGTTAGATTATGGAAGCAACATTAAAGTCGCAGAAAGTACCTGTCTATATTGAAGACGAGATGCGTCAGTCCTATATGGACTACGCCATGAGTGTTATCGTCGGTCGCGCGCTGCCCGATGTGCGCGACGGACTCAAGCCGGTGCATCGGCGAGTGTTGTACGCCATGTACGACATGGGCAATACCTGGGATAAACCGTACAAGAAGTCTGCCCGTCTGGTCGGAGATATCATCGGTAAGTATCATCCTCATGGCGATACGGCGGTTTATGACACCATCGTGCGCATGGCTCAGGATTTCGTCATGCGCTATCCGTTTATTGACGGGCAGGGCAACTTCGGATCCGTCGACGGCGACTCTCCGGCTGCCATGCGCTACACCGAAATCCGCATGGCTCGTCTGGCCGAAGAAATTCTCGCCGACCTTGAGAAAGAGACGGTCGATTTTGTCCCCAACTATGATGATTCCTTAAAAGAACCGGCGGTCCTGCCGTCGCGTATTCCCAATCTCCTCGTCAACGGCTCCTCGGGAATCGCCGTCGGAATGGCGACCAACATTCCGCCGCACAATCTGGGAGAGGTCATGGACGGACTGGTCGCTATGGTGGCCAACCCGGATATCACGGTCAAAGAGCTGATGAAGCATATCCCCGGGCCGGATTTTCCCACCGCCGGGTTTATTCATGGCAAGGAACCCATCGTCCAGGCCTACAATGAAGGTAAAGGCATCATTCAAGTGCGGGGTAAGGCTTTTACGGAGACAGTCAAACGCACCGGAAAAGAACAGATCGTCATCAATGAAATACCTTTCCTGGTAAACAAAGTGCGGCTCATCGAACAGATTGCCGCCTTGGTCCAGGAGAAAAAAGTCGAAGGCATCTCCGATTTGCGCGACGAATCGGATCGCGACGGCATGCGCATCGTTATCGAGCTCAAGCGCGACGCGGTGGCGGAGATTATTATCAACCAGCTCTATAAACACACTTCTTTGCAAGAGTCTTTCGGCATCAACATGCTGGCCATCGTCGAGGGGCGGCCAAGGCTGTTCAATTTAAGAGACGCGCTCAAGGCGTTTCTGGAGCACCGCAAAGAGGTCGTTACACGGCGCACCGCCTACGACCTCCGCAAGGCCGAAGAACGCCTGCATATCTTGGAAGGTTTACGGATCGCTCTGGACAACCTTGATGCGGTTATTACCCTGATTCGCAATGCCAAGGATCCGAAGGCCGCCAAAGACGGCTTGACGGCAAGCTTCGGACTCTCGGAAATTCAGGCGCAGGCAATCCTAGACATGCGCTTGCAGAGATTGACCGGCCTTGAGCGCGACAAGATCCTGCAAGAGCACAAGGAGACGGTGGAGCTCATCGCCCGATTGCGCGCTATTTTGGCCGATGAAAAGGAAATTTATAAGATAATCGTTACAGAACTCAATGAGATCAAGGAGAAGTTCGGCGACCAACGGCGGACACAAATCGTTGCTCGCTCCGAGGAGATCTCCATTGAGGACATGATCGTCGATGAGGACATGGCCGTGACGATTTCGCACGAGGGTTACATCAAACGTAACCCGGTCACTCTGTACCGGGCCCAGCGGCGCGGCGGCAAGGGGAAGATCGGTACGACCACAAGAGAAGAAGATTTTGTCGAGTATCTCTTCATTGCGTCGATGCACTCCTACATTTTGTTTTTTACGACGATCGGTAAGGTCTATTGGATTAAGGTTCACGAACTTCCGCAGGCCAGCCGGGCGGCGAAAGGGAAGCCCATTGTCAATCTGCTCAACTTGGAGCCCGGCGAGCGAGTTTCGGCGTTCCTTTCCGTCCGCGAATTCGTTGACGGACGTTTTGTTATTTTCGCTACCAGGAAGGGATTGATCAAAAAAACCGACTTGATGTTGTATTCCAATCCGCGTCCCTCGGGAATACGGGCGATCGGCCTCGAAGATGGCGATGAGGTGATTGGTGTGCGGCTTACCGATGGCCAACAGGAGCTGATTCTGTCGACCCTGGATGGCCAGTCCATTCGTTTCAAAGAAGAGCAGGTCAGGCCCACCGGACGGGGGACCTATGGCGTGGTGGCGATGCGGCTCGATAAGGGGGATGCCGTGGTCAGTATGGAAATGCTCAACCGTGGCGCCAGTATCTTGACCGTTTCGGAAAACGGTTACGGCAAGCGCACTGAAATGGAAGAGTATCGTCTCCAATTCCGTGGCGGCAAGGGCGTTATTACGATGAAGGCCACGGACAAAACAGGCCGCGTCGTAGGTGGCCAGCAAGTGACCGATGACGATCAGCTGATGCT
This sequence comes from Deltaproteobacteria bacterium, assembly GCA_009379725.1. Taxonomy (GTDB): domain Bacteria; phylum Desulfobacterota; class Binatia; order UBA9968; family UBA9968; genus WHTF01. The sequence continues at coordinate 6,848 of WHTF01000052.1, forward strand.
GGTCACGAACAACGGCAAAATTATTCGCCTGCGCATGAAAGACATTCGCGTTATTGGCCGCAACACGCAAGGGGTACGTCTGATCGATCTTGAAGATGGCGAACGGGTGGTCTCGCTGGCCCGGCTGGCCGAAAAGGAAGACGAAGAAGAGACGGACTAGGGGCTCCACAGATCATGGCGAAACCTCCATATCGACCGCTCGCCTGGCCGTCTGCCTGCAACTCTCGTTAGATTGACCGATGATGGCAAAACCAATCGGAATTATTGGCGCCGGTGGTTGGGGGACCGCGCTGGCCAGCTTGCTCGGACAGAAAGGTTTACCGGTAACTCTTTGGTGCCACGGCGCGCAGAGTTATGAGGAATTGCAAGAAAACAGAGAAAACCGCAGCTACTTGCCCGGCATCGTTCTACCCGCCACAGTCGAAGTGACCCGTTCGCTAGAGAATACGGTAACGGAAAAGGCATTGGTCTTGTGTGTTGTACCGTCGCACGCCGTGCGGCAAGTCATGACCCGCGCGGCACTGGGAGTAGCCCCATCGACTGTCGTCGTTTGCGGCACCAAGGGCTTGGAAGAAGGGACTTTGAAAACCATGGGGGAGGTGTTGGCGGAGATTTTCGGTGCCCAGAACCGCGAAAGGCAGGCTTTCCTCTCCGGGCCAACGTTTGCTCTGGAGGTGGCCCAGGGACTTCCCGCCGCGGTGACTGTAGCTGCGTACTCCGAAAGCATTGCGCGAGACATTCAAGCAGTGTTGAGCACGCAAAGCCTTAGAGCTTACACCTCGAAAGATGTCATCGGGGTGCAGATGGGTGGAGTCATCAAAAACGTCATCGCCATAGCCGCCGGTATCAGCGACGGGCTGGGTTTGGGACAAAACGCTCGCGCGGCATTGATTACGCGCGGGCTAGCGGAACTGACTCGGTTGGCGGTCCAAATGGGAGCAGATCCGTTAACGCTAGCCGGCTTGCCGGGAGTTGGCGATTTGATCCTGACTTGCACGGGAGGTTTGAGCCGCAACCGGCAGGTCGGAATGCAGATCGCCGGCGGCAAGAGCGTCGCAGAGATCATCCAAGGTTCGCGGATGGTCGCGGAAGGCATTCGCAATGCCCGTTCAGTCTATTTGTTGGCTCAACGGCTTGGCATCGAGATGCCCATTGTCGAACAGATGTATCGGATCATTCACGAAGGCCGGAAGCCTGCCGAAGGGGTACGGGATCTGATGCAGCGCTCGCTCAAAGCCGAGCGTACTTAAATTGACAATACCGGGACTCTATGATTCAAATAGTCAGACTGCGAAAAAGCCCACTCTGGTTCGTAGCGCCCGATGGTGTGTTGCTAATGTCTCGCGCATGTAGGTATCCGCCCGTCGATCTTTCGCGCGCCTCGCATCGGGATCTCTTTGACGCATCAAAACCAGATGGTCACCCTAATTTGGCCGGATATATGGCCAATGGAGCAAAATCACCATGAAAAGAACCTATCAACCCAGCAACGTGAGACGAAAACGGACGCACGGATTTCTCACCCGAATGGAAACCCCGGGGGGGCGCAACGTGATCCGACGCCGGCGGGCTAAAGGACGGAAGAAACTTACGGTTATCGTGCCGCCGAAACGGGCCAGAACCTAGGAAGGATGGCGACAGCGGTCGGAGCCGGCTTTCCAAAGAAGGCTCGTCTAAGAAAACGACCGGAGTTTATCAATCTCTCGCGCTCGGGCAAAAAGTTACACACAACCCATTTTGTGGTCATCACGAAAGAGAGCGATCAACGTGAGGCCCGTTTGGGAATTACCGTTAGTTCGAAGGTCGGTAACGCGGTGGTGCGTAACCAGGTTAAGCGGTTTCTCCGCGAATGCTTTCGCCAGTTGAGGCATGAGATTGTCCCGGCACAGGACGTACTCATCATTGCCAGAAAGGGAGCGGCTAGCCTTTCACTTCCACAGCTGGCGAGCGAGATCCGAGAATGCCTGACCCACAGCCGGGGTCGCAAAAAATAATGGAAAGGTTTCTTCGACAGATCGTCACCGGCTTCTTGGGTTCTTACCATCAATTTCTTTCCCCGCTCTTGCCAAGGGCATGTCGTTTTTTCCCGAGTTGCTCTATTTATACTTCGAAAGCGATTCACAAATATGGACTGTGTAAGGGAGCATCTTTGGGGTTAAAGCGGCTCGGTCGCTGTCATCCATGGCACCCCGGCGGCTACGACCCTGTTATTTAGAAAATTAGATTGTTAGCTACATAATGGAAAAACGCGCATTTTTAGCCATAGCTCTTTCTTTATTGGTGTTGGTGCTTTACCAGGAGTGGATCTCACGACAATACGGGACGACTCCGCCTCCACCGCAGCAAGTGGAGAAACCAGAAGCAGGCAAAACTCAAACTGCTGAATCGGTATCGCCATCGTCTCCGTCGGCTGCGGCGGAAATCAAGCCTGTGCAAACACCGGCTGGACAACCGGCCAAAGATATTCGTATCGAGACCGACAACTATGTCGCTGTGTTGACTAGCCGGGGCGCGCGTCTCAAAAGCTTTAAGTTTAAACACTATCGCGCCAGCGGAGATCCCAAGAGTCCGCCGTTTGAGATGATCCCGACTGTGCCGGGAGTACCCTATCCCCTGGGAGTGAAGTGGAATAACGCCACCTCGGTGGATGATTCGGCCATCGTTTACAGTGTCGAGACGGAGGATCTTAAGCTCAGCGGCGACACGCGGGGAACTTTGATTTTCCAAGGAACCGCTCAGGATGGGGCGACCATCACAAAAAAGTTGACCTTCTCCGGCGGGCGTTATCCCATTGATCTGCAGGTTAGTGCGAGGGGAGCAGATGGCAGCGCCTTAGCCCTTGCGCTTATGCTCACCGCTCCGAGCAATCATCAGAATCCCAACCCCGATGCCCCCTTTGAAGGGCTCATCGCCGTGGTCGACGATAAGATCAAGCGGGAAACCGTCAGCGACGAGCTCAAGCAGGGCAAGGAATTTACCGGTGATCTTTCTTGGGCCGGGTTGGGTTACACTTATTTTTTCCTGGCGCTCCTTCCGGACAACGGCTCGGGTTATAAATTGACTTTACAAGAGTCCGGACCAGCGTTGATCTTGACGGTCGCTGAATCCTCGGGCAAGTCCGAGACCAGCGGGCGCTATACCCTCTTCGCCGGTCCGAAAGAATTGAGTGTTTTGGAAGCTGTCGGTAAGGGGATGGAGCGCGCCATCGACTTTGGCTACTTTGGATTCATCTCGATACCCTTTCTGTACATCCTTCATTTTTTCCATCGCTTTACAGGCAGTTATGGCATCGACATTATTCTTTTGACAGTGGTGCTCAAGCTTCTGACGGCGCCGCTCACGCACAAGAGTTATGTGTCAATGAAGCAGATGCAAAAGCTTCAGCCGCAGATGGAAAAGCTCAAGGAGAAGTATAAGGATGATCGGGAAAAACTGAACAAGGAGATCATGGAGCTGTACCGCCGCAACGGCGTTAACCCGCTGGGCGGGTGCCTTCCCATGGTGGTGCAGTTCCCTGTTTTTATCGGTCTGTACAACGCGCTCTACATCCCTATCGAGTTGCGCCATGCGTCGTTTCTCTGGATTCAAGATCTTTCTCGGCCCGACTGGGAGTCGCTGCCGTTTACTTTGGCCGGTTGGCATCTGGGCGTTCCCGTGCTTACGATACTTATGGGCGCCAGCATGTTCCTTCAGCAGTGGATGACCCCTACCGCTGGCGATCCCAATCAGCGAAAATTGATGCTGATGATGCCGCTCATATTTACTTTTATGTTTGTCACGTTTCCGGCTGGCCTCACCATCTATTGGCTGGTTAACAATGTTCTTTCGATCGCGCAACAGTATTGGATTAACCGCAGAGTGAAGTAGGTCTATGTTGTGAGCGAGGTGTGTGTATGGATTACGTGGAAACCGAAGGCGATACCATTGACCAAGCGATCGAAACCGCGCTTACACGTCTCGGAGTCGTGCGCGACAAGATTACCGTCGATATCCTTTCGGAGGGAAAACGAGGAATTCTCGGTTTCGGCGCGCAGAAAGCGCGCATCCGCGCTGCGCTCAGAAAACCTACTATTGAACTAACGACTCCTGAACCGGCGCACGAAACGACCGTGGTCATCGCTGCTGCTCCGAAACCTATACCGGATGCGGAAACAACAGCAGCGGGCGAGAAGGCCAAGGGCGTGCTCGATGAAATTTTGAAATTGATGGGTATTAAAGCGTCTGTGCAAGCAAAAGCGGGGGACAAAACTGACGAGGTCGTACTCGAAGTCAGCTCCGATAACGGCGGCCTGCTGATTGGACGTAAGGGCCAGACTTTGGAGGCGCTACAATACCTGGTGACCCGGATCGTCGGCGAGCGACAAGGAAGCGAAGGGCCGCACATCGTCGTTGATATCGAAAACTACCGGGATCGACGGCGAAAATCACTCGAGGACATGGCCTTGCGCTTGGGGGAAAAGGCCAAGCGGCAGAGAAAAACGGTGACGGTGGATGCGCTGAGCGCCGCCGATCGCCGCATTGTTCACGCCGCGCTTCAGGACGATCCGTGGATCACGACCAAAAGTCTTGGGCAAGGATCTTATCGGCGACTTCTGATCATTCCGGAAGGCGATAGGAAGGGGAAAGAGGAAGCCAAAGCGGCTTTACTGGACAAACAGGAATCAAAGTCTCAAGACAAGGGTGGCAGGCCCGACCCTGGGCGATCGTCCCGGAACGACGGCTGAAATCAACTTTTGAGCCTCATTTTTACTCCGGTTTCATGAACTTTGGTTGACCGTTTCAGAACAGTTTCTTATGCTGGAACCATGATCAAACGACGCAAAACAAGACAGATCCAAATGGGTAAAGTCCAGGTAGGCGGGGATGCGCCGATTACCGTCCAATCCATGACCAAAACCGATACCCGTGATGTTCGCGCCACTGTCAATCAGATATGGGCATTGGAGGCGGCGGGGTGCGAGATTGTGCGCGTTGCCGTGCCGGTGCGTGAAGCGGCGGAACAGCTCGGCGAAATCAAAAAGAAAATTCGCATACCCCTGGTTGCCGACATTCATTTCAATTACAAGTTGGCATTGATTGCTTTGGCGCAGGGCGTTGACGGCTTGCGCCTCAATCCGGGTAACATCGGTGCGCGCCGCTATGTCGAGGAGGTCGTCAAGGCAGCCGCCGAGCGCAGGATTCCGATTCGCATCGGCGTCAATGCCGGCTCTCTGGAAAAGGATTTGCTGCAAAAGTACGGCGCACCCACGGTTGACGGCATGGTCGCGAGCGGCCTGCGCCACATCCGTATCTTGGAGGATTTGAATTATCCTGAGATTAAAATTTCTCTTAAGGCTTCCGACCCCCTGATGATGATCGAAGCTTACCGGATGCTCGCCGATAAAGTCGATTATCCATTTCACTTGGGCGTGACCGAAGCCGGTACGGCAAACGTCGGCACGATCAAATCCGCGGTGGGGTTGGGGACTTTACTCGCTGAAGGCATCGGTGACACCATTCGTGTTTCATTGGCCGCCGATCCGGTTGAGGAAGTGCGCGTAGGCACCGAGATCCTGAAATCACTGGGTATCAGAAAGGAAGGCCTGACCTTCGTCGCCTGTCCGTCCTGTGGACGAGCTGACGTTGATCTGGTGAGTCTTGCCAAAGCGGTCGAAGAACGGATGATTCCCTACAACAACTTGAATATCCATGTCGCGGTCATGGGCTGCGAGGTCAATGGACCGGGAGAAGCGCGGGCTGCCGATCTTGGTGTGGCCGGCGGTAAGGGCATCGGTTTGATTTTTAAAAAGGGCGAAGTGATCCGCAAGGTGCCGGAAATTCAGATCGTCGACGCTCTCATGGAAGAAGTGCAGAAGCTTGCCCGAGAGCAGAAGACAGAGCCGGCTCCTGCCGCGAACGACTAGCCGGTCCATCCAACAACCTCATTTCTCGTCCAGGGGAAGATCATGCGCTGGAGTAAAACACTTATCCCCACACTCAAGGAAGACCCGGCCGATGCCGAGGTCGTGAGTCACAAGCTACTCGTGCGCGCCGGATTTATTCGACAAATCAGCCGCGGCATCTACGACTATTTTCCGTTGGCTCTAAAGGTTATACGCAAGATCGAAAGCATCGTCCGAGAAGAAATGGATCGGGCTGGCGCGCAAGAACTCCTGCTCCCCATCGCTTCTCCCGCCGAACTATGGCAAGAGAGCGGCCGCTGGGAGGTTTACGGCAAGGAATTAGTCAGGTTCAAAGACCGTCACGCTAGAGACTTTTGCTTGGGTCCGACGCATGAAGAAATTGTCACCGACCTGGTGCGCAGCGCCGTGCGCTCTTACCGGGAGCTCCCCTTTAATCTTTACCAGATTCAAACCAAATTTCGGGATGAAGTGCGGCCACGCTTCGGCCTCATGCGGGGACGAGAGTTCATTATGAAGGACGCCTACAGCTTTCACACCGACATGCAAGATTGCCGCCGTGAGTACGATAACATGTTCGAGACGTACAAGAGGATTTTTACTCGCTATGGTCTGCAATACCGGCCGGTGGAGGCCGATACCGGAGCAATCGGCGGCAGTCTGTCGCATGAGTTCCAAGTTCTCGCCGAGTCCGGCGAAGATGCCATCGTCAGTTGTAATCTTTGCGACTACGCGGCCAACGTGGAAAAGGCCGAAGCCAAAGGCAGCCGGCCGGCGGCGCGGGACCTGACAGAAGAGTCACCCCAACTGGTAAAAGTCTCGACCCCGGGCAAAAGGAGCGTCGCCGAGGTCGCCGAATATCTCAAGCTACCTCCGGAAAAATTCGTCAAAACATTGGTTTACAGGATCGACAACAACGATTTTGTGGCGGCGCTGGTGCGCGGCGATCACGAGATCAACGAGGTCAAACTGCAAACCGCTCTGGGTTGCCGGGAGGTAGCGCTCGCCGATGAAGCAGCGGTCGCCGCTATGGCCGGGGTGACGCCGGGATACCTTGGACCCATCGGGTTGAGCTTGCGCACGATTGCCGATTTCTCGGTCCAGTCCATGCGCGGCGCGGTTACCGGCGCCAACGAAGCCAACGCCCATTATACTGAAGTCGATCAGGAGCGTGATTTTACGCCGTCGGCCTTCGCCGATCTCAGAATGGCGGCGGCCGGAGATCATTGCCCTCGGTGCGATCATGGCTTGCTCGAAGCTCACCGCGGCATCGAGGTGGGCCAGGTGTTTTATCTGGGCAAAAAATATAGTGAAGCACTGGGTGCAACTTATCTCGATGCCGAAGGCAGGGAGCGGCCCATGGAAATGGGCTGCTACGGTATTGGTATCAGCCGCTTGGTTGCGGCCGCGGTGGAGCAGAATCACGATGCCAACGGAATTATCTGGCCGTTATCGATTGCGCCGTTTCAAGTATTGCTGTTGCCGATTAATTATAATGACAAAGCAACTCGCGAGGCGGCCGATCGGCTTTATGATGAATTGCGCCGGCGCGGCGTTGAAGTCCTATTTGACGATCGGGATGAACGGCCGGGAGTGAAATTCAAAGATGGCGATCTGATCGGTATCCCTCTGCGTATAACCGTTGGCGCCAAGGGATTGGCAAAGGGTTGTCTCGAGCTGCGCTGGCGGCGCGACGGCAAAACCGTGGAGATCGCGCTGGCCGGCGCCGCGCAGACGATCCATGGTCACCTCGCGCAGGCGTAAAATATGGCCTCTAAATTGGAACTGCTTCGCACCCGGCATTCCATGCGCGAACGCCTGATTGTCGCGCTCGACGTCGACGATCTGAATCATGCAAAAGAATTAGTTCGACGCCTCGCCGGTGAGGTGGGAATGTTCAAGATCGGTAAGCAGTTGTTCACCCATGCGGGGCCGCAGGCGGTGCGTTTGATCCAAGAGGTCGGCGGCGAGATCTTTCTCGACCTCAAATTCCACGACATTCCCAACACTGTTGCCAAAGCGGCGGTTGAAGCCACTCGCATGGGCGTCAAGATGTTCAACGTCCATGCCTCGGGGAGTCTCGAGATGATGCGCACCACGGTCAAAGAAGTGCGGCGGGTCTGCCGGCAAGAAAAACGGCGCAAGCCGATCATGTTGGCGGTCACCGTGTTGACGAGCTTGAATCAAGATGATCTCAAGCGGGTCGGCGTCGACGGGCGAGTGGCCGCCCAAGTCGTGCGCCTCGCGTTATTGACCAAAGAAGCCGGGATGGACGGTGTCGTCGCCTCGCCTCATGAAGTGGCCGACATTCGCGAGCATTGCGGCCGGCGTTTCGTCATCGTTACTCCGGGAATTCGCCCGCTAGCTGCCCCGCGCAACGATCAGCAGCGCGTTATGACTCCGGCCGAGGCGGTTAAATCCGGTATCGATTATATCGTCGTCGGACGTCCCATTGTCGAGGCCAAAGATCCGGTTGCCGCCGCCCGGGCGATGATTGCCGAGATGAATCCGCCGGCAGAAAAAGCCATTTTGCCTTCGGCATCGTGTTAACTCTGATGAGCAGTCCAAGTGACGCACGGTTTAGCGGCAAGCTTGCGGCCGCGACGCGTGTTCGTAGCCTCTAATTTTGCCTATTTACCCCATTGACGAAAGAAATGATGCACCGGGCCGTGGCCGCTGCCAACGGCAAAACCTTTGCGGATTGCCGCGGTGATGTAAGTCTTGGCGTGCATCACCGCGCTCTCTAACTTCTCGCCCTTGGCCAGATACGCAGCAATGGCAGCCGATAGCGTGCAGCCGGTGCCGTGGGTATGGACGGTGCGGATGCGTTGAGTGCGCAGCTCGCGGAACTTTTTGCCGTCGAAAAATAAGTCTGTAGCCGGCCCGCGCCGGTGACCGCCCTTTATCATCACGCTCTGCGCTCCCATATCGACGATACGCTGCGCCGCCCGGCGAATGTCTCTGGCGTTGGCAATTGTCAAACCGGTCAATTCGTTTGCTTCGGGAATATTGGGTGTGACCACAGTCGCCAGTGGAATGAGATGCGCGCGCAGCGCAGCGATGGCACTTTTGTTGATCAGCAGGTCTCCCGAAGTCGCCACCATCACCGGATCGACAACGATGTTTCCTAGATGATGTTGGTGGATTTTTTCGGCCACGGCTTTGACAACCGGCGCATTGGCCAGCATGCCCGTCTTCACGGCATGGGCGCCGATGTCGACCACGACGGCTTCGATTTGTGACGCCACCAGCTTGGGAGACAGTTCGAAAACCTCAGTTATCCCGACCGTGTTTTGCGCCGTAATTGCCGTGATTGCCGATGTCCCATAAACGCCCAGCGCCGCGAATGTCTTCAGATCGGCTTGGATACCCGCGCCGGCGCCGGAATCCGAACCGGCAATTGTCAATACTTTGCAAATTTTCATACGCCACATCGTAGCAAAGCCGGCATGGAGTTTCGACTGAAAATTTTCAGGTGCGCAGGTCCCGTGCTACTGTTCGGCACCCGAATACGCCATTGTAAGCCGATCCTGTACGGCCAATGTCCCGATACGGGTTTTTCGCTTGACCTTGATTCTTCATTTCCACCGAACACTAACGTGCAGGGGCTGTATACTTCTTACTACAGCTCGGGCCTGCTTCTCGCTGTTAGTTCCTCCGATAGAATAAAATCGTTTGGGTTTACGCCAGTGATCTGCGCCGTCTCCGGTATAATCGTGGTTGGCACATGGGTTGCGACAGGATCGGAGTGAGTAAAGTTAAGAGAAGCAACTACGATTTACGAGAACGAAACGAAAGAGGCTGGTGTCTTATGTACGAATTTTTATTTTTGGCGCTCATTGCTGTTTATCTCACGATCTCCTATCGCCCCAGCTCAAAAGAGCCTAATAGAAGCGATCGGCGTGAATGGAATAAGCGATTTCTCGGGATGATTCGGAGAAACAACGGGTAATTTTAGTCGTCGGGAGCCAAAACAGATGGCAAGAATTTGTCGAGATTATGACAAAGCGCATCTTTCGTTGACACACTCCGTTGACTGGGTAAGGAGATTGAATTCGATATTCTTTGCAGTAAAACCACTCTCAGTCCATTGGATCTAGCGTTTACGGGATCATCCGCATTTTCTTTCAAATTCGTTTTATATTAAGGTCTTATCATCACTCTCTCGTAGGATGATGTTGACTGACAACAGGACGGCCTGCGTCAAAGAGGGCGCGAATCCTATGAATCCCGAAACACGAAAGGTCCCTGTGGCTACGTTTCTCAATTACACGCCAGTGCCGCTAAGTTTTGGTACCAGTGGGCTACGCGGCTTGGTCAAAGACATCACCGATCTCGAGGCATACATCAACGTCAAGGGAGCGCTGCGATATTTTTTTAGCGTCGGCGATATCCGTCCGGGCAGCGCAGTTGTCCTGGCGGGCGATCTGCGGCCGAGCACCGACCGCATTATGAAAGCTTGCATGCAAGCAATCGTCGACCTGGGTTGCGTGGTAGAGAATGCCGGCAAGATTCCTACGCCCGCGCTAGTCGCATATGCCTTATCAACGAAACGTGCCGGCGTGATGGTGAGCGGCAGCCATATTCCATTCGATCGTAACGGCATCAAGCTCAACAAGAGCGTTGGCGAAGTATTGAAAGCGGACGAACCGGGCATCATCCGCGATGTCGACAGGGTACGGGCCGAAGAGTATGGCCGGCCCGCTACCGCATCGGCGTTTGATGGTGCGGGAATGCTCAAGCGCTCGCCGGAATTGCCACCACTCGAACTGGCCGCCGAAGAAGCGTACGTTCGCCGCTATCTGAGGAGCTTTGCCGGCGGCGGTCTGTCCGGCTTGCGCGTTCTCGTATATCAGCACTCGGCGGTAGGCCGCGATATTTTGCCGCGCATTCTGGCCGAATTGGGCGCGGAGGTGATCACCGCAGGACGCAGCGACACCTTCATTCCCATCGATACCGAGAATGTTACCGCCGAACAGTTGGATCGTCTGGAGGAGTTCGCCGTTGTCGCGGAACCCAGCGGAGCGCTTCATGCCATCGTTTCCAGTGACGGAGATTCCGATCGGCCGCTGGTCACGGCGGTGCTGCCTGTTAGCGAACTTTATCCTGGCCAAAGACGCGTGCGTTTCTTGCCCGGTGACCTTCTGGGGATCGTGGTTGCCGAATACCTGAAAGCGGATGCCGCCGCCGTTCCCATTAGCGCCAACGATGCGGTCGAGCGGCGTATGAGCGAGCGTGGGATTTTGCTCGAAATGACTAAGATTGGATCGCCATACGTCGTCGCCGCCCTGGACCGGTTAGCCGGCGCTGCAAATCGCCAACGCATCGTCGGCTGGGAAGCCAATGGCGGATTTTTGACCGGCAGCGATATCGTCTTAAGTGCCGGCACACTGGCCGCGCTGCCGACACGTGATTCGACTTTGCCGATCCTGGCAAATCTGTTTGCCGCGGCAGAACGAAAGATTGGATTGGCCGCTTTATGGGACCGGCTGCCGGCGCGCTTCGGATGCGCCGGTTTACTCGACGATTTCCCGATAGCGGCGAGCCGGGCCATCCTCGCGCAACTGATTCCGCCCGGCGATTTAATTGAGGTGGAGTTCGATGGCGCGGGAAGCGTGCTCGATCGCAGTCGGGCCGGCGTTCCGCCTAGACCGCTTCCGGAAGCGGCAACCCAAGATTGGCGGCGAATCAAAGCGGCGTTAAGCCGTTTCTTCACGCCCGCGTTGGGCTTCGCCGGCATCGCGCGCATCAATGTGCTCGACGGCGTGCGCATCTATTTTCACAACGGCGACGTCGCCCATGTCCGGCCTTCGGGCAACGCGCCGCAGTTGCGGATTTATGCTAACGGCGATTCGCAATTGCGCGCCGATCAAATTGTCGCGCTTGCACTGCGCCAACCCGATGGGATCTTGCGTCGACTGGAGCGAGCGTTGGCGTAATAAGATACAACGTCGGGTGCTTTTGGGACTTCCGCTATTATTTCGCGTGCGGGTCGCTGGCGCGCGATAGGGTTGAGGTGAGGATTTTCAGGTTCTCGCTTTGCTCGATGTAGCGCACGAACCGGTATTTGTTTTCTTGCGAGTCTAAAGCAGCAGCCGGAACATCGGCCGCTCCCGCCTCGACCTTGGCCAGGATGAAGTAGAGATCATTGCTTTTTAAAGCGCGCCGGAACCCTTCTTCAAATTCAGCCAGTGTTTTCGCGGTCACGACATGGGTAAAACCGCAACCGCGCGCAACCGCCGCCAGATCGGCCTGCCCAGCGGTTGCCGTGGGTGCGCCGCGAGAGGATTCGTAGCATTCGTTATCGAAGACGATATGAATAAGGTTCGTCGGATGCTGATTCGCTATGGTTGCCAGGCTGCCGAGATTGAGCAGCAAAGATCCGTCGCCATCGAATGCCACAATCTTTCGGTGCGGCAGGGCCAAAGCCAAACCGAGGGCCATGGAAGAAGTGAGTCCGAGGTTCTGCAGATGGTAATTACCGGGGTGAGGCCTCAGAGCTTGCCATTCATGGCGCACGGCTCCGAGGTTGGTGACCACCAGTTCATCGCCGAAGCGCGGCGCGACCGCGCGCAGACAATCGTATCTTTTCATCAAACTACCTCAGGGCTTGTTTGTTAAGAACAATGGCCGTGGGCCGGCGCGAGGAACGCGCCAGCATCTGACTATCGTGTATCGTAGGACGGATATCCTCAAAGCGGCCGACTTTTTCGTAGACAATGTGCATGGCTTGCAACACCGGCTCGGTCAGAGCACCGACGGTGGCATGACCGGCATTTTCTTCACCGACGCCGCCGCTGTGACCGATCAACATTAAAACCGGTATCCCAGGATGAATACAGACGGTAGCTAAAGCGTTGGCTGACAGGAGGAAGCCTGCGTTCATCATCACCATCGCCGGTTTTTTACCGCCCAGGTAGGCGCCGGCGCAGATGCCGATTCCTTCTTCCTCGCGAGTGACGGGCACGTGGTGAATGGCGGTATCTTCACCGATCGCCATCACCAAGTCATGCAGATTCGCTTCCGTCAAGGTCGCGACGAAATCAACTCCAGCCTCTTTAAGAGAATCGACAATCTCCGCCGCCACTTCCCTTTTCATGTTTCCTCCGACTGCCGCGGGCGCGTTCAGTTGAGTAGTTCGAATCCAAAATGATTTCTTGGTAATCCGTGCGATTCTGTTAATTCGGCTAAATCCAATAGCCGTGCAGAATCAGCGCCCCCGAGCGACAAGGTCATCTGGGTCGCTGAACTTTCGCGATTCCACCCTTCTATAGAAGCTACCGTGATTATTCAAGTTAGGATGAGGCTGAATCTATTAATCACGCCGCGGATCAGTGGTGACGAGCGGCACTAGCGCTTCGGCGCGTGGTCTCTCGCTCTCATACACTTAGCAAAAGCTTGCGCTTTGTCGCCGGCGCCGGCCAGGGCCGCCTCGCGTTCGCAGTCGGTGGTGTCACGACTATAGCTAGCTGCGCCGGAGGTTGTGCTATCCCTGTCGCTCGTTGGAGGTGGGCGGGTGTTAACGCAGCCCGCCAGAAGCAGCGCCACAACAAGTACTGCCATTTTCATTCATCTTCTCCTTCCTGCCAAAGCTGGTTTCACCCAGCTATCGGCCTGCCCCATCATCTCGACCGCCGTCGTAAAGATCGGCTCATCCCATGAACGTTCCTGCGTAAGGCGAACTTTGTCGTTCCTTCTTGAGCTTAGCACTCTTGGCCGCCTGCACTAAGTAGCAGCAAACGATGCCCGAATTCAGACCTGAAAAGTGAGACGGACCATTTGAAAGACTTTCCCAGATGAATCACAGGCAGCCTTGAGAGATCAAAAAGTAAACAACGGCGGAAGACGGGTTTAAGAAATTGCATAAGTACGTTTGGTGAAAGAAACCGCTCTATTGAATTGATCGCCTTTATCCGGTCATGTTAAGAAATAGGGCAACTTGCGAACGGAGCATGGTGGGTGGAATGCTTACAAGGTGAGAATTCGTAAAGCCGTTTGGCGCGCACTGACCGTAGTTAGTGAGCCAAGCCAACTAGGAATCGGGCCGGCGTTAGCCCGAAGGAGGATTCGATGGGAGCGATTGACGCTGATGCTCATGTAATCGAGACGGTGCAGACTTGGAGCTATCTGCAAAATGATGAGCGGCGCTTCACGCCGCAATTGATGACGCAGACCTTCGGTGAAAAACTTCTCAGTAATGAAGGAATCGCCGTACCGGAATTTTGGGTGATCGAGAGCCGAGCGTTCGGCAAAGACCGCAACGTGGGCACCGATACATCGAAGGAATCGCGCGAGATGCTAAGCGTCCAGGCGCGACTGGCTCACATGGACGAGCTCGGCATCGAGACCCAGGTGCTTTATCCGACGCTGTTTCTCCGGCCGATTGTACAGGATGCCGAGCGCGAGAGCGCCCTGTGCAAGTCCTATAACCGCTGGATGGGCGAACTTTGGCGCCAGGGCAAGGGCCGGTTGGGTTGGGTGGCCAAGCCGCCTCTGCGCCTGCTCGAAAAAACGCTGGCCGCGATAAGCGATGAACTCGAGTGGGCTAAGAACAACGGCGCTTGCGGGATCTTCATGCGTGGGTTGGAATGCGAGCGGGCGCTCGGCTCACCCTATTTCTACCGGCTCTGGGAGATTTCCGGGGATCTGGATCTACCCATTTGCATCCATTCGGCCAACGGCAGCTTTCTCCATCATGACTTCTTCGCCGAGGACACGAGTTTTACCAAGTTCAAGCTGGCTGTCGTCGGCGCGTTTCATACGCTTCTTGAAAAGGAGATCCCAAAAAAATTTCCGAAAGTCCGTTGGGGCTTCGTTGAGGTCGGCGCGCAGTGGGTGCCTTACGTTCTGAACGATCTGGCCGATCGCTATCGGCGCCAGGGCAAGTCGTTTCCGGCGGACGCGCTCGCCGCCAACAACATGTGGGTGGCCTGCGAAAACACCGATGATCTGCCCTACATTTTAAGCCATGCGGGTGAGGATTGTCTGATGATCGGGACCGACTACGGTCACCATGATCCCTCAACCGAACTCAATGCCATTCATCTGCTGCGTAACGACAAGCGGATCGCACCCTCGGTGGTCAGCAAAATCCTCGAGATAAATCCGCGAAAATTTTATGGCTTTTAATTGACGCGGGGTAGAGAGGAGAGCGTCGAAAGGTCTCGAAAGGATTTTACTGAAAAACTCCAACCCCGAGTACCTGACAAGTTCGACACGCGCTCCCGTGCGTCAAAGGAGTCGACGATGGCTTTAAACCATTCAATTCACGCGCTGATGGTTGGGATGAGTGAAAACTGGTGGCGCGCGGGCATCATGCCTTGCCTGCGCAGCGATTTGGAACGCGACAAACCGGTTGCCTACATCATGTGGCTCGTCGAAGGACCCCACGGACCGGTGGTCGTCGATACCGGATATCATCCCGACTATGTCGCACCGCAGTGGGCCCAAGGGAAGAATTTTATCGAGCCACCGGCTCTGCTCGCGGAGCTGGGTGTCAAAGCGGATGAGGTAAAGACCGTCATCGTCACGCATTTTCATCAAGACCATTTCACCGGCTTCGATTATTTTCCCAACGCAAAATTCGTCATGCAGGGTGCCGAATTGGAATTCTGGACAGGACCGCTCATGCGCCACGAAGTCTTTGACAGGCAAATTTGCCCAAGAGTGCGCCCCGCGCTGGAAAGACTAAGACAGGAGGGCCGGATCGAACTGATCGACGGAGATTTGGAGTTTTACCCGGGGCTGGAGCTTCTCAAGGCCGGGGGCCACACGCCGGGATCGCAGATGGTGGCGCTCCAAACGGCAGCCGGCAAGGCCGTCCTTTGCGGCGACATAGCATATACTTACAAAAATATTCGCGATCATATCCCTGTCGGCTGGTACTACCACCTGGGAGAGACCGTCGTAGCGCTCGAGCGTGCTCTCGCTACCGTTGCGCGACCTGATCTCGCTTTTCCTAACCATGATACGGAAGTCATGCAAGGCAAGCGCGTGGTCCGCGTCGTTTAAGGCTCCGGCGCCTCGCCTATTTTAACGAGATAACAGCGCCTGAATACTCTTCGGTGATAAGATTGACAATCCTCCGGAGATTGGACTAGAGAGAAGCGCAGCGGTCGCTACCAACGATGCAGGAGATTTTGCAGGAGGAGATGAGATATGAACGCACTTAAGATCGTGGGAGTGGTTCTGATCGTGGCCGGTATTCTGGGGCTGGTCTATGGCAGTTTCAGCTTCACCAAAGAGACTCATGAAGCCAAGATCGGCCCACTCGAACTGTCGGTCAAAGATAAGGAAACCATCAACATTCCCGTGTGGGCTGGTGTGGGAGCGATAGTCGTTGGCGCAGTTCTTCTTGTCGTACCCGGTAAGAGGTAGTTCAGTTCGTTCAGCGTGAGCGTCGGACGAGTGAACGCCTCGGCGTGGTATGGATAGCTGCGTTCGACGGACGAAGACTGTGAAGGCGCTTAAGAAGGAGGAGTATCATGGCGCAGCACATTCACGGACCGCTTTACTACGAACGGATGGGACGCACCGGGCCGGTGATCGCCTTTGTCCATCCCAACCCGATGGACCAGTCGTGCTGGATTTTTCAGATGGCGCACCTGTCAACCTGGTACCGGTGCATCGCCATCGACATCCCGGGATATGGCCGCTCGCCCAAGGCCGGCGCCAATCTGACAATGACCGACATGGCCGATGCCTGTTGGGAAGCGATCGACGACGCGCTCACTGGCGAGACCGCGATCCTGGTAGGCTCTTCGGTCGGATCGGCGATCGTTCCCTACATGTACCACCAACGACCGGACAAGACGGCGGCACTCGTGCTGTCGGGCACAGGTTACAACCCCACCAAGGAATTTACCAAGCGGCGGATCGATAACTACACGGCCAACGGCATCGACTATCGCTGGGCCTACACGTTCGAGGATCTGAGCCCGGCGTTTCGCGCCACGCCGCTGGCGCATTTCTTCGCCAATCTTTTCACCGAGCGGAATGAACACGCCGATGTGCAGACGATCATCCACCAGTTCAAAGCACTCCAGCAGCCCTATCCGGACGGCCATCATGAGCGCATCGTCTGTCCGACAATAATCCTGACCGGGAGCGAGGACGGCGCCCATCAGAGCGCCTTCGCGCTTAAGGCGCATATCCCCAATTGCGAATTGAAGGTTCTGCCTGGGGCCGGCCATGCTTGCCAGATGGAGCAGCCTTGGCTTTTTGATCGCTTTATGATCGAATTTCTCACCAAGCACGGCCTGTTCCCCGGAACATCCAAGGCGGTGGGCAAGTCCGATCTGGGCATATGATTGTGTTATAAGGAGGAAGAATGCGCGAGATCCTAACAGATATCTTTACCTGGCCC
>WHTF01000053.1:0-1773 GCA_009379725.1 Deltaproteobacteria bacterium
CTGCGGTTGAACGGGCTTCGTAGTCGAAGCGGTGGACACCGCCGTCGCAGAAGCTTTAGAACCTGGATCGCTTTCTGTCGGGATGGAACAACCTGCCGAGATGAACACCGCAACGACCCCTATCAACCAGAAACTTAAGATCGAAAATTTTACAGCCGTTTTCTGAACCCTCTGATTCAACCGATCCATTAATTCCTCGCCTTTCACTGCCTACTCCACGGAAAGTTTCATGACGACATCGCGTGTCTTTTTTCTACCGGAGAAATCTTCAAAAGACTCCTGAACGACCACTTGGTTACGATGAATCGCTTTAACTTTCCCTTCGTTCCTGCCAATCAACATCCCTGTTGAAACGGTGTAGCCAAGACCTGCGCGATCTTCAATCATGGCTATAGGTTCTTGGATATCCCAGACAATGCCTACGACTTTAAGTTGGCCTAATTCAAATCGTTCCAGAGGAGATAGATTGTCCCTAACGCGCGGGCTGGTCTTAGCTGGCAAATTCAGCGGTCGAAACGGATCGCGCTTACCTTTCGGAGCATAACGCGGCGGCTCAGGCCCGATAGTTTTTCTCGGCGGCACGGAAATATCGTCAGGTTCCGCTTTTGTCTTTATTTCAGGTTTTTCACCAAGCACCTGCTGAAGCTTTGCCTTCGCCGCTTCCGTCATTGCATCGAGACTCTTCCCGATCGTCGCCGGCGTCTTGATCAGTTTTCCTACGGCCTCTGTGGTTTTCTGAGATGGAGTTTGAACGTCCTGAGCGATAACGCCAAAGCCGGAGCCCGACGACAGGACCACGACAACAGCACCGACCACAACTTTGCTCAAGGCTTTCATGACTCGTTTATTTCTTCGCTTTAGCCGCCTTAGCCTTTTCTTCGGCGATTTTTTTGCGCTCCGCATCTTCCAAAAAACGGTACGTGGTGGCTGTAGTCGTAAAGTCGAGAATGACTTGGTCACCGGACATCTTGGGATTCTTAGAGCCGATGTTAGCGATGTTGACCAATCGTTTGAGACGTCCGACGCCGTCGAAAAAGGTGATGACGTTGTGATATGTTCCTCTGATGTTGATGTCCACAGGGATTTCCGCGTAAAAGTCCTTGTAGTTTTCAGCCCGTGGGCGAAACAGGAGGATATCGAGCCCGGATTCTTGAGCCGTCGTCGCGACACTCGTTAAAAGATTTGCGATCTCTTTTTTGCTGGGAAGTTGGGCAATCGCCTCCTTTAGACGCACATCGAGTTCGCGCAGCTCTTTCTGAAATTTGGGCAGGTTGGAGGCTCGCTTTTCCTTGATACCTTTTTCATTGCGTGCCGCCTCAACGCTTTCACTAAGCTGGGCAACTTGATCAGCTTGGGGGCTGTAAAGGTAAAAATAATATGCGGCCAAAATCAAAACGATCGAACCGGCAAGAATGCCAAGCTTCTGGTTTTTGGGCCGATCGAGAATATTTTCAAGCGCCGCTTTCAACTTTTGCTTTTCTCCTTCGGGGCAGCTTGACTCGGAGATGGGGCGCCATCGGCAGTCGTGGAAGTCTCATAAGATATGCCTGATTGGATGGAGAATTTTTTAAACGGACCGGTCTTTTCATCGGCTTGGGTCGACTCTATCAACTCAACGTTCTTGAAGTGAGCGGATCGAGATAACGATCTGACAAACTCCGCCACAGACTGATTGTCCGTGGCCAATCCATTGATCAAAAGATTTCCGCCACTTTGCTTAAGTTCGATTAACCAGAGGGTGGAGGGAATGGCCGCAGCAAGACTGTCCATCAC
>WHTF01000053.1:1872-24093 GCA_009379725.1 Deltaproteobacteria bacterium
TTAAGTTCGATTAACCAGAGGGTGGAGGGAATGGCCGCAGCAAGACTGTCCATCACCCGAACCGGACCGATCTTTTGGTTGCTCAGGTCCTCGATAACTTTATGTTTGCTCCGGAATTCCTTAATCTTGTTTTCCAGATTGCCGACTTCTTTTATCTTACCGTTTAGAACCTCTATATCTTTACGCATGGCGGCAAGCTCGTTTGACAGCTTCGACAACTGCGACGATTGATAGAGGTAGACACTTAGCAGAAGTAAAACTGTCGCGGCTAAGGAGACACCCGCGACAGTCAGCTCCCGCCGGCGACTGGACTCCGCATTAATTTCGCGTACCGGGAGTAAATTGATCCGGATCATTTGTCGCCCGGTCTCCTAATAGATAACCCAGCACCCACGGCGAAGAGCGGCGCAGCCTCCATAAGGAAATCTCTATCGATGTTTCGATCGAGCGCAAACTCACGGAACGGTTCGGCCAGGCGCACAGGCACAGTCATTTGCTGTTCCAAGATGGCCCGCAATCCGGGTATTTGGGCACTGCCACCGCTTAGATAAATCGCCTTCAGTCCATCATCTTCTTCAGTTCCGACGGTGCCATATAAACTTACAGTCCGGCGAATTTCCTCCGCCAGGTATTCCGAAGTGGGTTTTAGCATGGCTTCGATATCGAAACCCTTTTTTCCTTCTAGCAGACCCGTAAGTTTCAAAGTCTCGGCCGCTTCCGTGGATACATTGAGTTCTTTTTTTAGGCTGTCGCTGAACTCATCGCCACCGATTGGTAGATCTCCGGTGAATGTTGACAAGCCGTTGTGTAACAAAGTTACGCTGGTATAACGTGACCCAACGTGAATAAGCCCGGCCATTCCGCCGCCGGCTTCGGTCGCATAATTAGCTTCGTACATATTCTCCATCGCAAAATAATCAACATCCATGATCGCTGGCTTGAGCCCGGCTTCCTCGATGGCCTCAGTGTAGCTGTTAATTATTTCCTTTTTTACCGCGACCAGAAGCACATCCAGCTTGCTCCCACCTGCCTTAGCGTTAAGAACCTGATAATCCAGATTAACATTTTCCATTCTCTCCGGAATCACGTTGTTAGCTTCAAATTCGATATTAGCTTCCAACTCGGCTTCTTCCTGCATGGGCATTTCGATTCTCTTCATAATGACAGCCCTGCCCGGGACTGCCGACACCGCTTGATTCGATTTCACGCGATTTTCTTGGATTAGACGCCGAATTGTTTCAGCGACCTGCTTGGCATCGACGACCATATTGTTTTGTATTGCATTGACTGGAAGCGGAAGCATGCCCAAGCTCAGTACTCGATACCCACCTTTATCAATGGAGGTCTCGACCATCTTGATCGAGCTCGAGCCGATGTCGAGGGCAACGAAACCACCGTTTCGTCTTAACGAAGCGAACGAGCTAAAATTTAGTTTCTTCCAAAACTCGGCCATACTATTGCCTAAAGACCCTCTGTCTCTGCTTGACGCTGACTCCCAATGCGAGAAGAATTTTTCTCTTGGTTGCCAGCCTGCACGCTTTGCCTTTCTCGATTCGATCAAGCGTTAAAGGTGAAATCCCTGCCAAGCGAGCAAGTTCGGTTTTACTCATCATTTTAGCTTCGCGGATTCTTTTAACATTATTGGTGTGGTCCATCCTTAATCCTTTTCACGCAGCGGAAGCAGGACGCACAAACGTAGCATTTTGTATCAATCATTGGTTACAAGTCAATATAATTAATGATAACTATACTTAATAATAGAAGCTACATTATTCTTGGGTGTTGGTTTTTTTTCAATCAACCATCGGCTGCAGGACGATTCCTTGCACGGGCACGATGTTGAAGAGATATTGCGCCGGATTGAAAGCCGTGCTGCGCATTTTTTCCACCGTCAGAATACGAACGAACCGATTGTTTGCCAGCTCCATTTCTAGAACAATCGTTCCGGCAACTAAATACTCCTCAATTCCTCGAGCGGATCTTCCAACCGAATGGCTGGTAATAAGGGTAGTCGTCTTCCCCTGACCTTGTAGTGAGTAAAGTAGCATTCGTGCCTGATCTTGAACCCGTGAATTAGAATCATCCGTAGCAATCAGCGGCCCCAGGGGATCGATCACAACCCGCCTCGCGCCTGTTTGCGTAATATGGTTGTTGAGCTCTAAGATGACCTTCTGCATATCGGACTTCATTTCGCTAGAACCGACGCGAGACTTGATATAAGCGGAAGCGTCTAGCAACAAAAAGTCTTTTTTCTCGATGAACGGTGATAAGTCCCAGCCCAGCGAAACTGCTTGTTCAATGACATCAGTTGGTTTTTGATCCACAGCGACATAGAGCGCCTTCTCTCCGCTCTTTAGCCCCTTATACAAAAATTGTAGACCGAAAATTGTTTTGCCGGTGCCGGGCTCCCCAACAACCAGATACGTTTTGCCAGCGTGGAACCCTCCTTCTATCAACAGATCAAGCTGTTGGATCCCCGTAGATAGCCGTTTTTCATGCATACGCCAATACTTTGTATCAAATGGATTTTTTGCAGACCCGAAACCGGAGGGTGTTTACGGAGTCTTTGTGATTGAGCCGTATCAAACATAATCGTTTGTTAGGGAGCACTCATATGTACGGAGTCATCATATGGAAGATGTTCTCTTCCGTATTTTCCAGCGCCCATTTCTTTCCTTTAGTTGGGCTCTCACACTTTCAATTTCTGCCGACATCCGTAGCTGAAGTTGCCTAAACTGTTCCTTTTCGCTCTCAAGTCCGGAATCTTTTTGAGAATAGTGATTGTGCGTTGCTTCCTCTTTTGCACTGGCTTGAGCAGCGGCGTGATTACCCCTCCCGCTCGAGTTTTCTTCAGCCCGTGAAAGTTTCACCACATCGGGCGGTATGGCGCTCTCCATCGCCCCTTGGACATAGCCGGTGGCTTCTTTTTCAGAATGTTGAGCGGCAGATCCTATGTGAACTATTTGCCGCGCAAGAGTCTGTGTCTCGGCCTTGAGCTGTCTAAGCTCGGCATCACGGCTATCCAAAAAACGGAATTTTTGTCCAACTTGCTGTTCGAGTTCTCGTAGCTTTGCCGTTATATCGCGTTCAATTTTTTCGATGGTCCCGTGCTGAGCTTCAAGACGATTCTGCCGCTCGTTGAATTGCGCTTGAAACTCCGCCATCTCGCCTCCGATAGTCTCTTTAAGATGTGTGTCGCGCCCAGCCAGACTCTTATCTTGTTGTGTCAGTCGATGCTCGATCTCTTGTACCTTCTCGCTCAGGCTCTCATCGCTTCGTAGCCTGTTTTCCAACGCGCCTTCGAATCCTCGAATTTTTGCAGTTATGTTCTGTTCCATAATCTCAAAATCCGAATGACTTGCCTCGGGCCGGTTCTGCCGTTCACTGAGCCGCGCCTGCAGCGCCGCTATTTCCTCTCGTAGACCCTCATCCGGCTGTCCAACCGGTCGGGCCGCATATTCAAGCCGGCCGATTCGTTCCGCGAAAGCCTGCATCTCCGACCGAAGATTAGTCAGCTCTCCATCACTACTCTCTAAATGCTGTCCCGCTAACTTGTTCTGATGCAATTCGTGGATCTTCGCGGTGAAGGTTTCTTCGAGCTGTTGTATCTGTTTTAATATGTCAGATTGGCTGGCGGCTAGAGCCTGCGCAATCTCAAAGTCAACTCCCGCCCTGCCTGCTAGCCAGCCAAACAAGACGTCTTTATTTTTGTCCATGTATGTTGAGCTTGCTTAAAGGGCGATCTATTTTTTGCTCGAGGCCCCGCGCCACCGCTTTTCACAATCTGCAATTAGGCGCCGGTGTCCACGGTCATTTCGCATTACGACGTAACGCTAAAATTATGCCACCACTAGATTGATGACAATTCCAACACATATCAAAGGAATGGCTGGATTCGCCGCTAGTTGAAGGAGCCTATATGTGCCGACTTGGACAATTATGGACAGGATGGTGCGCGCAGCGTAAATTTACGCATAAGATACCCGAGGAGCAACGAGCCGGTTTGCCGCAGATTTTGCACCGCGTCGTCTTTATTCTTCCGGTCGAGCTTGCAGACGGCCGGTTTAGACAACTCGCTGTTTTTGGTCCTGTTCGTTAAGAAGCAAAAGCGTGTGCTCTGATATGGCGCTTCAGACCAGCTGAGTTTTAAGCGGATTGCTTACGTTACCGGCGACTTTAAAGAACTGGACGGGCACTCCACCGCGATGCCAAGTTGCCTTTTCGGCGCGCCAAAGTTATTAGTCCAACGATGAACCATCAAGCGGGAAACTTCGCCCACGTCATCATCCCATCGCCTTTGAAAGAGCCGCTGACTTACCGCGTTCCGATCGAACTGAAGGAGTTCGTATGTGCCGGAATGCGCGTTTTGATTCCGTTGGGAAAGCGCAAAATTTCCGGCATAATATTGGAACTAACCTCCGAAACCTCGCTGACAAAAACCAGAGACGTTCTCGCGGTTTTGGATCCGGGACCTATTCTTGATGCGCCGCTCTTAAAGCTCAGTCAGTGGATTAGCCGGTATTATCTGGCATCTCTAGGCGAAGTAGTGACAACCGTATTGCCCCCCAGTTCGCGTGTCGAAAGCCAGAGGATCGTCGTTGCAATATCCGATTCGGTGCCAACAGAAAATTTACTGGGAAAGAAAATCCTAGATGTCGTGCTTCGGGAAAAAGGCCAGATCAGCGTCAAAGCTTTGACGCGGAAATTAAGTAACGCAAATCTCTCCAATGCCCTGGAGCAACTTCAATCCGTCGGCGCAGTTGAAATTCGCGAGCGACTATCCGGACAACGCAGGAGAAAACGAACTAGCAGCTCTGAATTCGGCGATTTATCTGATACGGGCCAAGAAAAATTAGTTTTGAGCGCGGAACAGCACGAAGCCCTCGCAGCAGTTAACGCTCGCCTAAAAAAGGGTGGATTTGCGACTTTTCTCCTGCATGGCGTTACCGGCAGTGGCAAGACCGAAGTTTATTTGCGCGCCATGGAATGCGTGCGAAAAACCGGCCGCCAGAGTCTTATCCTAACCCCAGAGATCTCGTTGACGCCTCAACTTCTGGACCGGCTCAACGTGCGATTTCCGGGCAAAGTTGGCGTGCTGCACAGTGGTTTAACGGGTGCCGAACGATGGGCGCAGTGGTGGCAGATCAAACGAGGAAATATCGACGTTGTTGTCGGCGCCCGCTCGGCGGTTTTCGCGCCGCTTCCCGAGTTGGGTCTGATTATTGTCGATGAAGAGCATGATGGATCCTACAAACAAGATGAAGGGCTACGCTACAATGGTAGGGATGTCGCTGTCGTCCGTGGCAAATTCTCGGGTTGCCCGGTGATCCTCGGGTCGGCGACGCCATCGTTGGAGAGTTATGAAAATTGCCGTCAGGGTCGTTATCAATTCCTGGAGATTTCACAACGCGTTCAGCAGCGCCCGCTGCCGAGCATAGAAATCGTCGATCTACGGTGCCAATTCAAACCTGCGGACTCAACCTCAATTGGTGGTGCCGCCCATTTGAGGCCTGCTCAGAAGAGGTCGGCTGAGCGGTTGATCTCGCAACCACTCGGTGACGCCGTGAGACGGAACTTCGAAAATAAGCGGCAAACGCTGATCTTCTTGAACCGTCGTGGCTTCGCCAATTTCTTGCAATGTAAGCTTTGCGGCTATGTGTGGCGTTGCTCGTATTGCAGTGTAACGCTAACTTTACATCTACGCCGCAAGGTGGTTCGCTGTCATCATTGCGATTTCAGCCGACCCGCAACCGAACTTTGCCTTCGGTGCGGCAATGAAAGTCTTGCCGGTGTTGGCGTTGGGACTGAACAGATCGAAAAAGTCCTTCAGGATTTAGTTCCTAAGGCGCGTGTAGCGCGCATGGATCGGGACACCACAAGCAAACGGGGCTCCCATGAGGAGTTGATCCGACGCTGGCAACAGGGCGATATCGATATACTCATCGGAACCCAAATGATCACCAAGGGGCACGATGTGTCGGGAGTTACGTTGGTAGGGGCCCTATTGGCGGATATGTCTTTAAATTTGCCTGATTTTCGCAGCGCCGAGAGAACATTCCAAATCCTTAGCCAAGTCGCCGGAAGATCGGGTCGCGGTGATGATCCAGGTAGAGTGATAATCCAGACCTACGAACCCGAGCATTATGCTATCCAACCGTTGCTCACCCATGATTACAAGGGGTTTTTTGCAGCGGAGATCGAATTTCGCAGAACTCTGGGTTATCCGCCATTTGGCAGGTTAGTAAATCTGCGCCTCGACGGGCTCAAGGCGGAGAATGTGGAGGCGAAGGCCAAGGCGATGGCAAGCAAGCTACGCGAGACTCAAAGCCGCACGCCAAAATACCGGGAGCAGATCGAAATCCTCGGCCCAACTCCGGCACCCATCGAAAAACTGCGTAATCGCTATCGCTGGCAGCTTTTACTCAAGGGAAAACAGATTGGTTCATTAATCGAATTGGCCAACTTGGCCCGCGCAACGTTCACGCGCCTGCGCAGCGTGCGTATGCACATTGATGTCGATCCCTATAACATGTTATGAATTAGTATGTTATGGCTCGATTAGAAATCCTAAAATACCCGGACCCAAGGCTCGCGAAAATCGCACACCCGGTGGCCAATATCACCGAAAATACCGTTGAACTGATTAATAGCATGCTGGAAACCATGTATGCGGCGCCGGGAGTCGGTTTAGCCGCGACTCAAGTGGGCGTGCTTCAGCGGATCGTGGTAATGGATGTCGATCACGAGAACCCGCACAAAACCATTTACAAACTGATCAATCCGGTCATCACACACTCCGAAGGTTCGTTGGTTTGGGAAGAGGGTTGTTTGAGCGTGGTCGATTTTACAGCCGAAGTACGACGAGCCGAGCAAGTACAGGTAGTCGCGCTCGACGAACACGACAAGGAGCTGAAAATTGAAGCGGAAGGGCTGCTTGCGGTTGCGCTCCAGCACGAGATCGACCATTTGGACGGCAAACTCTTCATTGATCGCATAAGCCGGCTGAAGCGCGATCTCTATGCACGCCGTCGCAGGAAGATGCTTCGCAGCGGGACACAGCCATCCGAACCGCAACATGTCATGATCTAGAAACCGGTTTCTGGCAGTCCAGGATCAACTTAGCTCATTTTGATCGGTTGTAATGTCTTCTTCTTGGCCCATCGTTTACATGGGAACCCCTGAGGTGGCCGCAGTCACTCTGGAGACCTTGCTGCCCGGACCCGACCCCATCGTCGGCGTCGTCACCCAGCCGGATCGTCCCACGGGCAGAGGCCAGAAAACCATCCCATCTCCGGTGCGTCGCATGGCTGAAAGTTACGGCGTTCCGGTGGTTGCGCCCGAGAAGATCCGCGATACTAACCTTCTAGAGACTCTTAAACGATGGAATCCGCGGATTATCGTCGTCGTCGCTTACGGACGCATTCTGCCCAAATCAATTTTGGAGCTGGCACCCCATGGCTGTTTAAACGTTCACTACTCTCTTTTGCCCAAATACAGGGGCGCAGCTCCCGCGGCGTGGACAATCATAAATGGAGAGGAAAAAGCCGGCGTCACAACCATGCAATTGATTGAAAAAATGGATGCCGGACCGATCTACCTGCAAGAAGAGGTGACACTCGATAGCAATGAGACAACCGCTTCTCTGCAGGTTAAACTCACGCCGATTGGAACCCAGTTATTATTGGAAACGATCCGTAGGCTCAAGGAAGGTCACCTCGAGCCTCGGACTCAAGACGAAGCGGGTGTGACTTTTGCGCCTATGATCCAAAAAAAAGACGGATTGTTAGATTGGACGCAGCCCGCATTGGCCATCGAACGTCGCGTTCGCGGCTTCACTCCTTGGCCGACCGCATATACGCAGCTGCGGGGCAAGCTTTTAAAGATCCATCGCGCAACTTCAATAGAAACTACTCGACAAGGAGGCCCGGGGGAAGTCGTCAGGGCCGACAGTGGTGGATTTTGGATCGCAACCGGAGACGGAACGCTTGCCCTTGAAGAGGTCCAGTTAGAGAATAAAAAGCGACTCCCTGGCGTAGACTTTATAAGAGGGGCGAGGATTGAACACGGTGAACGCTTTTGAATCCGATGTTCGCGAGAGTGTTCGCAAACTCGCTGCCGATATTCTTGTCAAAGTCGACGTTAAGAAAGCATACGCGGATGTTCTATTGGACCAGGCTCTTAAGAAAGGCTCCCTCTCCGCTAGAGACCGGTCTCTGTTAGCCGAAATCGTTTACGGCACCTTGCGCTGGAGAGGCAGAATTGATTCTTATCTACGACAGCTCACGCGCCAATCCCTTGAAGAATCGGATGCATTCATTAAAAACCTTCTACGGATCACTATCTACCAGGTCGCTTTCCTCGATAGAATTCCAGACTACGCTGCCGTGAATGAAGCGGTGAACCTGGCCAAAAGTAATGCAGGGACCCGAGTCAGCGGCTTTGTGAACGGAGTTCTACGTAATTTTCTGCGCATGAACAAGGAATCCGCGCCACCCGATCCTAACAAGAGTACTGTCGCTGCATTGGCCGATTTCTGGTCTCATCCCGACTGGTTGATCAAAATGTGGATCCAATACTTCAGCAGCGATGAGATCGCAGCACTGCTACAAGCCAATAACAGCCAAGCACCTATGGCGTTGCGCGTAAATTCCACTCGAACCAACCGAGAGGTGTTGCTCAAGGTGTTTCAAGCCGAAGGCATAGAAGCGTCGCCAACGAAATGGTCGCCCCAGGGCATCGTCGTTCATTCACAGATGCCGGCCGATCAGTTGGCGGGTTTTGAAGAAGGATTGTTCCAAGTGCAAGGCGAATCGTCTCAGCTCATCCCATATCTTCTAGATCCGCAAGCCGGCGAAAACGTCCTTGATGCTTGCGCTGCGCCCGGAGGCAAAACGACACACATCTCGGAACTTATGGGGGATAAAGGACACGTTACAGCCACCGATGTTTCACTCAAGGGCATTATGAAGATCAATGAAAATGCCAAACGACTGGGACTTCAATCGGTCCATG
Organism: Deltaproteobacteria bacterium; assembly: GCA_009379725.1. Taxonomy (GTDB): domain Bacteria; phylum Desulfobacterota; class Binatia; order UBA9968; family UBA9968; genus WHTF01. The sequence goes on from WHTF01000053.1 coordinate 10,885, forward strand.
CCGTGCAGGCCGACATGACTAACCGGCTCAGAGGCGCGCCGAGCGAAACCTACGATCGCATCCTCGTCGATGCACCGTGCAGCGGTCTGGGAACATTGCGTTCTCATCCGGAAATAAAATGGAACCGCGATATTACGGATGTGGCAAGGCTGCATCAGCTACAAAAAAAAATCCTCGCTCAGGCGGCGGCCTCCGTTAAATCAGACGGCGTTTTGGTATACTCCACCTGTACGCTTATAGGTGCTGAAAATGAAAACATCGTGGATGAATTTCTCGAGCACCATCGAGAGTTTGTTTTAGACGATGCGGCAAGCTATCTGCCCGGCCAAGCCAAGCAACTCGTCAGGGACAAATATTTTATGGCGTTGCCGCACCGGCACAATACTGACGGTTTTTTCGCCGCACGCATGAGAAAGGTTGCCTAGATGGAATCAATGAAGATCGCCCCATCAATTCTCTCGGCGGATTTCAGCAGGCTCAAGGATGAGATCCAAGCAGTGGAAGCGGCCGGCGCTGACTGGCTTCATGTCGACGTGATGGATGGTCACTTTGTTCCGAACATCACCATCGGCCCTCTGGTCGTAGAGTCGATTCGCAAAGTCACTCAAATACCTCTCGATGTTCACCTGATGATCACCGATCCGGACAAATACGCTCCCGAATTCATCAAGGCAGGCGCCGATTGGGTTTCCGTTCATCCGGACACGTGCAAGAAACCGACTGCAACCCTGCAACAAATTCGGAGACAAGGAGCCAAAGCAGCTATCGCAGTGAATCCCGATGTCCCCATCGAAAATGTTGAGAGCTATTTTGCCGACTCCGACATGATCCTGATGATGACCGTGTTCCCTGGATTTGGCGGTCAAGCGTTCATTGCCGAAGTGCTGCCGAAGATCGCGCAGGCGAGAAAGATCATTGATCAAAGAAATCTGCCAATCCTGATCGAAGCCGACGGCGGAATTAAGGCCGATAACATTGACTTGGTCGTACGTACCGGCGCCGAGGTCATCGTTTCCGGCTCCGGCATCTTCAAAACCCCCGATTACGTCGACACCATACGACGGATGCGCCAGGCTGTCAGACAAACTTGATATGGTTGTTTTCTGCTTTTGGTGTGTTACGTTGGGCGGGTCGGGGCGTGGCTCAGCTTGGTAGAGCGCACGGTTCGGGACCGTGAGGCCGGTGGTTCGAATCCACTCGCCCCGACCATTTTTTCATCTCTCAGCAGATTAGCCCTTCCCCGTTGAATCGATCAAACCATGAGTTTACGAATCGCGCCGATTCGTTCTGCCGGCGTTGGGTGCGAATAATGATACCCTGAATACCAAGGGTGAGGCGTCAGGTTCGACAAGTTTTTTAAAGTTAAGTTGATCAATGCCTCTTCCATGGGCTTGCCTGAGCGTAATGTAATTGCGGCGAAATGATCAGCCTCATATTCGTGCGTGCGGGACAAGAGATTCATCAGAGGTCCAAGGTAAAAGGTGAATGGCCCGGAAAGCAGACTAAACAAAACTAATCCCGCATGATTCGACGGCTGTAAGCCAACCGCAGCAAACAATGGCTCGTAATTCAGCAGCAGGCTGAGAATGTATAGGCCAATGAAAATAAAGAGCATCTGCATCACTAACATCCGGCGAATATGTTGCATTTTATAATGACCCATCTCATGGGCCAGAACCGCCAGCCCTTGATCGATGGTCATCTGCTCTATCAGTGTATCGAAGAGCACAATCCGTTTTGCCTTACCGATGCCGGTGAAGTAGGCATTGGAATGAGCGGAGCGTTTGGAACCGTCCATGGAGAAGATTCCGCTGGTTTCGAAACCGATTTGCTTCGCCAAGGCCAAAATCCGATCGCCCAAGTCTCCTTCCCCCAACGGTTCAAACTTATTAAACCACGGGGCGATAAAGCTCGGAAGGATCACGATCATCAGCAGCTGGAAAACAGTGATGAAAGCAAACGCCCACAGCCACCAATATTGGCCCGTCGCTTCCATCAACCAGAGCACGACAAACAAAAAAGGCGCGCCGATCAAAAGCCCCAGAATGAATCCTTTCAGTTTATCGGAAAAATAGAGTCCCAGGGTAGTCTTGTTAAAACCGAATTGGGTTTCGATGCCAAAGGTGGAATAAAGGTCTACGGGAAGGGTGGCCAGCGAAAAGACGATCGCAACAGCAATGCAGAAAACAACGCCGTGCACTTGGGCAAAGCCCTGCTGTTGCAGACTAGTAGCCGCCAATTGGTCCAAGAAAGGAAGAGTTCCGCCGAATAACACGAGCAAGACGATGATTCGACTGTAGATTCCCGACCAACGTTGAAAGCGGGCTTTGGTTAAGGTGTACCGGACCGATTGGTCATACTCGGCGTCACTGATCTTGCCCTGAAAGAAATCCGGGACTTTCCGCACGGTGCTATTCTTTTGAACATGCCTGATGTTGAGTTCATTGAGAACAAATTCAACGAGAACCTCTATTGTGAAGAAGGCGAGAAATAATCCAACGATAACAATATCCATTGGGGAAGAGAGCAGCACTCGAACAGCGGCGTTACCGCAAATTGCGCGAACGATGTCTAGCCGTTCACTGGAGCGTAAGTGAAAGTCAGCTTGCCCTCGCTCTCGTCAACCTCAACCTTGCCGCCGTTTTGTAGCTTACCGAACAATATCTCATCTGCCAAAACTCGTTTGATCTCATTCTGAATCAATCTTGCCATTGGGCGCGCGCCAAACGTTGGATCATAGCCTCGGTCAGCAAACCAACGGCGCGCCTTAGCGGTGAGGTGCAAGAATACTTTCCTCTCGTTGAGCTGCTGATCGAGTTCGATGATGAACTTGTCAACAACCCGTTCGATATTCTCCCGACTTAAAGAGTTAAAACTGATCATCGCATCCAGCCGGTTGCGAAACTCGGGGCTGAACATTCTATCGATAGCCTCCTTTCCCTTCCCTGCATTCGACCGTTCTCCGAAACCGAGCGGCGTACCGCTCATCTCGCGCGCTCCCGCGTTGGTGGTCATGATCAAAACGATATTGCGGAAATCCGCCTTTTTGCCATTGTTATCGGTGAGCGCCGCGTGATCCATCACTTGGAGGAGAATATTGAACAAATCAGGATGAGCTTTCTCGATCTCATCGAGCAATAAAATCGCGTAGGGATTTCTATTAACGGCGTCCGTCAGCAATCCGCCTTGATCGAAACCGACGTAACCCGGAGGGGCGCCGATGAGGCGCGACACAGTATGCTTCTCCATGTATTCGCTCATGTCGAAGCGCAGAAATTCTATGCCCATGGTATGAGCCAACTGCTTGGCCACCTCGGTTTTACCCACACCGGTTGGACCGGCAAAGAGAAAACAGCCGATGGGTTTTTCTGGATGGCCCAACCCGGACCGGGACAACTTGATGGTACTCGCCAGCATCTGGATCGCGGCATCTTGACCAAATACGACGAGCTTTAAATCACGCTCCAAATTCTGCAATTGGTCTTTGTCCGATGTTGAAACGCTGCGCGGCGGAATTTTGGCGATCTTGGCGACGATCTTTTCGATATCCTTGGGGCTTATCATCTTCTTGCGTTTGTCCGCCGGAAGAATCTTCATCGCAGCACCCACCTCATCGATGACATCGATGGCCTTGTCCGGCAATCGACGATCATTGATGTGCTTGGCTGAGAGCTGGACTGCGGCTCGAATCGCTGACGTGCTGTAATGAACGCCGTGATGCTTTTCGTAATGTGGCTTTAAGCCTTCGAGAATTTTAAAAGCTTCATCCTGGCTGGGCTCGGGGATTTCAATCTTTTGAAACCGCCGCGCCAGCGCGCGATCGCGTTCGAAGTAGCTCTTATAGTCGTGATAGGTGGTTGAGCCTATACACCTGAGTTCTCCAGAGGCCAGCGCCGGTTTTAAAATATTTGAGGCATCCATCGAGCCGCCGCTGGTCGCGCCGGCGCCCACGATCGTGTGAATCTCATCGATAAAAAGAATGGAATTGGGTTGTTTCTTCAAACCGGTTAGAACGCCTTTTAATCGCGCCTCAAAATCACCGCGGAATTTCGTACCGGCAAGTAATGCTCCCATATCGAGGGAATAGATAACGGCGTTTTTGAGGGCCTCGGGAACTTCACCGCCATGGATCTTCAGCGCTAACCCTTCAGCCAGCGCGGTCTTGCCCACGCCAGGGTCGCCGACATAGATTGGATTATTCTTGCGGCGGCGGCAAAGCACGTGAATGGTTCGTTCAATTTCGTCGTCGCGGCCAATTAAAGGATCGATACTCCCTTGTCGTGCTTTTTCTACCAGATCTACTGCAAAAGCTTTCAAAGGACTCTGCCGCTGGCCAGATTTCTCTTCTTCCGCATGCTCCTCTTCGCTTGGCGTTGGTTCTCCTCCGGTAGCGATCTTAGAAATTCCGTGGGCAACGTAATTGACAACATCGAAGCGAGTGATGCCTTGCTCTTCTAAAAGATAAACAGCATAGGAATTCGGCTCGCGGAACATCGCAATGAGCAGGTTGCCCCCGTTGATTTCTTTTTTTTCGGCCGATTGAGCGTGGATCACGGCTCTTTGGAGAATCCGGTGAAAGCCGAGAGTCTGTTGCGGTTCCTGGTTCAATCCTTCGGGGAGAATGTCCAGTCCACCGAAAAACTCCTCTAGAGCCTTCCTGAGCCGGTCGATATCACCACCACAATTAACAATCGCGGCGCTGGCGTCTTTGTCTTGCAGTAGGGCATAGAGGAGATGCTCCAAGCAGACATATTCGTGTCGCCGACGTTTTGCTTCTTTTAAGGCGACGTTAAGGGTACTCTCTAATTCCTTACTAATCATACTAAGCCTCTTCCATGGTACATTTCAGCGGAAATTCATGTTGGCGCGCCAAATTCTCGACTAAGGTAACCTTAGTTTCGGCAATTTCGTAGGTGTAGACTCCAGCCACCCCAATTCCCTTTTTATGCACGTGAAGCATAATTTGAACCGCCTCCGTTTGCTCTTTGTGAAATACATACTGGAGGACCTGCACGACGAACTCCTTGGTAGTATAATCGTCATTGTGCAGTAAAACTTTGTAGAGGGGGGGCTTTTTTAATTTTTTCTTGGTCTCGGTGACGAGTCCGTGGTCAATTTCGGTTTCCCTGCGGCTCATGATCTTTATTGCCTCCCTGGGAACGAAATTAAATCTAACATGCTCCTGTATCGAGTCGCAATCCTACCCAGGGTTCAACAGAGACAGAATGTGAATCCGCCGTTCCTTGTGTTTCGTACTAAAAGAGGTGTTATATTATCAAAGTTCTCCGAAATTCACGGCTCGTTCGATGATCTATTCAAAACCTCTATTAATCGTAAGAGGAGGTGTCCTATGCTCACTAACAGAGTTCAAGAAATCATGACGACGCAATTGACATCGGTTTCGATCACCGAGACGGTTTCGCGAGTCGTTGAAATTATGGTCCAGGCTGACGTCGGCCGTGTGACCGTTACCGATGCCGACGTTCCCGTAGGCATTTTCACTGAAAAGGACGTCTTGAAGCGCGTTGTCAATAAGCCGATCGATCCCCGGAAGGCTAGTATTCGAGAGGTTATGACCGCGCCCATTCAGGCGGTCGCAGAGGAAACTCATATCCTCGATGCCCTCGGCAGAATGTATCAAGGCAATTTTCGCCATCTGCTGGTGCGCGGGAAACGCGGCACGATTGTTGGCATCATTTCCATGCGCCGCATTCTCAAAATTGCGGTAGAACTAGGGCAGGGGTTAAGCGAAACCAGAACCGTTGGCGAAATCATGTCGGGCGAGGTTTCGGCAGTCGACGAGCGGCAATCCATTTATGAAAGCGTGGATTTCATGCTGCAGAAAAATACTGGCGCTGTAGTCGTAATGGCAGCAGGAAACACTAAGGGAATTTTCACCGAACGAGACGTATTAAGGCGCGTCGTTAACAAGATCCCCGATCCGACCACTATACCAGTCAGCCAAGTGATGACGTCACCCCTCGTATCCATGCCACACACCATTCGAATCGGCGAAGTTTTAGCTGAAATGTACCGACGTGATATCCGGAATATGCCGATCAAGGGAGATGGCAACGATCTCATCGGCATCGTTTCTATGCCAGATGTTCTCCGCTACGCCAGGGCGTTCAATATTGATGAATCCGTCCGCCAAAGTTGGAAAGAGGTCGCCCAATTTTTGGAATCGGAGGACCAATACACTCCGGGGTAACATCCTAACCCGTTGTCTTTCCAAGCGATTATGTTAAACTTGGAGTGTTGCCAGAAGCCTAAAGGAGGTTAAATCTTGGACACACCAGCCATCAATGATCTGAATATCTGCGTCGCCACTGAGAACGGTTCGGGGAGTGCTTCCTCTAACAACATTCTTTTCAAGGCGATTTTCAAGATGGGCATACCCTGCTCATCGAAGAACATGTTCCCTTCGAATATTCAGGGTCTGCCCACGTGGTATCAGATACGCGCCTCGGGGGAGGGCTATCTGAGCCGCAAAGATGTTATCGATGTGATGGTTGCATTCAATGACGCGACGATGGCCAAGGACATTCATCGGGTGCGCGACGGCGGTTTGGTTCTTTACGATGATTCCACGACCTTGCCTGCTAATCTGAAGCGTGACGGGGTCCAGTACATAGGATTTCCCGCTAACAAATTAGTAGCCAAGCTGGTCCCAGCCTCTCCGTTGCGCGCCAAGCAACGCAACATGGTCTATGTTGGTGTTTTAGCCTATCTATTTGGCATCGACATGGAGGTCATCAAGGCCGTCCTGGAAGACACTTTTGGGAAAAAACCCGCGGTGATCGAGTCCAACCTCATTTGTATCGACGCCGGTTATCAGTACGTAAAAGAGAAGGGGTTCACACAAAACATTTCGCGGCTGCAAGTAATCCCGAATGGCAACAAAGGCAAAATCCTTACCGAAGGCAATACCGCTGCGGCATTGGGATCGATTTATGGCGGCGCCTCGGTGATATGTTGGTATCCGATTACACCATCGAGTTCACTTGCGGAAGCAATGGAGTTTTATTTGCCTAAATTGCGCAAACCCAAAGACGGCAAAAAGACCTATGCCATAGTGCAAGCCGAAGATGAAATCGCCTCGGTAGGCATGATCGTCGGTGCCGGCTGGGCGGGCGCGCGCGCGATGACCTCGACCTCGGGGCCTGGTCTGTCACTCATGAATGAGTCCATCGGTCTCGCCTACTTCGCTGAGATCCCATGCGTATTTTTCATTATCCAGCGCGGTGGTCCGTCGACCGGTTTACCGACGAGAACTCAACAGTCGGACATTTCGCTAATGTATGGGGCGTCCCATGGCGACACCCGTCACATCATTTTGATTCCCCATGATATGAACGCTTGTTTTGACTTGGCACGGCAGAGTTTTAATTACGCAGACCGCTTCCAGACACCGGTTTTTGTAGCCATGGATCTCGACCTAGGTATGAATATCTGGTCGTCGGAGCCGCTCAAATTACAGCAGGAGCCCTTTGATTTAGGTAAACGCCTGAATGCCACCCAACTGGAAGAATGGGCCAAGGCCGGAAAGAAATTCCGCCGCTATTTTGACCAAGACGGCGACGGTATCCCCTACAGAACCGTGCCCGGTAATGAGAATCGTATGGCTTCATATTTTACGCGCGGTTCCGGACACGATGCCGATGCCAAGTATTCAGAAGATGAAAATGACTATAAGTATATTCTCGACCGGCTGCGTAAAAAGTTCGATAGTGCCCGAAAGTTTGTCCCCAAACCCATCGTCGAAAGGGAAAAAGGAGTCAGGACCGGCATTATTTGCTACGGTTCCAGCTACGAGCCAGTACGCGAAGCTCGTGACAGGTTGAAAGCGGCTGGATTGAAAACCAATCACATGTTGATCCGCGCGTTACCGCTGACTAGCGAGGTTAGAGATTTCTTGGTGGAGCATGATACGATTTATCTCGTGGAGCAGAATCGCGATGCTCAAATGGCGGCGATCATAAAAGACGAGCATCCCGATCTGGGAATGAAGATCGTCAGCGTACTGGTATATAACGGTCTCCCGGTGACGCCTAAAGGGATCGTCGGTCAAATTTTTGATGCGGCTCAATCGGCCCAGCCCAAAACCGCTTAAGCACAAGGATAGGAAAAATGGCAGAAACAAAAATCAACCGTATTAACTTGTCCGAGAAAGATTATGAAGGCGCGCCCTCAACCATGTGCCGAGGCTGCGGCCATGATGCGATTTCAGCATCGGTCATACGCGCGTATTACGAGAGCAGTATTGATCCGCGTAAAGTCGTTAAGTTAAGTGGGATCGGCTGTTCATCGAAAACGCCCGCATACTTTTTAAGTCAGTCCTTTGGTTTCAATGCCGTGCACGGCAGAATGTCAGCAGTGGCAACCGGCGCTAATCTGGCAAACCACACCCTCATGCCGATCGGTGTTTCCGGTGACGGTGATACCTCGGCAATCGGGTTGGGCAATTTTTGCCATATGATGCGCCGCAACGTGAACATCACTTATATCATCGAGAATAACGGAGTCTACGGTCTAACCAAAGGTCAGTTTTCAGCCACGGCTGATGTTGGGTCGGTAATGAAGGGCGGGAAAGTCAATGATATCCCAGCCATTGATCTTGCCGAGTTGGCGATCACTCTGGGAGCAACTTATGTGGCCCGGAGTTTCTCCGGTGACCGGAAGCAGCTGACCCCACTGGTCCAAGGCTCTCTGCATCACAAAGGCAGCGCCATACTGGACGTTATCAGTCCCTGCGTGACGTTTAACAACCATGAAGGGTCCACCAAGAGCCTCAAATACGTTAAGGGTCACCTTGACCCCATTCACGAACTCGACTTCATTCCGCCCTATGAGAATATTGAAGCCGACTATGACGAAGGAACCGATCACGAAGTGGAGTTACACGATGGTTCACGAATTGTGTTACATAAGCTGGGTAAAAACTATGACCCCACTAATAAAGCGCAAGCGATTCAGGCCATTCACGCCGCCATCGCCGAAGGCAAATTCTTGACAGGTTTGATCTATTATAACCCCAATCGAAAAGAATTTGCCGAAGAATTAAACCTGTGTGACACTCCGTTATCCGAACTAACCCAGGAAGATCTTCAACCGCCCTTGGACGCTCTCGATAGAATCAATGCCGATATGATGAAGTAGTAACTTCGGCTGCAAAAAGAATAAAGGCCTGGCAGCTCACTCCTGCCGGGCCTTTTTTGTGCACGTGATGGAGCGGTCCTATAAACCAGCTGCCCGTTTGCCCGGCATTTCACTCCAATTCTCAATAATTTGATTTGCAGAAACGACCAATCCAAAGTGGCGCCGAATATTTTCCAGCGTCCCCATATGCAATTTTGCTTCGTAGGCCGCTGAACAGTCATCGATCATTGTCACGTAATAGTCATACATATAACCGTCGCGCGCAGTCGTCTCAACGCAGACATTTGTCGCGACGCCGCAGACAAGAATGCTTTGAATGCCGCGTGCTTTTAATACCGTATTGAGATCGGTGTTGATAAATGCGCTGTAGCGATGCTTGATCACCACTCGCTCGTTGGGCAACGGGGAAATTCCCTCGTAGAGTTCTGCACCCCAGGTTCCTTCGCGGCAAGTATTCAAACCACTTTTCTGCGATGTGCGATAAATCCATGACGGCGTGTCAGTCCACTCACTGTGAATTGTTTTAATATAAATTATTGTCAGCCCCACACGCCGTCCTTCTTCTAGAAGGCGCATGAGATTGGGTACCATGGCCATCGCCGCACCAACATCATCGCCGCGCGTGCCTGCGCTTCCCTGGGGGCTGACAAAATCATTTTGGACGTCCACGACAATTAAAGCGGCATAGCGTGGATCGCAACGTTCTTTTAAGGTTTTCAAAATCTCCATAAACTCCTCCCCTAATGATCATGTTTCTTCTGAAGTCCGCCGTGGCCCATGGCCATGATCTCCGAACGGGTGATTTTCTCACCGGCCAACAGGCGCGGGAGGAGAATATCGAAAGCGCTGAATGGATCGTGCAGGACACAACCGGAAAGACCCAAAATGGGCGTGTCGTTTAGATAAGCCATGAGAAACATCGAACCGGGCAATATGGGAAAGCCGTGCGACTCGATTTTGGCGCCGCTGCGGCGAATACCTTCCGGAGTCTTATCGTCAGGGTCAACGGACATACCGCCACTGACCAGAATGAGTTCCGCACCGGCTTTTTGAGCGTCTTGGATGAGTCTGGCAATTTGATCCGGGTCATCGTTAGCGAGTTGCTTATCAGATAAATCGGACCCCATTTCATTCGCCTTTTTTTTCACCACGGGTTCGAACCCGTCTTTAATCCTGCCGGTATATACCTCGCTGCCGGTAACGATTAGGTGAATACGACGCGCTGGCATCGGCAAAACTTGCACGATGGGTTGATCTTTGCACAAGGCTTCGGCCCGCTGAATCAGAGCCTCTTTTACGACCACTGGAATCGTTCGTGTACCAGCGACCACCTCGCCCTTTCTAATGTACTGAGGTGAGGGCAGTGTCGCCAGCATTATGTCGCCCAGAGAATTGAGACGATAGAGCAGCGCCGCGTTTATCTTCAACAATCCGCAAATCTCTGCGATTAAGTTAACTCGTCCCTCACTGGGATCGGTCAACTTGAGATTGGAACCAGCGGCAGCTTTCGCCAATCTACGCGCCGCATCCTCTTCATGTAGCTCATCTTTCTCGAGCTCCATGACGTAAAGGTTACGTTTACCGACATCAAGCAGTTTCGAAATATCTTCAGTCCGTACAATGTGCCCGCGGCGGAAGGCTGGCCCCTTGTGCTTGCCCGGTACGATCTCTGTAATGTCATGAGCCAGCGGAAGCCCTACGGCTTCTTCGACCGGTATAACTTTGAGCATCGTGCGATCTCCTTAAAAACCTGTAGCAGATATCATACAATTTTCCCACCCAGGAGCGGCTTTGTCTAGGCGTCTTCTTAGTACTCGCAATCAGACCGGGAAATTTAATGTCTTGTCCTTATGGCTTCGAAGATTAGGCTTTCCGAATATGCCACGCCATTGGCGAGGAAGGAGAGTGCTGCCGAAAGATTAGTTCCGAAAGGTACCACCGAGAGTACTGAGACAGATACGAACAGTGTACGATCCAGAAAGACGCGGCATCTTGCCAAAGCACTAGCCGCCCAGGGAAATCATTTCGATCTTCTTGTGGCTCTTGGGGTTGTAGTTCGACGAACGAAGAGCTTCCAAGCGTTCGGCGGAATAGCGGTCCGCCCGCATACGCCAAATCGAAGTTAGAAACTCAGTGATTTCCTTATCCGATGCGCCGCCACGCAACAATACCTTGACGTCATGGCCGACGTCGGAAAAAAGACAGGTCACGAGCTTCCCATCCGCGGTGAGTCGCACTCGCGTGCAGCTCGGGCAGAAAGGTTCGGTGACGGAAGCAATCACTCCGATATCGCCGCAACCATCAACAAACTCGTAATCCACCGAGGGTGCGCTTCCCTGTACGCGGCCCACTTCTTTTAGCGGATATCGAGAATTGATTGTCTCAATGATTTCTTTCTTGGAGACGAGTTTTTCGGAAGTCCAGCTATTGGAATTGCCGACATCCATGTACTCAATAAAGCGTATGGCAAAGCCGTGGTCGCGGGAAAACTCGACGAGATTCAGCACATCGTCTTGATTGATACCTTTTTCAATCACCGCGTTGAGTTTGATCGGATGCAGACCATACTTCTTAGCGGCAAAGATACCTTCCAAAACCTTGCTCAAATCGCCGCGCTTAGTGATACGCGTGAACTTTTCCGGGTCCAGGGAATCGATACTGATATTCACTCGCTTAAGTCCCGCCGCTTTGAGCGCGGCGACTTTTTCCGCGAGCAGAGCGCCGTTGGTAGTCAAGCAAAGGTCTTGGAGTCCATCGATGGCTGAAAGCTTAGCCACAAGTTTATCGAGATTCTGCCGTACCAGCGGTTCGCCTCCGGTAAGGCGAATCTTCTCGACGCCGAGACCGACAAACAAGGTCGCTAAATGCGCGATTTCTTCGAAAGTAAGAATCTCTTTCTTGTTAATCCACTCGTATTCGTCCAGCGGCATGCAATAACTGCAGCGGAAGTTACACCTATCCGTCACTGAGATCCTGAGATCTTTGATCGGCCGCTTTAGAGCATCCAACAACATCGTATTTAACTATGCAATAAAGGGTTTAGAGGCGCAAGCCGGGTTCGCAAGTGGCAGGTTGAACTTTGCTGACTTTGGGCGATCTGGTATCCTACGCCGGCTATGAGTCTGCGCCAGCAACAAGTGGCGGTTTTTCTAGGCACGGTTGTGCTTATTTTCGGTCTATTCGCCGCCGGTGTTTGGTTAATCGCGCAACGTCTCACGGCCGAGGTCACCCTCCAGACGGCGCTCTTGATGGCGCGCCAGGTGGAGATCGCGCTTGCCGATAGTTTGAGGCAGCGTCCGGTAGTTATCCAATCCAGGCCATCGAGAACGCAATCGTCCTCTTTTTGGAGCTTTCTGGGCAATATTTTTCCCGGCAACATTCCGGGAAGCAAACAACAACCGACGGTTCGCACGCCATCGCGTCATACCGAAGTAAAAGGACTGATGCGCGCTTTCGTCGACCGCAGCGGCAGTATCGAAGCGATGTGGGTGCTCAACGCCGAGGGAAAGGTCCTTTATAGCTCGGCCGGCGACGAAAACGATGAGGCGTATAAAGGTGCGAATCCGCATGAAAGCTTGGGCCGCAGCGTCACCACGATCAACCCTCGACGCGACGGTAAGTCCTACTACGACGTTATGGTGCCGTTGCAGATGCCGGCTGGCGTTCACGGTCCGGGTGGCCTGAGAGTATGGATCAACCCCGCCGATTGGACTGAGTTCCTGGCCGGCATGTGGCGACAATTGACTTTGGTCTTTGCGTTGGGTGGCGGAGTCGCGCTGTTGAGCGCGTTTCTCACCACTGCGCTTTATACGCGTCGCTTTCGTCTTATCAGCGAGACTCTGCGTCAAGCCGAAGCCGGCACTTATGCGGCTCGGCCAGAGTATGCGAGCCACGATGAAGTCGGCACCAGCTTGGATTTAATCGACCGCTTGGTGATGAAGCAGCGCAAAAGCGTCGGCGCACCGGCGCCGGTGCAGCGGCTGGCGGTGGCCGCGCGGCGAAAAATATCTCCGGCCGCTTTTCGATGTTTGAGTTTAGCGTTAACTCTAA
>WHTF01000054.1 GCA_009379725.1 Deltaproteobacteria bacterium
CTCATGTCGAGATATTTCTCAGGGGCGGGATAGGGACGTTTTTTAAACAGTGTCTCGCCCATCAGGTCGATCAGCCGCTGAAATCCTACTTTATTGACCGAGCCGTCGCGGCTGATGATGCCCTGTGAAAGATACTCTTCGACCGTCGCCTGGGTGTACTTCAAGGGAATGCCCGTGCGCTTGGTCACCAGAGCCGCGGCCTCTTCTTTATTGGCGTGCGCCCACTGCATGGCGCGCACCATTGCCTTGAGATAGCGCACGGTGAGCTGGCTGTTGGCTTCCGCCCAACGGCTGTCGACAATCAGGGTATGAAACTGCAGGTCGGGAACGTAATCGTGCAGGCGAGCGATCTCGATAAAACCCAGCGCCCGCGGCAAGTCGCCGCCGAGGATCATGGTCGCCGAGGTGTTGCAGGCTCTGAGGCTGGCAAGACGCTGCGTCGTCGGGCCGTCCTGGAGAATCGAATAATCCCGGTTGAGCTCAAGGCCTTCTTTCTTGAGCATCTCTTTGAGAAAGATCGTGCTGCCCGAGACCAGACTCACCACGCCGATGGTCGTTTCCTTGAGATCTTTGATGGTCTTGAACTTGGGACAGCCGACCAGCGTGTAGGCGGCGATGGGAACGGTGCCGCCGATGATCTTCAGCGAAGCTCCTCGCTCGACGGCATTGATAGCCGCGGATGGATCGACGATGGCCACATTAATGTGACCGGCGATAAGCGCCTGGATCAACGTATCCGTCGATCCGATCAAGACGACGTCGCCCTGAATTCCTTCCTGAGTAAATAATCCCTTGTCGGTGGCCGCATAATTAGGCAGTTGCTCGACCGTGCGCGAGACATTGCCGATGATCACCCGGTCCGCGGCGCCGGCCATCGACGCGCCAAAACTCACAAGGATCGCTATCAGTAAGTATCCCAAGACTCTGCGCAAGAATGTAAACTTCATCCTGTCCTCCCTTTTAAGGCTTCTGATAATAGTTAGCATAAAAATAATCGGCGATCTCTGCGCCGGTGGTCTTCCAGACTCCTTCATGCGCGCAAATATACTCAAGCGCTTTATCGAGATACTTAATGCGAAACGCCAGACCGATGACGAATGGATGGAGCGGAATGGTCATGACCCGTCCCTGGGCCGCGCCCTCGGCATACAGCGTGTCGAACTGATCGCAAACCATCTGCAGCCAATCTTTCGGCGTGTGCCCCCCCTGAAACATGACCCGGATGTCGTTGAGCCCTTGCTGATAGGGAAGCCCGATCATGCGTCCGGATTCGACGCGCATGGGCACCGGCTGATCGTCGCAGCCCCAGTCGCAGACGTAATCAAAGCCTTCCGCTGCCAGATGGTCCAGAGTATTGGGGCTCTCATCCCCTCCCCCCGGACCGAGCCAGCCGCGCGGCGCCTTTCCTGTCGCCGTAGCAATGGTTTCTTTGATTTGCCGGACGACGGCGCGTTCCTCCTGCGCCGGATACTGGTTCATCCGAATGTTGTTAGTGACGCCGTGGCCGAGCCACTCCCAGTTGCGTTGATTGCCCTCTTCGACGATCGCCGGATGATGCGCGCACACATCAGCGTTGAGCAGTACCGTCGCGCGAATGCCGTGGCGGTCCAGGACATCCATCATGCGAAATACACCGATGCGCGATCCATAATCCCTCAATGCGTATCCGGTCACGTCGGGCAACTGCGGGTTCGGCGCGCCCGGAATCGTTTTATCGATGTGGAAGAATTCTATATTCGGCGCGACCATCAACGCGATCCTCGCGTTATGGGGCCACTTGAGCGGCTTGCGTCTGATGATCGGCGAATAATCGTAGCGTTCGGTTTGCATCGCGAACTCCTTGCTGTTTAGTCGCGCTCGAAGAACACGACGCTATACAGCCGCGCTCTTTGCGTCAAGCGTTTTTTCCAAACGGTCGATGGCACCGAGCGTCGCGTCGCGCCAGGGCAGAAACGGCAAGCAAACTTCTCCAATTGCCGTGCCCACTTTTGTTTTTCTTGCCGGCTGCTAGACTTCTTCTATGCGGCGCTCAGTACCCGAGTAGCGTTGCGAAAGGAGACCGGCGTATGGCTGAACAGACACAGGCGGATATAGGCCTGATCGGCTTGGCAGTCATGGGTGAAAACTTGGCCCTCAATATTGCCGACCATGGTTTCAATGTGGCCGTCTATAATCGTACGACACAGGTGATGAAGAATTTTATCGCAGCCAACCCCGACACACCGGGCGGGCTGATCGGCTGCGAAAGCGTGGCAGATCTTTTGGCGGCGGTCAAAAAGCCGCGCAAGATTATCGTTCTCGTGAAGGCTGGAGCCGCCGTCGATACGGTGGCGCAGCAGCTTATCGGCGCCGGTCTAGAAAAAGACGATCTGATCATCGACTGCGGCAACAGCCAGTGGACCGACACCATCCGCCGCGAGAAAGATTACTCCCGTCAGTGCAGGTTCTTCGGCTCAGGAGTCTCCGGCGGCGAGGTCGGCGCGCGCTTTGGTCCGTCGTTGATGCCGGGCGGCGATGCGCAAGCATGGCGGCATCTCGAACCGATCTGGAAAGCAATCGCCGCCAAGGTGGACCCCGGCACCGGCAAAGCGATCGAAACCGCCAAGCCTGGCCAGCCGGTCAAAGACGGCATTCCTTGTACGGCTTACATCGGCGAAAACGGCGCCGGGCATTATGTCAAGATGATCCACAACGGCATCGAGTACATCGACATGCAGCTCATCTCCGAAGCTTATTTCCTGATGCGCAATCTCTTGAGTCTTCAGCCCGACGAGCTTTCGCCAATCTTTGCGCGCTGGAATCAAGGCGATCTTGATTCCTACTTAATTGAAATCACCGCCGACATCTTGAAACAGCGCGATCCGCGCGACGCCGATTCATTCCTCGTCGATCGTGTTCTCGACACCGCCCAGCAGAAAGGAACGGGGAAGTGGACCAGCATCAATGCCCTCGACATGGGAATTCCCGCCAATGCCATTGCCGAAGCGGTGTTCGCCCGCTGCCTCAGCGCTCTCAAGGACGAGCGCATCGAGGCGGCGAAACACCTGGCCGGACCGCGGTACACCTACAGCGGCGACCGCGACGAACTGATCAACGCCGTGCACGATGCGCTCTATTGCTCGAAGATCTGCGCCTATGCTCAGGGCTTTCAGCTCATGCGCGCGGCCGAGGGCGAATATCATTGGAAATTCGATTTCGCTTCCATCGCCGGCATCTGGCGCGGCGGCTGCATCATCCGAGCGCGGTTCCTGCAAAAAATCACCGACGCCTACACGCGCGCGCCGGGGCTGGTCAATCTATTGCTGGATCCCTATTTCAAAGAACAGCTTCACAAAGGACAATCGCACTGGCGCACCGTCGTGGCGCTGGCGGCGCAGGCAGGGCTCGCGGCTCCCGCCTTCATGTCGGCCCTGGCCTACTACGATGGCTACCGATCGGCGCAACTGCCGGCCAATCTCTTACAGGCACAGCGGGATTATTTCGGCGCGCATACCTACGAACGCACGGACGAGCCGCGCGGCGCATTGTTTCATCTGGACTGGCCGGCGCCGGACCGCCCCGAGATTGCGATGCCGGCCCCGGGATCGGCCGTGTGAAAGTCCTTGACGAGTGGATAGGGTTTGCTGAAAATTATTATTGGTCAAGCGCGCCGGGACTCTTAAGTGTGAATGTCCTTGACGGGTGGATGGGGTTTGCTGATACATTAGGAGAGTTGCATTCGACATCGAGGAGGATCACGAACGACGATGGCTATTCCTGGAGAGAAAGCGATTCAAATGGTGCGCAACGCTCACACGCAGGCGGCGCAGTTGGACATCGCCGTCACAGCGGTGGTGGTTGACCAGAGCGGCCGTATGATCGCGCTGGGACGAATGGATCGGGCCCGTCCGATCACGGTGGAAATCGCCCTGAACAAAGCCTATACCGCCGCCAGTTTTCAACAGCCGACCAAGGAGCTGGCGGGAGTGGCCGGACAAACGTGGTTTCAGAGCCTGGTGGTATCGAGCAACGGGCGCATCATGCCGGGTGGCGGCGCCGTGCCGATTGTCGAAGGCGGTACCGTTGTCGGCGCTGTCGCCGTCGCCGGCGGTACGGAAGACCAGGACCAGCGTTGCGCCGAGGTGGCGCTGGCGTCTTATGAATAAAGATCTAAGACAGTTCAAGGTTCAACGGTTCAAAAGTTCAACGTCAGAACGGGCCGTTCCGGCCTCCGGCCCTTGAACGGTTGAACCATTGAACTATTGAACGATCTTTAATCTTTAATAGGAGGCATTCCCATGGCCCTAACGCTAGACAAAACACTGGAAGCGGCAAACGGCAACGCAAAACCCGATCGACGCGCCCCGGACCTCCCGCTCCCGCCCTACCTCGGACGCTCTGTCCGGATCGTCGGACCTGTGGTCAATGTCGATATGAACCAGTCGCCGCATCCGAAAAATCAGCGCGGTGAACTGGGCAAGCCACTTTTTAACTGGTATCGCAACACCGTCTCCAAAGATCCGCTCACGCGTGTATCGGCGCCGAACCACTTCGCCGATCGCAAACAGTTTCTCACCAGCGTGGTTAACCGCGATAACAAGGGTAAGATCAATCCGAAGCGGATGCCGGTGGCGGACCCAGCGGCGATGACGCGCCATATCAAGGCTGTGGCCCGCTATATGGGCGCCGACGTGGTCGCCGTTGCCCAAGCCCATTCGTCCTTTTTGTACGCCGGCAGCCGCTACGTCCAGGACGGCACGGCGGAGGACGCGTACCAGACAAGCTCTCCCGCCGATCTGGTAAGAAAATTTCCCTACGTCATCGTGGCAACCACGGCGTGGGACTACGATAAGCTACAAGCGCACCGCCATCACATCGGCGATTCCGCCTACCACGTCTCGCAAATGAAAGGCGTCGTGATCCTCAAGGCCCTGGAGGGCTACATCAAGGAGCTGGGATACACGGCGCTGCGGGGGGTGGTGACCCCCCAGGCCGCGGGCGTGGCCTCGGGAGTCGGCGAGCTCGGCCGAAACGGGCTGGTCATCAACAAAACGTTCGGCGCGCGCATTCACATGCCGGACCCGATCCTGACCGACCTGCCGCTGGCGGCGGACCAACCGGTCGACATCGGCGTCGAAGACTTCTGCAAAATTTGCCGCAAGTGCGCCAATACGTGCCCGACCAACAGTATTCCGTTCGGCGATAAGGTCGTCCACAACGGCATTGAGAAATACAAAATCAACTGGCTGACCTGCTACAAGTTGCGGCCGTACGTCAGCGATCACTGGGGGAGTTGCCTGACCTGCGCCACGGTTTGCCCGTTTACTAAACCCAACGTTTGGTGGCGCAGCCTCACCGTCTCGGCTCTCAGCACCTGCCCCATCCCCGCGCGGCCGGCGCTGGTGCGCGCGCTGAAATGGATCGACGATCGCTTCTGGGGCGTGGCGCGCAACAATCGGGTGCGCTGGCTGAGTTATGATTCCGGGATCAAACCGGGGGAGCAAGCGTGCACCGTTGCCGGCTGCACCGCGTCACATGACGGCAAGGCGCATTCACCACAGATGGTCGGGGATGCCGGTTATTATGCCCCCTTAAAAGAGAACACCAACCGATTCGTCAAGCGAGACGCCTAGTGACGTTGCGTTTGGGTCCATTGAAGCTTCCATGGCGGGGGAGAGATTCTCGGAAGAACGATCCATACTGGGATTTTTTCATCAACACAGCGCCGGAGGATCTGGCCAATACGGTCACGGATATGATCCGTAATGCGCCGGAGGGGAATATCTTCCCGACCAAAGCAGATATCCATACTCCCGAGATCACCGCGAGCCACGTCAAGGAATTAGCCAAATATTTGGGCGCAGATTTGGTGGGTATTGCAAGCTTGCCCTCACCCTTACCCTCTCCCCCTGGGAGTGGGGAGGGTGAGGGTCTAGAGCCGTATCCATTTGCCGTCGTTTGTGCGGTGCGCGCGGAGTACGATCCGCGCACATCGCCGGGCATCGGCGGCCAGATGCCGGTACAAAACGGACTGTTCATCACCTTTGTCCTCGGCGCCTGGATCAGAGAGCTTGGCTTCCGCGCCACCGCGGCGCCGGACCTCAACGCCGAGAAGCTGGCGGCGGCGGCAGGACTGGGAACGATCGACGCGGACGGCAGACTGGTTACGCCCCAATACGGCAATCAGGTTCATGTCGCAAATATCATTAGAACAGACTTACCGCTGGCGGCCGACGGATAACGAGCGAAACGCGTTCCAATCGTTCCAGATGTTCCAGCCGTTCCAAGTCGCTTTTAACCTTTGGAACGACTGGAACCGCTGGAACTGTTATTGAAGAGGAATTGAATGCCTTACATCATCACCAGTCTATGCACCAACGACGGAGCGTGCGTCGAGGTCTGTCCTGTCGCCTGCATCCATACGACGCCAGGGGCGCCGCAGTTCTACATCGACCCTGAAGTTTGCATCGATTGCGAGCAATGCGAGATCGTCTGTCCGGTGGATGCGATCTTCAAAGATATCGACATTCCCGCTGAACATGGAGCGTCCATCGAGGTCAATGCCGCATTCTTCCGGAAGAATAAAGCAGCCGTGGGACCGGTTTCCTTCGACAAGGCGTGGGAGATGATTAGTGCCGCGCACGATTATGCGCAAATCATGGGAATGGCGGTGACCGCCGCGGTTGTCGATGAAGCGGGCGGGCCGATTGCCGTCGGACGCATGAATGGCGCCGAAGCCAGGACCGCAGAACTCGCTTTCAACAAAGCCTACACTGCCGCCGCCTTTCACGTTCCCACAGCCGAATTGGTTCCCCAAGCGCGGCAACCGTGGCTGCGCAGCCTGGCGATTTCCCACCGCGGCCGCTTCTTGCCCGCGGGCGGCGCCATCCCAATCCTCGATGGCGTCACCATCGTTGGCGCCATCGGCGTGTCCGGCGCCAGCCGTCCCGAGCAGGACATTCTCTGCTGTCGCGCCGCTCTCGCGATACTAGAAGGCCACGGGCACTGAGTATTCGAGTTAGTGATCGATCGCCTTGGCGGCGCAGACTACTGCAAATTTTCTTTTGCGGTCGGCGAGGTAAACTGGCGAAAGCTAAATCGACAGTAGCCGATCGAAAAAGGATCGGTAACGCCGCAAAGCCAGACGCAAGTCCTCAGTAGATACAGAGT
Organism: Deltaproteobacteria bacterium; assembly: GCA_009379725.1. Taxonomy (GTDB): domain Bacteria; phylum Desulfobacterota; class Binatia; order UBA9968; family UBA9968; genus WHTF01. The sequence goes on from WHTF01000054.1 coordinate 7,150, forward strand.
CCGACTTTTCCCACTGGTGTTCCAGGCTGCTTCTCTGTTCAGAAAAGCTTTCGGCCAACCGATGGAGCAGCTTGGCGATCAACTCGTCGGCCTGTTCAACTGACTGTCGTGGCTCATCGACAAAACCCGTCTGAATGTCTTTCCAGCGCGTCCGAAAATCCTGTTCCTCGTTGCCGGTAAACAGCGGACTCAAATCAGCTTCGCGCCCTTCCGTACCGCGCCCCGCGGCGTCAACGGGTTCGTTGTTTTCCGGGTGCGCAATGTCCTCCGTGCCACGTCCTCGCCCGGCGGCTGCCACCGTGTCGGTCGACAATCTTCGGTCAGTGGAATCTTTCATGGGTGTATCCCTTTCTTATCACTGGATTTACGGCCAAATGCCGGTCTTACAGGCTCGGGCCGTTTTGTCGTGCTCTCCGATACTTCAGTATCCAATAGCTCATCGAACAGGGTCCGGTAAGACACCAACGCCCGGCGCAGTTCTTCCGTATCGGCCGTGCCGCGCTTGTTGCGCTCCGCTATGAGGGACGCAGCTCGATAGTTCTCGACGACGAGCGGGTATTCCACCGACAGGTCTGCCGCCGATTGTTCGAATTCGGCGACGGGATATCCACGCTTGCGCATCACTTCTTGGACGAGATGATTGGCTTCGCTGACGGCAACCTTGGGCTCATCCACGAATTGGGCCTGCACTGCGGTCCACTTGGTTTGATAGGCCTGAGATTCTTCCTTCGCCAACGGCACGATTTTGAATCGGCTGACGCGCGCTTCGCGCTCGCTTAACTCTTTTTCAGCAACTTCACGGCTGCTTGACCGCTCCACCGTTCGATCATACTCGGGACCGAAATGTTCTTTGAGCCGCTGCGACTTGTTTTTTTGAAAGTAAAACCACACACCGGCTGCGATTGCGATAACGGCAATCACAAGAATGACGATTAGTAAAGTATTGTCCATGTGTTTGTCCTCCGACGAATCACGCGGGAAGCACAATGCTGCTCATGTTAAGCTCAACGATCGAGCAATGAATATGCCAAGAGAACAGCCGCTACTATACGAAGATGTCCCCCGCGCCGTCCCATTCGTGCATTAAAACCGTGAGCTCGATCTCGAACCTGAGACGTTCAAAGAATCTGCGTCGGCGGTCACCCGGAGAAGCTGAGTTCCTTTCAACAAGGCAACCTCTTGGTTAGCAGGCAAAGACCGTCTATTATCGGAACTTACTATGATGAATATTCGTTTTGTCGACACAACGCTTCGCGACGGCCAACAGAGCCTTTGGGCTTATGGAATGCGGACCGGCATGATCGTGCCCATCGCCGGGAACATGGATCAAGCCGGTTTTGAGGCCATCGAGCTCGGCGGTCCGGTGGAGTTGCCCAAGTGCGTGCGCGAACTGCGCGAAGATCCTTGGGAGCGCTACCGGTTGATCTCATCCAGAATCAAGAAAACTCCGCTTCGGGTGATTCACGGTACTCGCAGCGGATTCGCGATCTATCCTCACGCCGTGCATCAGCTCTATGACCGCTGCATGGCCGAAGTCGGCGTCAAGCAGGTGCGCATTTCCGACTCCTGGAACGACGCGGCGGATTGGCAATGGCGCGTGCAGCAGGCGCGCGCGGCGGGGCTCGAGCCCATCATCAATCTGATCTACACCATTTCACCAAGACATACCGACGAATACTATGCGCGAAAGACCCGCGAAGCGCTCGATCTGAAGGTCTTCCGCGTTTGTCTAAAAGATCCGGGCGGTATTCTCACGCCGGAACGCACTCGCACTATCGTACCCGCGGTTCTCCAGAGCGCTAACGGCACCACCGTTGAGCTGCATACCCACTGCACCACGGGACTCGGCTCGTTATGCTGTCTCGAGGCCATTAAAGGCGGAATAACGTCGATCAACACCGCCATTCCTCCTCTCGCCGACGGCTCTTCGAATCCATCGATTTTCAACGTTGCAAGAAACTCCAGGGCAATGGGCTATGCGCCGGTCGTGGAGGAAGATCCGATTCGCCCGGTGGCGGATCATTTCACGGCAATCGCCAAACGGGAGAACCTGACCATCGGCACGCCGCCGGAGTATGACTATGCGCAATACGTCCATCAAATCCCCGGCGGCATGATCTCGAATCTGCGCCATCAGCTGCGCCTTGTCGGTATGGAAAGCAAGCTTGAACAAACTTTGGAGGAAGCCGCTCACGTGCGGGCCGAGTTCGGCTATCCGATCATGGTGACGCCGCTGTCGCAGTTTGTCGGCAGCCAAGCGGCCATCAATGTGATCGTCGGCGAGCGTTACAAGGAAGTCACCGACCAGACCATCCAATACGCGTTGGGCGTCTGGGGTAAAGAAGGCGGCGCCCTGATGGACGTCAACGTCAAGGATAAGATTCTTAGCCGGGCGCGCGCCGGTGAAATCGCTGAGCGTGAGCCGCCGCACGCGTCGCTGCCGGAATTGCGGCGAAAATTCGGCGGGCCAGGCGTCGCGGACGAAGAAGTTTTATTGCGTTTCTTTACCAGCAGGGAAGACGTTGAGACGATGCGCGCCGCCGGTCCCGCGCGCCTCACCGCGAATACCGGAAATTCATGGATAAATCTCCTCGAGGAACTCACCAGACAATCCAACCGCAGTAGCGTCTTCATTCAAAGAGGCGATTTCTCTCTTCGCCTGGGTAAAAAACCGGTGGCGTGACGAAACGATCATCGTCTGCGCTTTTCACCCATGTGCTTTCTCCTTGGGACAGCGACGGTCGCAAGTGTATCGAGACCGAAACACCGACTCACGCCAATCCGGGACGGATTCCATAAGCATAAGCAGGTCTATGAGTTTTACGTTCTGGCACGCTCTTTGTGTTTCGCAAAGGATTATTGATCCGACCCAGGAGGATTTCCCATGAAACGAATCTTTCGCTGCCATACCATTTCCCTCGCGCTTGCGTCCGGACTGGCATTGCTGGCCGGCTGTGTCGCATCGGGACCTACCCTGGATGAGACCCGCCGCGGCCAAGGCCGTGTGACAACGGATGCGGTCTTACGGACCGGTGAGATTACAGCCGAGGTTTTGCAGGTCCGCCCCAGTAGAAACGAGATCGAGATTCGGTCCGATGATAACCGCACGCGCTTGCTTAACTACGATCTAGCGAGGACGAGAGTTATCTACAATGGACGGGAGTATTCCGCGGAAAATCTGGAGGCAGGCGATATCATCGCTTTTCAGCCCCAGCCTCGTGGCGGCATTGTCGACACGATTCGAGTACAAGAACCGGTTCAGGCACGCGCCGGTTCGAGAAGCGCGTCACGCGTTTCTCCTCCACCGCGGCGTGAAGTCATCGACGGCACAGTCGACAGAATTGATCACGATCGCGGTATCTTCGAGGTGAGAACCCGGGACGGAAGCATCGTCACGGTCGCCCTTCCTTATAATGCCCGTCCTTCGGAGGTCGATGAGTTTCGCCGTCTACGCCCAGGCGATCGAGTCCAGTTGGAAGGAGAGTTCATTAACCGTAACAACTTCCAGGTATCAGCCTTCTCTCGCTAACGAAAGAGACGTGGCGAGGCGCGCCAAAGAAAGGGATCTATGGCTAATGAACAGGAGACCGGTATAGCAGCGACGCTGGGCATCCTCGCGGCGATCGGCGGTATAGTTCTGATCTTTATGGGCAACCCATTTTGGGGTCTCTTGGCGGAGTTATGCGCGATAGTTCTGGGAATAGTAGGATTCTTCATGGCTGCGTCGCCGCGCGTCAGCGGAGGAATTTTGAGCATCGCCGCAATCGTTATCGCGGTCTTTGGATTAGGCTTCTCGGTTTTGGGGATGGTCGGCGCAATAGTGTTTTAAAGATCTCTTTTCCCCAATCATGTAATCGAGATCGTTCCGCGCTACAGCGTGTAGAGGCGCTGGCCGCAGTTCATCAAAAACAATTGAACCTGATACCGGCTTCGCCGGTACGACGAAAAGATTGAGCGCGCTAACGTAATTACGTTCGGCGGAAAGAACGCGCCGGCACGATCGCGTTTATTTCAGCGCCTTCTTTAGCGCGCGGATGGCAGTATCCGCGTCCGCGGCATTGTCGAAAGCCAGGTAAGTCACGGCGCGGCGCCCAAGCGCGGCGGCCGAAACACCACGCAAATTGATCCCGGCTTCGGCAAGCGCCTGAGTCATTTTTGTACCTAAGCCCGCCCGGTCGGGACCTTCCACACGCACCGAGTGCAAGCTGTCGGTCGTATTCAGGCCCGCGCCACGCGCCGCATTCTTCTGTTTTGCTCCTTTAACCGGAGTGAGAAAGACAACCCCTGTGCCCGGACGGTCCGATTCGCGGCGCGAAACGAGAAATTCTAAATTCGCACCCGCCTTACTCAAGGCATCTACCGTGGCGCCGAGTCCACCCGGACGATCCGCGATTTCGCCTGCCCATACGTCTACCTTTTTAATGGTATACGCCATATAAGCTCCTCCTTGATGGTTTGAACCGTTGCCATTTCCTTAAGACCTGAGTTCCTGCTGAATAAAAAAACCGACCCCTCTTGCGGCGAATGCCAAAGCGATCGGTCATCTTTCCCTCCTCCTCCTGGCGATATTTTTCGTCGCGTAGGCCTCGCATCAAAGATGTTTGCCACGATCCAGAGAGGCTGAGCCGCTCATATCATCCTGCCGAAGAGACTGTCAAGAAAGAAGTTTCTCCTGAGCTGGTTTACGGCCGCATTCCCGAAAAAGTATTGATCGTGGCGTGCAGGTTGCGCGCAAAATCATTGGCTGCCTGGGTGTTCATATTAAACGCTGAACGCCCATACTCTTTCACTGCCATCAAAGCTGGAAGCGGGGTTTTTTTCAGCCGCTCCACCAGATTGCCGACGGCGGTGTCGAGTTCATCGGCGGCGACGACGTCGCTGGCCAGACCGAACATGAGAGCCTTATTGGCATCGATCTCCTGGGTTGAATAGATAAGGAAAGTCGCCGCCTTGCGCGGCACGCGATCGACCAGAGCCGACATGGCGATGGTCGGCATGATGTTATGCGCCATCTCCGGAAGCTGAAAGCGCGCCTTAGCACCGGCTATCGTGATGTCGCAGAGCGCCGCCAGAGCGCACCCTAGACCGACCGCGCGGCCCTGAACCACACCGATGATCGGCACTTTCGAACGGCGAAAGACGTCATACAAATCAAAAATTGTATCGGCTCGCTCGCGCATCGCGTAGGCTTCAAGAACCGGACCGCGTTGACCCATGGCTTCACGACCCAGGCAAAAGTCATCTCCCGCCCCTTTGAATAAAATCAGCCGCGAATTTTTTGCTGCGGCATCGATAATCTCGGTAACCTGAGCCCAGGTAGCATCGTTCTGCCGGTTGCCGATTTCGGGCCGGTTCAGCGTGATCGTCGTTACGTCGCCGTCTGTTTGCTTAATGACGTAGTCCGCCATTGCGCTTCCCTCCTCGAATTCTTCTGACCCTGACTGTAGAAGGGCGAACCGTCGTTTGTCAATGAACTATTCTCTAACCGTCTTGCGTCATTGAGATTTGATGACTTGCTTAACGATCGCAGCGATTCGCTCGACATGCTCAAAGCTCACTGCCGGCTCGCAGGGTAGCTCGATTAAATCCGCCCAGACGCGATCCGTATGCGGGAAAGACTTCCGCGCCAGCTGCCGGTAAGGAGGCAGAAGGTGAATCGGAATATAGCTTCCTTGAACTTCATAACCGGCGCCGTTCAGGGCTGCGAGGACGTCGCTGGACAGGTCATCGCGGCGAGCTTTCGGCAAGACTCGAACCACCTGTGTCAGGCAGGCGGATCCGATCCGGTGCGGCACCAGCGTTAAACCTTGCTCGGTTCCGAGCAACACTTGGTAAGCACGGACGCGAGCGCGGCGCGCGGCGACGTTTTCGCGCAGCGTTCGCATGAGGCTTGAGGCGACTGCCGCGCTGAGATTGGCCATGGTTTCCTTTCGGTAGGGAGCCGGCGCTACATCGGGATCTGCGATCCGCGCGAGAGAAAAGACCGCCTGCATGGGCAAGCTCCAGTTCCTCCAACGCCGCCACAGCACGGTGGACAGGAGGCCGCGAAACGCAGACACAGGTCGCGGCGGCGCCAGCTCAACATAGGCCTGCGACTTCGATACCCAGCTCACGGATCACCAACGTTCGAAGCTCGCCAAGATCCGGCCCGTCGATCAATCGGCCTGAGAACAACGAGCGAAGAATGGCCCGATAGGTCGCGCCATTCCAGTACGGCATCCCTAGAGACACATGGTAATGCGAAATAAAGATATCACTCCGGAAGCGAGAACTTACAAGAAACTCAGTGTTTCGACTGACTACCCGCAGTAGTAACGGTAATGTGCGACATCGTCGTATCCGCCTTGGCGCCGTGCCAGTGCCGCTCGCCCGCTTTGATGTGCGCGACGTCGCCCACCCCTATTTCATGTTCTTCTTTTTCCGTCGCGACCAAACCTCGGCCAGCTGTGACCACCAGAATCTGATCGCAATCGTGGCTGTGCCAACCCGTGGTGGCGCCCTGACGAAAGTTCACGACGTTACAGCGGTAGTTCTCGGAATCGCCGTCAGCGATAATCGCTTGCCTTGTCCGGATGACCGCTCCCCCGCTCCATCCGGGAACAGGCGTGGCTCCTTCCATGGATTGTTCCGGTAAATCTTGAATTCTGAGTACGCGCATAGTCATGCCTCCTTGTTATTCGCTTTACCTGCGGCGAGTGAAATCTGGACACCACAACTACACCGCTCCCAAGGAAAGGGTCAAGGCCACTCTTATCCGAATTAGCACAAAGACCACGAACACCAATTAGGATTCGCGCAAAAGCGCAAGGGGCGCCAAGTTCAGAATAGAAGCCTATCTATGCACCGGTCCCGACAGCGCGAGCCGAACTTCTGTACCAATCGGCTCGCGTCAGCGGCAGGCCGCTTTGGCCACGCAGTGGTTTGGCCAGAAGCGTTTGATAAAGGTTCAAACGCCCGCAACGAAACTCGTAAGCCGAGCCTGCCAAATACAAGCGAAAGACTCGGAAAGTCAATGTGTCGGTTTGCCGTTCAATCGCGTTCTGCGCGGCTTCGGATCGTTGTAGCCAATGCCGCAGGGTGAGCATGTAGTGTTCGCGTAAACTCTCAACGTCGCGCGCTTCGAAGCCGGCGCTTCCTGCGGCTGTGAGCGTGCGCCCGATGGTGGCGAGAAAATGATCGGGAAAAACATAACGATCCATGAATAAGCGGCCCGGCCGTTCTTGCATGCCGGGCGTTTGCACGATCGCGTGATGGAGAAATTGGCCGCCGGGCGGAGAAGCTCGAAGGCTCGCACCCAGTAATCGTCAAAACGTCCTTGCGGAACATGTTCAGCGGCGCCCACACTGGCGATGCGGTCGAACGATCCGTCGGCGCGAAACTCGAGAAAGTTTGCGACCTCGATACGGCACTTGCTTTCCAAGCCGGCCGCGGCAAATGAGCTCGCGCGCGACGTTCGCCTGATGGGGCGATAGGGTCATGCCCAGCGCGTCCACCCCGTAGTTCGCAGCGGCATGCATCACCAGAGCCCCCCAGCCACATCCCATATCCAGAAAACGTTGTCCCGGCTGCAAGCGCAGCTTCCGGCATATGTAGTCGAGCTTGCTCTTCACGCGGCGATAAGCGAAATTTTCGAGGATTTCCTGGCTGTCCAATCGACGAATCGAACCGCGGCGTGGGGCGGCGCCTCACGGGAGGGCGCGGCTTCGCTCTTCATTAATAAAAATGCGTCAATTTACCCGAAAAAGATTGAAGCTGAAGCCGGGTCATGCTACCAGCATATGAACAAATGAGACGCTCACATCTAGGTCAGATAGCTCGTGCGTTTGTTCAGTGGTTTGATTCGGAGTACTTCGATCCAGCGACCGTTAGTGACGGGCGCGATGTGGACTGCATCAACTGGCTGCGCACCCTGCCCTTCGTGATCCTGCATTTAGGCTGTCTGGCCGTATTCTGGGTCGGCTGGAGTCCGATTGCCGTTCAGACCGCCATCGCGCTCTACCTGGTGCGGATGTTCGCCATCACCGGCATCTACCATCGCTACTTTGCCCATCGAACGTTTCGCACGTCGCGTTGGGCGCAGTTCATGTTCGCCCTTCTGGGCGCATCATCAGCGCAGCGGGGTCCGCTCTGGTGGGCGGCGCATCACCGGAATCATCATCGAGAGTCGGATACCCAGGCTGACCCGCATTCACCGGTCCAGTATGGTTTCCTGCGGTCTCATGTCGGCTGGTTTATGTGCAACCGCTACTATGCGACCCATTATCCGCGCATCCAGGACTTTGCGCGCTTTCCTGAACTGATTTGGTTAAATCGTTTCGACAAAGCCGCTCCGGCTGCTCTGGGATTGGCTCTGTACCTTGTCGGCGCTTGGCTGGAGCGGACTGCACCGTCGCTCGGTGTCACAGGTCTTCAGTTATTTGTCTGGGGATTTATCGTCAGCACCACGGTTCTGTTTCACGCCACCGCCACCATCAATTCGCTAGCGCATCTCATCGGGAGTCGTCGGTACGATACCGGCGATGCGAGTCGAAACAACTTTCTGCTCGCTCTGATTACTCTTGGCGAAGGCTGGCACAACAACCATCACCAACATATGGGATGTACGCGCCAGGGGTTTTATTGGTGGGAAATCGATCTCACATACTATGTATTGAAGCTGTTGTCGTGGACCGGAATCATTTGGGATTTAAAACCGGTGCCGGCCAAAGCTTATGATCCCGCCGAACAGCTGCCGGCCAAAAGAGCGGCAGCCTGATTCCCGCCGGCGGCGTTGCCAAGGAATCCCGGCCACGCTTTGATACCTAAAATTGTATCGATAACCGCAATGCTACACAGAAAGGGCCTGAACGTTTTGAACGGCTTGGACGGTTTAAACGAGTTGAACAAAAACTCAGCTAGGAGCGCTGGCCGAAGACATTTCAACACGAAGTGTAAAAATCCTTTTCTCGGCTTGGTGCAAGGCGCCTACTCCCAGGCTTTGCCGTGAAATGATTTTTCCTGCTTCGTCGCGAACCTCCATGAGGATAAAATATTCCACCGCCTCGCCGGCGCCGGGATGATTGATGGTACCCTCCACCGACAGCGGACAAGGCACGCGGTTGGAGTGCTCTTCTGCGCCCGTGGAACCGAACCTGAGCACGTGGCGGCAAAGCGGACATGACACCGAACTTTTTAAAATCGTCGCTTTGCAATGCGGGCAGCTGCGGGATTGACCCGCAGCCGCAATACCCACTGTCTTCATTTGGTGATTCCGTTTTTGCCGTTGTCGTGGGCTTGACCATTTACAAACTTTGCAGCCTCTGATTCACTCCAGCCAAATTCGACGTGGCCGCGCATTCGCGAACCGGCGGCGACCGTCAATGTGGTTGCCTTGAGATCGCCTATTACTTTCCCTGATTCCAACAGCTTGATTTGGGCACTGGCGATGACATTTCCCTCCAGTTCACCGCCAATGGTGACAGTGGCCGCGGTGATTTTTGCCGAAAGGTGGGCGCCCTTTTCGATATTCACGTCCCCTTTGATCTGAATATCCCCTTTGAACTTCCCGGCAATGCGCACATCGGCGTCGCCCTCGATCTTCCCCTCGATCGCGACTCCGGGTCCGAATACCGATTCACGACGATCCTTCGATACGTGCTCCCTTGGCGCAGGCGTAGGGCTTACCGGCGCAGCCGGGATCAGCTCCATTTTCGGTTTATCACCGCCCTCTTCTTGCGCCGTCTGGTTCCAAAGTGCCATAGAAAACCTCCTTATCGAGTTATTGACTGGTACATCGAGTAAGCTGTTGCGATTAATCCCGAAGAAGAAAACTTCTCCCAAATGACGCAATGCGGGTGCCAGCAGTCAGTCCAGCGAGAGCTTTAAGAACAATCATAACCGCTGCTTTCGAGCCCGCCTCTGCTCAAGGCGTATTCTGGGAGTTTTGGGAATTCTAGCTCTCTTTATCTGAACTTGCCGAGTCTAGAAACTCACGTCGTTTATCCGACGCGGGAAACCGAGAGATGGTTGATCGTCCAGAATTGTCGCTCGAGGGCTACAAATGTACCGCCGGGATTAAGAATACTCTTTGTCTTATGAATATTAACAATCATGTTTCTTATTTGACAAATGCCGACCAGAGTTGTTAGCAATAATCTTCAGCGGAGCCGGCGCCGCCGGGCAGTGTGAACGAATCAATAAGTTATCGATAATCAAAACTCCACGTTGTCTTTAGAAAGGATGCCTATGGCACGTCAGTATAACGTTATCTCAGGCGATGGACACATCGATCTCAATCCCGATATTTGGCGGGACCGTGTGCAAACCAAATGGAGAGATCGCGCGCCGAAACGCGTAAAAATGCCCAACGGCTCCGACGCCGTCGTGATCGACGGCGGCAAGCCCAATACGATTGGTATCACCCGCAGCGTTCGCGTGCCGCACGCCGAGCTGGCCAAACAAGTTCCGACCTTTGAAACCTGCGCCGGCACCGGCACTCCCGAACAGCGGTTGGCCGAACAGGATCAGGACGGCATCGACGGCGAAGTTCTTTTCTCGCAGATCACTTTTGTGCTGCGCCAGACCCAAGACGACGCCTTCTATCTGGACTGCATCCGCGCTTATAACGAGTTTCTCGGCGAAGAATATATGTCCCCTGCACCGGATCGTCTGATTTGCATGGGCACGATCCCGACGACCAACGTAGCCGACGCAGTCAAAGAACTCGAGCACTGCGCCAAGCTTGGCATAAAAGGCGTAAAGCTCGATCGCTATCCGAGCGGCAAAAGCTATCCAACGCCCGAAGATGACAAGTTCTGGGCCGCGGCACTCGACCTGCGCATGGCGCTGACCAACCACAATAACGGTAATATGGGCTCAGGCAGAGGCGAGCCCGATTATCTTTACCCAAAGGATCCAGGCCACGACGTCCACCAGAAAGACGCTTTTAAATTTTTCACCCGATTCAGCAACGATGCTATGACGGCAACGATGCAGATGGCGTTTGCCGGAGTCTGGGACCGATTTCCGAAACTCGAATTCTACTGGGCGGAAACCATGATCGGTTGGCTGGAATATGGTTTGTGGCAAATCGACGATCACTACCGGCGCTATATCGGCATGATCCACGATAACTGGGGGCTGAATAAATTACAGCGCAAGCCGAGTGAATACTTGAAGGACCGCAACTACTGGGGATTCTTGCACGATCCGGTCGGGGTCAAGCGCCGCGATTGTATCGGTTACGATAAGCTTATGTGGGGCACGGACTTCGCTCATGCGGCCAGCGAGTTCCCGAACTCACAGAAGCATTTGGAAGAAGACTTCAAAGGCGTGCCGGAGAACGAACGCCGCGCTATGCTGGTCGACAATTGTGTCAGGTACTTTCATCTCGACGGCTAGACCGGTCGGAGCGATAAAGCACCCCGAAGACAGCTTGAACCATTGGAACTATTGAAACGACTGAAACTGTTCCAAAGGTTCAAATCGTTCCAGTCGTTCCAATCGGTTCGGAATTTCGTAACGATGCACAGGGGAATTGAACACTATGACTGACGTAGGCACGACCCACGAAGACCTCGAGCGCTTTCTTGCCGAGCACCATCTCGTCGGTGCCGGGCTTCGCCGCGAAGGACGCGCGGTGCCGCGCACGGGCAACACCGCCGCCCACTGGAGTTGGGAGGGCATTCGCAGGGGCCTGATGCGTTCGGGGGAAATCGTCACCGTTGGCCCCAACGGCATGACGGGTATGCGCTCGGTGGTCGGCATTGAGGCGAAAAACTTTCCGATCTGGATGAACGCGCAGATTCTGATGCCCGGCGAGCGGACTCAGGCGCACCGCAACCTGCGCAGTGAGACCCGATTGGTGTGGGAGGCCCCGCCGGAAGCGATCTTTGTCTGCGAGTACGAAGCTTACCCGATGGAACGAGGCGACGTCGTCATCAGTCCGGCATGGACCTTTCACGACCATTGGAACAAAGGCGCCACACCGGCTTTCTGGATCGACGGTTACGACAACGGCTACAACCCCAATGTCAATATTAACGAGCGCATGCCCGACGCTCAACCGTACGAGGAAATCACCAAGCCCATGGGATATGGGCAAAAAACCCTTGCTCTGGTCCGTCCCATTGCCAAGTTGCCTCCGTTCCCGCTGCCGCCGATGCGCTATCGCTGGACCGACACCCAGGCGGCATTGGAGGCGATGAGAGAGGCCGGTAAAACCGATCCCTACGATGGGATTCTCATCATGCTGGCCAGCCCGGTGGACGGTGGGCCGACTCTGCCGACCATCGCCTGGCAAGCACAGATGTTCTCCGCCGGACAAAAAACCTTGGCGCACCGCCACAACAGCACCACCTTCTATTTTGCCTTCGAAGGCGAAGGCGCCGTTACTATCGAAGGCGAGCGCTTGCAGTGGCACAAGGGGGACATTTTTGCCGTGCCCGCATGGAAGTGGCACTCTCATGAGAATAACGACAACACCGATTCCATTCTTTTCTCCATCGACGATTGGCCGGCCATGCGGAAGCTCGGCTTCTACATGAAAGAAGAAGCAAAGGGATTCTAAGATCTGAAAGTCTTGAGTTCGGCATTACGAGGTCTTTGTCTGATTCTGGGAGCTCCACCTGGAACCCTACCTGCGCCCGTGCTACGTAAGGAGATCGCCGATGTCCAATCCAAAACTCCGCCTCGGCTTGCGCGAGCCCGCGATCGACACCAATCGGCCATTTACCGATGGCACCGTCAAAGTCGAAGGCTTCGATCTGGAAATCAGCAGCTTCCGCGGACCCGAGGTCATCGATGCTTGGGACGCAAGCTTCGGCGGGCTCATGCAAACCAAAGGACAAGGCGATCACCCCTACGTTTCCATTCCCGCATTTCCAAACCGAAAGTTTCGTCTATCCTATATTTTCGTGAACAGCGCGGCGGGTATCTCATCGCCGAAAGGTCTTGAAGGAAAGCGAGTGTTTGTCAGCAGCACGGCCGGCATCTGGGCGCGGGGCGCGCTGCTCGACCACTACGGCGTCGATTTTACCCGCATCCACTGGGTCATGGCCGGCCCCGAAGCAAAGAGCTGGAGCCCAGGAATCAAGGTCGAGGCCCTGCCGAAACTCAAAGGGCCGGACGGCAACACGCTCGATAGCATGTTGGTGGAAGGGAAGCTCGATGCGGTCATCGAACCGAACGTTTTGCCGTCGATCAGCCGAAGAGATCCGCGCGTACGCCGCTTATTCATCGATGACAAACCCGAAGAGCAGAACTATTTTAAAGTCACGGGCATCTTCCCCATTAGTCATATGGTGTCGTTGACCCAGGAGTTTGTCGACAAATACCCGGAGGCGCCGGTGGCGCTGCTCAAGGCGTACCGCCGAGCGCGCGACATCGCCTTCGACCGAATCTACGGCACCGATCCGGAGATCGTGACGATTTCGTGGGCCGCCGCCATGATCGATGAGCAGCGCGCAATCATGGGCGACAACTACTGGGCCTACAATGTCCCGGACAACATACGCTCGCTCGAGGCGATGATGTCGTTCGCTTATCGGTTTGGCATCACACCGACGAAGCTCGACTACAAGAGTTTTCTGGACCCCGCCGCCGCCGCGCTGGGCGGTTTCTAGTCTTTTTGCGATACCGTTGGGGAAGGATCGATTGATGACAGGTGACGCAACATCCAAGCGCTGCTCGCCCATAGACCCGGCTGGGGCACCGCTTGCACCCGCACGAACAGACGACGCGAGCCAGGCCAAGATCGCCGTGCGGATCGAAGGATTGTGGAAAACTTATCCCGGCAATTCGAGTCCTTCGATTAAGGATCTCTCGCTGAATGTGTATGACGGGGAAATCATGACTCTGCTCGGTCCCAGTGGCTGCGGTAAAACCACAACTCTGCGCCTGGTCGCGGGCCTCGAGATTCCCGACGCGGGCAACATTTATTTCGGCGACCGCCCTGTCGTCATGACCTCGCAGCGATTGGCGCTTGCGCCCAACAAGCGCAACGTCGGCATGGTATTTCAGTCCTACGCCATCTGGCCGCACATGACCGTCGCGGAAAATGTCGCCTTCCCGCTCAAGGCGCGCAAGTTTCCGCGCAAGGAAATTAAGGACCGCGTGGGCCGGGCGCTGGATCTGGTCGGCATGGGCGGCTTCGAAGATCGACACGGACCTTTGCTAAGCGGCGGCCAGCAACAGCGCGTGGCTTTTGCGCGTGCGCTGGTGACCGAGCCTCGGGTCTTGCTGCTCGATGAGCCGTTCAGCAACCTGGACGCCAAATTGCGCGAGCAGATGCGCCTCCAGGTGAAACTTTTGCAAAAGCGGCTGAACATCGCGATGCTGTTCGTCACGCATGACCAGATCGAAGCGCTCAGTCTATCGAACCGCGTCGCTTTGATGAACTTCGGCGTCGTGCAGCAACAGGGTAGCCCGCGGCTGCTCTACGAGGAGCCGGTCAACGAATTTGTCCGCGACTTCGTCGGCAGAACGCTATTATTCAAGGGCAAAGTACTAACCAGCAATCCGTCGGGGCAACTGGCGATCGCGCTTGAGGGCGCGCCTGACTGCGTCGTTTTTGGCCGCACATACAGCCCCGGCGGCAACAAGAGCGGCGATTTAGTCTATATTGGGGTGCGGCCGGAAGACGTGGAGATCCTCCCGGCGCTGGGCTCTTCAATGCCATCGGGCATGATCGGTGGCACAGCCGAAGCCGCGCTGTTCATCGGTGAGCGAATCGAATACCAGGTCGAAGTCGATGGGCAAGGTGTCGTCGTGATCTATGGAGAACGCCACCATCCCGTCGACGAAGGCAGCAAGGTCTGGCTTAAGCTTCGGGCGGACGGCCATAGCGCCTGGGCATCCGACTTGTCCCATAAAGATGCGTAGGAACGTGTTGCAATGGCGCCTGAGGTTCAGATAGGACTTTATTTCGCAATTGCATGCGGGTTTACCAAATGTATGGCCAAGAAATTATAGGGAGGAATCCTTCATGATCGGCAATCGAAAAAAACGAGGTCGGCAAATCGGTAAAGTCGTCACGGCGTATCGCAATACGCCATTACTGGCAGCGCTGGTCACATTCATATTTTGCTCAGCAGCCTACGGAGACTCGAGCGCACCGGTTGCGAAAACTCTCCTTGCCGCCGCTGCGCCGAAGGACAATGCAGCGCTGCAAGCGAGCGCGAGCTTCGAGCAGGAATGGTCCAACCTGATTGCTGCTGCAAAGAAAGAGGGAGTCCTGGCAATTGCTTCGGGCGGCGCACCGTCGCGCCAGTATCGCCCAGTCGTCGATGCCTTTCAGAAAAAGTTCGGGCTCAAAGTCGAGGTCTCTACCGGCAATGCGACCGATACCATCAATCGGGTGCTTGCGGAGCGCAAGGCGGGAAAAGATACGATGGATGTCGCATTGATTAGTTCTCGCGTGAACAATCAAAGACTGGTTCCGACAAAGTCTCTAATTCCCTTCGCTCCACTCCTTATACATCCGGAGGTCGTGGATACGTCCGGATGGTACGGCAACAAACACTGGTATGCCGACAAAGATCAGAAGCACACTTTCATTTACCACGTGTCGCAGGAAAGCCAATACAAGCTTTATTATAACACCAACAAAATCAAGGAAGATGAAATAGCGACGATTAAAAAACAGACCGACTTTTTCGATCCGCGCTGGAAAGGCAAGATCGCCGGCCAAGGAATGGGCGACCCGTCCGGAATACGACAGATGATCGACAGCTATTTTGAGCCCGACCGGGGACCGGAATGGGTAAAGACGTATCTCACCAGTGCCGGGATAACGTTCTCGGATGACCGAAGAATTTTGGAGACCTGGCTCGTGGGCGGGAGATTCCCGCTCCTGGCCATTGTCACCGGCGACGAGGAGTTGCGCGCGCTGGAGAAAAAAGGACTTCCGATCAAGCTAAAATTTCTGCCAAAGGAGGTCGGCGTGATACGGGCAGGGGGATCGGGATGCTGCATTTCAGTATTCGACAACGCGCCCCATCCGAACGCGGCAAAGCTCTTCGTGAACTGGTTCTTATCGAAGGAGGGACAGACGTTAACCCACACGATGGTGCCATTCATCGATAGATCGTCGCTGCGAGTCGACATTCCAATTGGCGAAGTCGTGCCGGACCAGCGACGCAAGCCGGGTGCAAAATTCGCTTTCCCGGACGCCGACCCGGCGATGGGGGCGAAACAGGAAGAAGCCCAGAAATGGATCTTTAAAATCTGGGAGTCGCGGCAGAAATAAAACCATCGCGATAATCTGGAACTACGGAGCAAACCTCTGTCGTTGAGCCGTTGAACGTTTGAACTTTTGAACAGTTCAACGGTTCAAGGTTCAACCGTTCAACGATAGAAGCCGGTCAAATCCCCGTATCGATGACATAGAGTAATTACCGTGGAACACTCGCCGACGGTTAACGAAGCACGCGTCGCCGTGCCTGTGCGTGCGGTGCCCGGCCCGACCCATTTCATCATGGCGGCGGTCATTTTGTCGCTGGGCTATTTTCTGATCTGGCCGGTTCTGCTTCTGCTGATCAACAGCTTCAACGCCGCTGGCGACTGGTTCGTCGAGCCTCGTACCTGGGGGCTGCGCCATTGGGAGAACGCATTCCAGCGACCGGGCTTGCTCCGCTCGCTGGGCAATTCGGTATTGATCTGGTTTTTCAATGTGGCCACCAGCTTTCCCATCGGCGTCACCATCGCCTGGCTCCTTGCGCGCACCAAAATTCCTTTCAGTCGTACGTTGGAATTCATGTTCTGGGTCTCCTACATGGTGCCCAGTCTACCCACCACCATCGCGTGGATCACTTTGTTGGATCCCGGTGTAGGATGGATCAATGTTGGCCTGACAAAGCTCGGTCTATTCGACCAGGGTCT